>NZ_JAOWGW010000040.1:0-330529 GCF_030332945.1 Citrobacter sp. Cpo037
GGGTGGATCAGGGTAACAACCATTTTGATGTTGTCGCCCGGCATTACCATCTCTACGCCTTCCGGCAGTTCGATGGTACCAGTCACGTCAGTAGTACGGAAGTAGAACTGCGGACGGTAGCCTTTGAAGAACGGAGTATGACGGCCGCCTTCGTCTTTGGACAGAATGTACACTTCAGATTCGAACTTGGTGTGCGGCTTGATAGAGCCCGGCTTAGCCAGTACCTGACCACGTTCGATTTCTTCACGTTTGATACCACGCAGCAGAACACCAACGTTCTCACCAGCACGGCCTTCGTCCAGCAGTTTGCGGAACATTTCAACGCCAGTACAGGTAGACTTAGCAGTCTCTTTGATACCAACGATTTCAACTTCTTCACCAACTTTGATGATACCGCGCTCTACACGACCGGTAACAACGGTACCACGACCGGAGATGGAGAATACGTCTTCGATAGGCAGCAGGAACGGCTTGTCAATCGCACGCTCTGGTTCTGGGATGTAAGAATCCAGGAAGCCAGCCAGTTCGATGATTTTCGCTTCCCACTCTGCTTCGCCTTCCAGCGCTTTCAGAGCAGAACCACGAACGATCGGAGTGTCGTCGCCTGGGAAATCGTACTGAGACAGAAGTTCACGAACTTCCATTTCTACCAGTTCCAGCAGCTCTTCGTCATCAACCATGTCGCATTTGTTCAGGAACACGATGATGTACGGAACGCCTACCTGACGACCCAGCAGGATGTGCTCACGAGTCTGCGGCATCGGGCCGTCAGTCGCAGCAACAACCAGGATCGCGCCGTCCATCTGCGCAGCACCGGTGATCATGTTTTTAACATAGTCGGCGTGGCCCGGGCAGTCTACGTGTGCGTAGTGGCGAGTCGGGGTGTCATATTCAACGTGAGAAGTGTTGATGGTGATACCACGAGCTTTTTCTTCCGGCGCGTTATCGATCTGGTCGAATGCACGAGCAGCACCGCCGTAGGTTTTAGCCAGTACGGTAGTGATTGCAGCGGTCAGGGTAGTTTTACCGTGGTCAACGTGGCCGATGGTGCCGACGTTAACGTGCGGTTTTGTACGTTCAAATTTTTCTTTAGACACGGCTATATTCCTTACTATAGTGCTCTCCCCTATGGAGAGAGCACGGGACTTAGGTTTTAATCCTGTGGATTATTTACCACGGGCTTCAATAACGGCCTGAGCAACGTTGTTCGGCGCATCGTCGTACTTCAGGAACTCCATGGAGTAAGAAGCACGGCCTTTGGTCAGAGAACGCAGCTGGGTTGCATATCCGAACATTTCAGACAGCGGAACTTCAGCATGGATAACAACGCCAGTGACGTTGGATTCCTGACCACGAAGCATACCACGACGGCGGCTCAAGTCACCGATTACGTCACCGGTGTTCTCTTCCGGAGTCTCTACTTCAACCTTCATGATAGGCTCAAGCAGAACTGGTTTCGCTTTCTTAAAGCCATCTTTGAAGGCGATAGAAGCGGCCAGTTTAAACGCCAGCTCAGAGGAGTCAACGTCATGGTAAGAACCGAAGTGCAGACGCACGCCCAGATCAACAACCGGGTAACCAGCCAGCGGGCCAGATTTCAGCTGTTCCTGGATGCCTTTATCAACGGCCGGGATGTATTCGCCAGGAATTACACCACCTTTGATGTCGTTGATGAACTCGTAGCCTTTCGGGTTTGAACCCGGCTCCAGCGGGTACATGTCGATAACAACATGACCGTACTGACCGCGACCACCAGACTGCTTAGCGTGTTTACCTTCGATATCGGTAACTTTCGCGCGAATCGCTTCACGGTAAGCAACCTGAGGTTTACCGACGTTCGCTTCAACGTTGAATTCACGCTTCATACGGTCAACGATGATGTCGAGGTGCAGCTCACCCATACCAGCGATAATGGTCTGGTTAGATTCTTCGTCAGTCCATACGCGGAATGACGGGTCTTCTTTCGCCAGACGGCCCAGAGCCAGACCCATTTTTTCCTGGTCAGCTTTGGTTTTCGGTTCTACCGCGATGGAAATTACCGGCTCAGGGAATTCCATACGTTCCAGAATGATCGGGTGATCCGGGTCACACAGAGTGTCACCAGTGGTCACGTCTTTCAGACCGATTGCAGCAGCGATATCGCCCGCGCGAACTTCTTTGATCTCTTCACGTTTGTTAGCGTGCATCTGTACGATACGGCCGAAACGTTCACGTGCAGTTTTCACGGAGTTCAGGATGGTGTCACCGGAGTTAACCACACCAGAGTACACACGGAAGAAGGTCAGGTTACCCACGAACGGGTCGGTAGCGATTTTGAATGCCAGAGCAGCAAACGGCTCGTCATCGCTAGCATGACGCTCAGCAGGAGTATCTTTACCGTCGTCCAGAATACCGTTGATCGCAGGTACGTCTACTGGGGATGGCAGGTAATCAATTACCGCATCCAGCATCGCCTGAACACCTTTGTTCTTGAACGCAGAACCACAGGTTACCAGGATGATTTCGTTGTTCAGAACGCGCTGACGCAGAGCTTTTTTGATCTCTTCTTCAGTCAGTTCTTCACCACCCAGGTATTTCTCCATCAGCTCTTCTGAAGCTTCTGCAGCGGACTCGATCAGGTTCTGGTGCCATTCTTCAGCCAGTTCCTGCATGTCAGCCGGGATATCTTCATAAGTGAAGGTTACACCTGCATCTTCTTCGTTCCAGTTGATGGCTTTCATTTTCACCAGGTCAACAACACCGGTGAACGCTTCTTCAGCGCCAATTGCCAGCTGCAGCGGAACAGGGTTCGCGCCCAGACGGGTTTTGATCTGACCAACAACTTTCAGGAAGTTCGCACCCATACGGTCCATTTTGTTAACGAACGCAATGCGCGGAACTTTATATTTGTTTGCCTGACGCCATACGGTTTCAGACTGAGGCTGAACACCACCAACTGCGCAGTAAACCATTACTGCACCATCAAGCACACGCATGGAACGTTCTACTTCGATAGTAAAGTCAACGTGCCCCGGGGTGTCGATGATGTTTACGCGATGCGGTTCATACTGCTTAGCCATACCAGACCAGAATGCAGTAGTCGCTGCGGAGGTGATAGTAATACCACGTTCCTGCTCCTGCTCCATCCAGTCCATGGTGGCTGCGCCGTCATGAACTTCACCGATTTTATGGTTTACACCGGTGTAGAACAGAATACGTTCGGTAGTAGTGGTTTTACCGGCGTCGATGTGCGCACTGATACCGATGTTACGGTAGCGCGCGATGGGTGTTGTACGAGCCATTTGATTCCTCGTTTATCTTTTAGGCGTTCAATTTAAGTAGCCCAAAGCGGGCTGCTTACTAGAAGCGCCCGCCTGGTGACTAAAACTCCGAAGGGATTACCAACGGTAGTGTGCGAACGCCTTGTTGGCTTCTGCCATACGGTGAACGTCTTCACGTTTCTTAACTGCAGTACCTTTGTTTTCTGCAGCATCAGAAAGTTCGTTCGCCAGGCGCAGAGCCATGGATTTATCACCGCGTTTACGAGCAGCTTCAACGATCCAACGCATTGCCAGAGCATTACGACGGACCGGACGGACTTCAACTGGTACCTGATAAGTAGAACCACCAACGCGGCGAGACTTAACTTCGACAGTCGGGCGCACGTTTTCGAGAGCTACTTCGAAAGCTTCCAGTTCGTTTTTACCAGAACGCTGAGCCAGGGTCTCCAGCGCGCTGTATACGATAGTTTCGGCAGTAGATTTTTTACCATCTACCATCAGGATATTTACAAATTTAGCCAGCAGTTCTGATCCGAACTTCGGATCCGGCAGAATTTTACGCTGACCAATGACGCGACGACGTGGCATGGAAATACTCCGTTGTTAATTCAGGATTGTCCAAAACTCTAAGAGTTTAGTTTGACATTAATATAAAACGTTTGGCCTTACTTAACGGAGAACCATTAAGCCTTAGGACGTTTCACGCCATACTTGGAGCGTGATTGCTTACGGTCTTTAACGCCGGAGCAGTCAAGCGCACCACGAACGGTGTGGTAACGAACACCCGGGAGGTCTTTTACACGACCGCCACGGATCAGGATCACGGAGTGCTCCTGCAGGTTGTGACCTTCACCACCGATGTAGGAAGTCACTTCAAAACCGTTAGTCAGACGAACACGGCAAACTTTACGCAGTGCGGAGTTCGGTTTTTTAGGAGTGGTAGTATATACACGAGTACATACGCCACGTTTCTGCGGGCATGCTTCCAGCGCAGGCACGTTGCTTTTTGCAACTTTGCGTGCACGTGGTTTGCGTACCAGCTGGTTAACTGTTGCCATTAAATAGCTCCTGGTTTTAGCTTTTGCTTCGTAAACACGTAATAAAACGACCTCATACAATATGAGGACGCAGAATTTTAGGTCGGTGTCGAAAAGGTGTCAAGAAATATACAACGATCCCACAATTACCAGGACATCTGGCTGGGATGCTTCACCGTAAGTCTGACGAAGTCAGTATAGCTAACCCTGACGACACTGTCTGAAATTTGACCACTCAACCCGCGGGCCTTAATGTCTTCTTCCAGTACATAGACCTTAATGGAGGCATTTTGCAGACTTTCAAGGAAACGGCTGCCTTCAATTGCCGCCGTCACACCATCCTGGAGCAATAAAAGTTCATCGTCTTTATCTATCAGGCGAAGAAGAGAGGAGAAATCGGTAAGCCACGCGGAGCGATGTAGTGTGTGCAGCATGAGAGTCTCAAAACCTTAAAATGACGTCAAAGTTGCCTAACTCACGGCGTAAATCTTCCGGTTCAAGCGCTGTCGCATCGACCACAAAATTCCCCCCCTGCAGAAGGCCCCGCTCGCGTAATGAAGCGGCGCACAGCCAACATTGATCGATATCGTACAACCCTAACAGTTTAAAGGTCGAGATATAGTCTCGCGCCAGCACGGCATCCGGTTGTTGTCCCTGGAGGATTTGAAAGACGCCATCGCCGATAAAAAACACGCCGAGGTCTTCCGTTAATGCAGATGTCGCCAGCAATGCATCTAATCCTTCACGGCCTGATGCGCTGCCGTGCGGTACGGTAGAAAAAACAAAAGCAACACGTTTCATCAGAACTGCACCACGCGATCGCAGGTCAGGGATGCCTCAGCCAGCGATCCAAGCCCGCTGAGGTTAAAACCTGGTTGTAAATTAGCCCCTGTCAGCCCCAGCCGCTTTGCCTCAGTTTCATCAACAACGCCGCGACGCAACGCCGCCGCCACGCAGATATTCAGCGTTACACCATGCTGTTGGTTCAGCTGTTGCCAGGCCCGCACCAGATCATATTCATCACTGGCGGGTGAAGTCAGGAAATTGGCGTTATATACACCTTCACGATAGAAAAAGACGCTGCATAACTCATGCCCTTCTTCGAGAAGCGCATGAGCAAATTGCAACGCGCTACTCGCCTGCTGCGTGCCATAAGCAGGCCCTGTCACCATGATGGCAAAACGCATTACTTGTCTTGCCCCTGGAAATCGCCGCTTTTGAACTGACGAATATAGAGGTAGACCGTATGTTTGGAGATGTTCAGCCGATCGGCGACCTGGTTGATGGCATCTTTAATATCGAAGATGCCTTTCTCATATAAATTCAGGACGATCTGGCGGTTCTTCGCGTTGTTGGAAACATTGCGATCGGCATTTACTTCTTCGATCGTGAATTCCAGCGTCTGGGTAACCAGATCTTCCACCGAAGAAGCGAAGTTGACGGCAGAGCCCACTTCCGGGGTTTCCGGTGGGATAAAGGTATTCATTATCTGCGAGAAAGGAACATCAAGGTTCATGTTGATGCACAGCAGACCAATCACGCGATGCTCACGGTTGCGAATGGCAATCGTCACCGACTTCATCAAGACACCGCTTTTCGCACGTGTGAAGTAACACTTCGACACGCTGCTATCCGCACCCGTCATATCATGCAGCATACGCAACGCAAGGTCGGTAATCGGTGAGCCAATTTTACGGCCCGTATGTTCACCGTTAGCAATGCGGATGGCCGAGCATTTCAAATCCTGCAAAGAGTGCAATACGATTTCACAATGGGAACCAATGAGCATCGCCAACCCGTCCACTACCGCTTCGTAGGATTTGAGGATATCGAAGTCGGTTTGATCGAAAGGACGTTGATCCAGCAAATCTAGCTCACTGGTTTCGTTGGTTAAAAGCGACCTGGACATGAAAAAAAGCACTCCTTTTCAGGAGCCTGTCGTTATGTTGTCAGGGCAGGCTCATCACTATTATAGGGGCATCTAAAGTAATACAGCGCACAAGGCGCTTTCCAGTATTAATTATATCCTGTCGATAATAAAAAACCGCCGCCCTGTGGGCGGCGGTTTTTGTTAGCTTATTTTTTGCTGCTGTCTGCAGCTTTCTCTGCCGGTGCAGCATCTGGCTGCGCGTCAGCTTTCGGTGCCGGTTTGATGTCTAACAGTTCAACATCAAAGACCAGCGTAGAGTTGGCCGGAATACCCGGGACGCCGGTTTTGCCGTAAGCCAGATCCGGTGGGATAACCAGCTGGATTTTGCCGCCTTTCTTGATGTTTTTCAGGCCTTCAGTCCAACCAGGGATTACACCGTCAAGACGGAAAGACAGCGGCTCACCACGGGTGTAGGAGTTATCAAACTCTTTACCATCGATCAGCGTACCTTTGTAGTTGACTACCACGGTATCGCTGTCTTTCGGTGCAGCGCCAGTACCTTCTTTCTCTACTTTGTAGACCAGGCCAGTAGAAGAGGTTTTAACGCCTTTCTCTTTAGCAAATTTCTCGCGGTAAACTTTACCTTTGGCTTCGTTGTCAGCCGCGTCTTTTTCCATTTTCGCCTGAGCGGAGCTCTTCACGCGCGCTTCAAACGCCTGCAGAGTTTGTTCGATTTCCTGGTCAGACAGTTTGCTCTTGTCTGCAAACGCATCCTGAACACCAGCGATCAGCTGATCTTTATCCAGTTTGATGCCCAGTTTTTCCTGCTCTTTCAGAGAGTTTTCCATATAACGACCCAGGGACGCGCCCAGCGCGTAAGCGGCTTTTTGGTCGTCATTCTTGAATGCTGCTTTGCTGTCAGCAGTAGCGGCTGGTTTCGCAGCATCAGCAGCGAAGGTGATCGGGGCATGCAGAGCAACAGCCATTGTGGTCGCCAGCAGCGTTACTTTAAACAGTGATTTCATCCATATCTCCAGGGCCGGGGCATCTCACCCCAGGGTTAGCTAACATAAAAATGTACTATAAAGCGTTGCAGAACAAATCAACATACAGGCACGCCCTATTATCACCACTTTTCAGACTCTTTTTGTTTAAATTAGTTTCGTTACCGAAGATTGAGTGCTGTGCAAACAGGCAAAGTTAAGTAGAATTCGCCGCAGTCCGCGATCTGCCGGAGAAAAAAGAAAGAGGTGAATCATGCAGGATACAACAATGGAAACTCGCTTGGCTGAACTGGAAAGTCGCCTGGCATTTCAGGAGATCACCATTGAAGAGCTCAACGTGACGGTGACCGCGCATGAACTGGAAATGGCCAAACTGCGCGACCATCTGCGTCTGCTGACAGAAAAGCTCAAAGCAACGCAGCCGTCCCACATTGCGTCGCAGTCTGAAGAGACCCCGCCGCCACATTATTGAGACGTAAAAAAAGCGGGGATATCCCCGCTTTTTTGTGCCGGATGACGACGTAAACGTCTTATCCGGCCTACGGTAGACCTGATAAGCGTAGCGCCATCAGGCAATCATACCGATCAGTGGCAACCGCAGCCGCCGCCGTTACCTTTACCGCTACCGCCGCAGCAGCCTTCGCCACCGTGCTCGTGACCATGGTCGTGGCCACCGCAGCAACCGTCATGACCGTGGTCATGATCGTGGTCGTGACCGTGCGCACCGTGAACGTGGCCGTGAGCCAGTTCTTCTTCGGTCGCTTCGCGGATAGCAACAACTTCTACGTTGAATTTCAGATTCTGGCCAGCCAGCATGTGGTTACCGTCAACCACAACGTGGTCGTCTTCCACTTCGGTAATTTCTACCGGTACTGGACCCTGGTCAGTTTCAGCCAGGAAACGCATGCCAACCTGCAGTTCGTCAACGCCCATGAAGACGTCTTTAGGAACGCGCTGCACCAGGTTTTCGTCGTACTGACCGTATGCGTCGTTTGCGCCAACAGCAACATCGAATTTGTCGCCAACTTCATGACCGTCCAGCGCTGTTTCCAGGCCAGAAATCAGGGAACCGTGACCATGCAGGTAGTCCAGCGGTGCACTCACCGGAGACTCATCAACCAACACACCGTCTTCTGTACGTACCTGATAGGCCAGGCTGACCACCAGGTCCTTTGCTACTTTCATGATATCTCCTGAGCATGGAAAGAATAGTGGCGCAGATTGTAGCGGAATTCTGCACCCGTGTACCCTCTAGCTTAAAAAAAGCTGCGCCATATCGCTAGTCCGGATGAAAAATCCCGATCACTTGCTCTTCTTTGCGAACGTGCTCGCGCGCCTCTTTATCCGCTTCCCGCATCTGATGACCGCACTTAACACACTCAACAATATCGATATTATTTTCGCGCCACATCGCCAGCGTATCCTGCGACTGGCAGGACGGACATTTTGCACCTGCGATAAAACGTTTACGAATTGCCATGGTTATCCTCTACTCAAATTCATCCCAGCCATCCAACTGACGTCGCTCTTGCTGCATCTCTCGTTGGAAAATTTCCTCCAGCTCGCGTCGGGCTTCCCTGGCTCGAGAGATTTGTACCGTATCTGTATGCATGGGGATCAGTTCCCGCAGCATGCGCATATCCAGCCGCCGAAAATGCAGCTGAGCGCGCTGAGCCTGGTGCGGATGCATTCCCAGTGTAACCAGCGTTTTACGCCCCAATTCCAGCGCACTGGAGAACGTTTCGCGGGAAAACTGCGTCACACCAGCCTGTAATAACTCATGTGCCTCTACACGTCCGCGCGCTCGCGCAAGAATATGCAAATGCGGAAAATACTGTTGGCACAGTTCCACCAGTTTCATGGTGTCTTCAGGCTCATTACACGTAATAACAATAGATTGCGCCGCCTCTGCCCCTGCGGAGCGCAACAGTTCCACCTGCGTGGCATCACCGTAATAAACCTTATAGCCATATTTACGCATCAGATTCACCGCGCTGATATCCCGCTCCAGAACGGTAATGCGCATTTTATTGGCCATCAACAGGCGACCAATAACCTGACCAAAACGCCCAAACCCCACCACAATCACCTGCGGTTTATCATCTTCCACCCAGGGTTTTTCATCTTCCTCATCCGTGCCGTTAAACTGGCGGGAGAGCCATTTATCAATCAGCTTCATCACCAGCGGTGTGGTCATCATCGACAGCGTGACGGTCACCAGCAGCAACGCCATTTGGTCGCCCTGAAACAGCCGTTGCGAGGATGCCGTTGAAAACAGCACGAAAGCGAATTCACCACCCTGACTTAAAACCCCGGCAAATTGCATCCGTTCAGAGCTTCTCATGCCGTTAAGACGCGCCAGCACATACAGCACCAGCATTTTTACGACCACCAGCACTATCACGCTCGCTGCCACCCACAGAATATGGGTGTAGAGCACGCCGAGGTTGAGCGACATGCCAACGGAGATAAAAAACAGCCCGAGCAACAGGCCTTTAAACGGATCGATTGCCGTTTCCAGCTCATGTCGGTATTCGCTTTCCGCCAGCAGCACGCCCGCGATAAACGTTCCCAGCGCCATTGACAGCCCCAGCGCATCCATAAATAGAGCAGAACCCAGCACCAACAGCAGCGTGGCAGCGGTGAACACTTCCCGCACGCCAGAATCCGCAATAAAGCGGAAAACCGGACGCAGCAAATAGCGACCGCCAATCAGCATGCCGGCAAAGGCCAGCACCTTCATTCCCACTTTGATCCAGTCAAAATGTTCGTCAGCAGAACCCGCCAGCAGCGGAACCAGTGCCAGCGCGGGGATCACCGCCAGATCCTGAAACAGCAGTACCGAAAAACCCAGTTGTCCGGATTCACTGCGGTTCATGCCTTTTTCGCGCATCAACTGTAGCGCCATAGCGGTCGATGACATCGCCAGACCAATGCCGCCAACCACTGCCGCCTGCCAGGAGAACGCAGTGAGCATCAATAATCCGGCCAGCACCACCGCGCTCAGCATCACCTGCGCGGCACCGACGCCAAAAATTGAACGCCGCAGTTGCCACAGTTTGGCGGGATTAAGTTCCAGCCCAATGATGAACATCAGAAAGACTACGCCCAGCTCGGAGAAATGCAGAATTTCATCCACATCGCTGATGAATCCTAATCCCCACGGGCCGATAGCAATACCCGCCAGCAAGTAACCCAGCACAGGACCGATACCCAGCTTTGAGGCAAGGGGAACTGCAGCCACCGCCGCGAAGAGGAACAACACTCCCGCTGTCAATAAATCAGAACCTTCCATTAGCGGCCTCCCACAGGGATCGGATTCGCCAGCCAGTCACCATACGCTTTCGCATGGCTGTCCAGCTCCTGCTTCGTTTGCCGTCTGGCCCAGTAAACGATAATTGGGCTCATCCAGTGCATGCGGCACATACCGGCCGTTAGCTCGAAAGGACGCAGCACATCGCTCATTGGATAACGGTTTAGCGCGTCATAGCGGTAGGCACTTTCCGG
Source organism: Citrobacter sp. Cpo037 (assembly GCF_030332945.1). Lineage (NCBI taxonomy): Bacteria > Pseudomonadati > Pseudomonadota > Gammaproteobacteria > Enterobacterales > Enterobacteriaceae > Citrobacter > Citrobacter sp. Cpo037. The sequence continues at coordinate 10,679 of NZ_JAOWGW010000040.1, forward strand.
TTCTCCGGTAGTGATAACGCTACGCCAGTACTTTCCCGCCAGTTGATTCCCTCCGGGACCGCTGGCAAATCCGCGGCTCAGTACGCGGTCAAGCCATTCCTTTAACAGCGCCGGACAGCTATAGGTATAGAGTGGGTGCTGAAAAACAATCACATCATGCTCACGCAGCAGCGCCTGTTCATGCGGAATATCGATAAAAAAATCAGGATAGTGCGCGTAAAGGTCGTGCACGGTAACATTGCTGAGCTGCATGGCCGGTTTAAGCAGAACACGGTTCGCGACCGAGTCCTGAGATTCCGGATGGGCATACAGCAGCAAGACTTTCGCTGGCTGGAACATCATCCCCCTCCCGGTTTTGTCTTTTGTCTATTTTCGACGTTTTGGGCTACCATTGCGCCTCGGTGCGGCAAACGGCCCGCACATTACATTATCATAATGATAAATTAACATAGTCTGAACATACGGCGCCTTATGATTGTTTTCTCATCGTTACAAATTCGTCGCGGCGTGCGCGTCTTGCTGGACAATGCCACGGCCACCATTAATCCAGGGCAGAAGGTTGGCCTGGTGGGTAAAAATGGCTGCGGTAAATCTACCCTGCTGGCATTGCTGAAAAATGAACTCAGCGCCGACGCTGGAGGATTTACCTATCCGGGAAACTGGCAGCTCGTGTGGGTGAATCAGGAAACGCCTGCGTTGCCACAGCCCGCGCTGGAGTACGTCATTGACGGCGACCGCGAGTATCGTCAACTGGAAGCGCAGTTGAACGACGCTAACGAACGTAACGATGGACATGCCATTGCCACTGTCCATGGCAAGCTGGATGCCATCGACGCCTGGACTGTGCGCTCACGCGCCGCCAGCCTGCTGCATGGCCTCGGCTTCTCCAACGAACAGCTTGAGCGCCCGGTCAGCGACTTCTCCGGTGGCTGGCGTATGCGTCTCAACCTGGCCCAGGCGCTGATTTGCCGTTCAGACCTACTGCTGCTCGATGAACCCACCAACCACCTCGATCTCGACGCGGTGATCTGGCTGGAAAGATGGCTGAAAAGCTATCAGGGTACGCTGATTTTGATCTCCCACGATCGCGACTTCCTCGATCCGGTTGTAGATAAAATTATTCATATCGAACAGCAAACCATGTTCGAGTACACCGGCAACTACAGCGCGTTTGAAATCCAGCGTGCGACGCGCCTCGCACAGCAACAGGCAATGTACGAAAGCCAGCAGGAGCGCGTGGCGCATCTGCAAAGCTATATCGATCGTTTCCGCGCTAAAGCAACGAAAGCGAAGCAGGCACAGAGCCGTATCAAAATGCTGGAACGCATGGAGCTGATTGCCCCAGCGCACGTGGACAACCCGTTCCACTTCAGCTTCCGTGAGCCGGAAAGCCTGCCAAACCCGCTGCTGAAGATGGAAAAGGTCAGCGCTGGCTACGGCGATCGCGTCATTCTCGATTCGATCAAACTGAATCTGGTGCCGGGTTCCCGCATCGGCCTGCTCGGTCGCAACGGCGCGGGTAAATCGACGCTGATTAAGCTGCTGGCCGGAGAACTGGCCCCTATCAGCGGCGAGATTGGCCTGGCGAAAGGCATCAAGCTGGGCTACTTCGCGCAGCACCAGCTGGAGTTTTTACGCGCCGATGAATCACCCATTCAGCATCTGGCACGCATGGCACCGCAGGAGTTGGAACAGAAACTGCGTGACTACCTGGGTGGATTCGGCTTCCAGGGCGATAAAGTCAGCGAAGAGACACGCCGCTTCTCCGGTGGCGAAAAAGCGCGTCTGGTGCTGGCGTTGATCGTCTGGCAGCGCCCTAACCTACTGCTGCTCGATGAACCGACCAACCACCTGGACTTGGATATGCGTCAGGCGCTGACCGAGGCGCTGATCGACTTTGAAGGTGCGCTGGTTGTCGTCTCGCACGACCGTCACCTGATCCGCTCCACCACCGACGACCTCTATCTGGTACACGACAAGAAAGTCGAGCCGTTTGATGGCGATCTGGAGGATTATCAGCAGTGGCTGAGCGATGTCCAGAAACAGGAAAACCAGGGCGACGAACCGGCGAAAGAGAGCGTTAACAGCGCCCAGGCGCGTAAAGACCAGAAGCGCCGCGAAGCGGAACTGCGCTCCCTGACGCAGCCGCTGCGTAAAGAGATTACCCGTCTGGAAAAAGAGATGGAGAAACTGCACGCACAGCTGGCGCAGGCGGAAGAAAAACTCGGCGACAGCGAACTGTACGACCAAAGTCGCAAAGCCGAACTTACCGCCTGTTTGCAGCAGCAGGCCAGTGCGAAATCCGGGCTGGAAGAGTGTGAAATGGCCTGGCTGGAGGCTCAGGAGCAGCTTGAGCAAATGCTCGCCGAGTAGTCATGATTGCCGGAGAAGGCGAAGCTGCCATCCGGCGCCAGAGCCGAAAATGCCTGATGAGGACGCTCGCGCGTCTTATCAGGCCTACGTTTCGTTGACGTAGTTGTGACCCAATCTCGCGTAACCTGCTGACTAACTAGCGACAAAATCACATATTGGCTAACCCGCACGCGCTGTGCGCGGTATAGTTACTCTTTCCGATTATTAATTGCTCCGGTGTTATGGTTGAAATCACGTCCACAGAAATGACCCCACCTACCGACGATTCGCGAGAATTCCGCCCGATGCGCGGTATCAGTAACCGCCATCTGCAGACGATGCTGCCGCGTTTAATTCGCCGCAAGGTGAAGTTCGACGCCCACTGGCAGCGTCTGGAATTGCCCGACGGTGATTTCGTCGATCTGGCGTGGAGCGAAGATCCGCAACAGGCGAAACACAAACCGCGCCTGGTGGTTTTTCACGGTCTGGAAGGCAGTCTAAACAGCCCCTACGCACATGGCCTGATTGAAGCAGCACAAAAGCGCGGCTGGCTGGGCGTGGTAATGCATTTTCGCGGCTGCAGCGGCGAACCCAATCGTCTGAACCGCATTTATCACTCGGGCGAAACAGAAGATGGCACCTGGTTTTTACACTGGCTGGAGCGTGAGTTCGGTCGCGTACCGACCGCGGCGGTAGGTTATTCACTCGGTGGAAACATGCTGGCTTGCCTGCTGGCAAAAGAAGGCAACGATATTCCGATAGATGCGGCAGTTATCGTTTCTGCACCTTTCGTGCTCGAAGCCTGTAGCTACCATATGGACAAGGGCTTCTCCCGGGTCTACCAGCGCTACCTGCTCAATCTGTTGAAAGCCAATGCCTCACGTAAGCTTGAAGCTTATCCAGGTTCGCTGCCGGTGAGTCTGGCCCAGTTGAAATCTTTGCGCCGCATTCGCGATTTTGACGATCTAATCACTGCCAAAATCCACGGTTTCGCCGATGCTATAGACTATTACCGCCAGTGCAGCGCCATGCCGTTGCTCAATCGGATCGCCAAACCAACGCTGATTATCCATGCGAAAGACGATCCGTTTATGGATCATCATGTGATCCCGAAACCGGAAAATCTGCCCTCACAGGTGGAGTACCAGCTTACTGAACACGGCGGCCACGTCGGATTTATAGGTGGCACGGTGCGCCGTCCTGAGATGTGGCTGGAATCAAGAATCCCGGACTGGCTGACAACGTATCTGGAGGCATCATCATGATTATCCCATGGCAAGATATCTCCCCGGACGCGCTGGACAATTTGATTGAAAGCTTTGTCTTGCGCGAAGGCACCGATTATGGTGAACATGAACGCTCGCTCGAACAAAAAGTCGCCGACGTCAAACGCCAACTACAATCAGGTGAAGCCGTGCTGGTGTGGTCTGAACTGCATGAAACGGTCAACATTATGCCGAGGAAGCAGATTCACGAGTAATCCGTAGCCGCCGGCCGACTTTACTATAATTACAACCATTTCATGGAGTTGTTATGTCTGCCAAACATCCGGTGATTGCGGTAACAGGATCCAGCGGCGCGGGGACCACTACCACCAGCCTCGCGTTTCGTAAAATTTTCGCGCAGTTAAATCTGCGCGCCGCCGAGGTGGAAGGTGACAGTTTTCATCGCTATACCCGTCCGGAAATGGATATGGCGATTCGCAAAGCACGCGATGCCGGGCGGCATATCAGCTATTTTGGCCCCGAAGCTAATGACTTCGGCTTGCTGGAACAAACCTTCATCGAATACGGTCAGACGGGCAAAGGCCAGTCGCGAAAATATCTGCACACTTACGATGAGGCCGTACCATGGAACCAGGTTCCGGGGACATTCACGCCCTGGCAGCCGCTGCCTGAACCGACGGATGTACTGTTCTACGAAGGGCTGCACGGTGGTGTCGTCACCCCGCAGCAAAACGTGGCCCGGCATGTTGATCTGCTGGTTGGCGTGGTACCTATCGTAAACCTGGAATGGATCCAGAAGCTGACTCGCGATACCAGCGAGCGTGGCCATTCGCGTGAAGCGGTGATGGACTCGGTGGTGCGCTCAATGGACGATTACATCAATTACATCACGCCGCAGTTTTCCCGGACGCATATTAACTTCCAGCGCGTACCGACCGTCGATACCTCTAATCCCTTTGCCGCTAAGAGTATTCCGTCACTGGATGAAAGCTTTGTCGTGATTCATTTTCGTAACCTGGAAGGGATCGACTTCCCGTGGTTACTGGCCATGCTGCAGGGCTCATTCATTTCCCATATCAATACGTTAGTCGTACCTGGCGGCAAGATGGGTCTGGCGATGGAGTTGATTATGCTGCCGCTGGTACAGCGACTGATGGAAGGTAAGAAGATCGAGTGATTTAGTCTTTTGCCTGATGGCGGCTGATGCCTTATCCGGCCTACGCGTTTATATCCTGTAGGCCTGATAAGTGAAACACCATCAGGCATGGCATCACGCAGCAGCAACCACTTCATAGGAATGGGTAATATTCACTGCCTTTTCCAGCATCAACGCTACGGAGCAGTATTTTTCCGCTGAAAGATCGACGGCGCGGGAGACAGACGCATCTTTCAGATCGTTACCCGTTACGATGAAATGCAGGTTGATGTGGGTAAACAGGCGCGGCGCTTCATCACGACGCTCTGAAGTCAGTTTCACTTCGCAGTTGGTCACATCCTGACGACCCTTTTGCAGGATCGATACAACATCAATTGCGCTACAACCGCCAGCAGCCATTAATACCATTTCCATCGGGCTCGGCGCTTTATCACCGGAGTTACCGTCCATCAAAATTTGGTGACCAGAGGCGGACTCACCGAGGAAGGTTAACCCCTCAACCCACTTTACACGCGCTTGCATATTTCGTAACTCCAATGTTTCAATTTTCCTGACAGATTACGCGCACATAACAATTCTCGCAACGGAAGGCGACCTGCGTCATGCTGAAGCGAGACACCAGGAGACACACGGCGAAAGCTATGCTAAAACAGACGGGATGCTACAGTAATACATTGACGTACTGCATGTATGCAGAGGACATCACATTACAGGCTGCAGTATATTTTTGACAGCCCCTTTCCCAGGTAGCGGGAAGCATATTTTTGCAAACCCAGAGGCAGCGTCGTTTTCTGGCTCTGGAGACAGCTTATAACAGAGGATAACCGCGCATGGTGCTTGGCAAACCGCAAACAGACCCGACTCTCGAATGGTTCTTGTCTCATTGCCATATTCATAAGTACCCATCGAAGAGCACGCTGATTCACCAGGGTGAAAAAGCGGAAACGTTGTATTACATCGTTAAAGGCTCCGTGGCAGTGCTGATCAAAGATGAAGAAGGGAAAGAAATGATCCTTTCTTATCTGAATCAGGGTGATTTTATTGGTGAATTAGGCCTCTTCGAAGAAGGTCAGGAACGTAGCGCCTGGGTACGTGCCAAAACCGCATGTGAAGTCGCTGAAATTTCCTACAAAAAATTTCGCCAATTAATCCAGGTCAACCCGGATATTCTGATGCGCCTGTCTTCTCAGATGGCTCGTCGTCTGCAGGTCACGTCTGAAAAAGTGGGCAACCTTGCCTTCCTCGACGTAACCGGTCGTATCGCGCAGACTCTGCTGAATCTGGCGAAACAGCCTGATGCGATGACCCACCCGGACGGCATGCAGATTAAAATCACCCGTCAGGAAATCGGCCAGATCGTTGGCTGTTCCCGTGAGACCGTCGGTCGTATTCTGAAGATGCTGGAAGATCAGAACCTGATCTCCGCGCACGGTAAGACCATCGTCGTCTACGGCACGCGTTAACCCCATCGAAGTGGCGCGTTACCCAGTAATGCGCCACTTTTGTTTACTCCGATGTGGCGAAGACTGATATACCACCCAGAGATCAACTACGCACTACGACAAACGCTGGTGCTATGTTTACCTGTGGCTGTTGGTCTGATCATCGGTCAGCTTCATTTGGGGCTTCTCTTTTCCCTCGTCCCTGCCTGCTGCAACATTGCCGGTCTTGATACTCCGCACAAGCGCTTTTTCAAACGCTTAGTCATTGGTGCATCGCTGTTTGCCGGGTGCAGTTTGATCATGCAGTTACTGCTTGCGCAAACTATACCGTTACCATTGATCCTCACCGGCCTGACGCTGATTCTTGGCGTAACCGCCGAGCTAAGCCCTTTGCATGCGCGATTACTGCCAGCCTCGCTTATCGCGGCGATTTTCACGCTCAGCCTGGCCGGGAATATGCCCGTCTGGGAGCCACTGCTGATCTACGCGCTGGGCACGTTATGGTACGGCCTGTTCAACTGGTTCTGGTTCTGGATGTGGCGCGAGCAACCGCTCCGCGAATCGCTCAGCTTGCTGTACCGTGAATTAGCCGATTACTGTGAAGCCAAGTACAGCATGCTGACCCAGCATGCCGACCCAGAAAAAGCGCTGCCTCCCCTGCTGGTTCGCCAACAAAAGGCAGTGGATCTGATTACCCAGTGCTATCAGCAAATGCATATGCTGTCGGCACATCACAACAACGAATACAAACGACTGCTGCGAGCCTTTCAGGAGGCGCTGGATTTACAGGAGCATATTTCCGTTAGCCTCCACCAGCCAGAAGAAGTGCAAAAACTGGTTGAGCGTAGCCACGCGGAGCAGGTAATTCGCTGGAACGCGCGAACCGTCGCCGAACGCCTTCGGGTACTGGCCGATGATATTTTGTATCACCGCTTGCCGACCCGTTTCTCGATGGAAAAGCAGATTGGCACGCTGGAGAAAATCGCCAGGCAGCATCCGGACAATCCGGTGGGGCAATTTTGCTACTGGCACTTCAGCCGTATTGCCCGCGTGCTACGGACCCAGCGTCCGCTGTATGCCCGTGACTTAATGGCTGACAAGCAGCGTCGGTTGCCGCTGATCCCTGCCCTGAAAAACTACCTGTCGTTGAAATCCCCAGCGCTGCGCAATGCCGGACGCATCAGCGTTATGTTGAGTATCGCCAGCCTGATGGGCAGCGCCTTACACCTGCCAAAGCCTTACTGGATTTTGATGACAGTCCTGTTTGTTACGCAAAATGGCTACGGGGCGACCCGGGTGCGCATCTTACACCGTTCCGTAGGTACGCTCGTTGGACTGGTTATTGCCGGCGTCACGTTGCACTTTCATATTCCCGAAGGTTTCACGCTGGCGGCCATGCTGCTGATCACCCTGGTGAGCTATCTGATCATCCGTAAAAACTACGGCTGGGCTACCGTCGGTTTTACGGTAACGGCGGTATACACCCTGCAACTGCTGACGCTGAACGGGGAAGAGTTTATCGTGCCGCGGTTTGTCGATACGGTCATTGGCTGCTTAATCGCCTTTGGCGGCACGCTCTGGCTGTGGCCACAGTGGCAGAGCGGTCTGCTGCGTAAGAACGCCCACGATGCGTTAGAAGCCGACCAGGAGGCCATTCGTCTGATCCTCAGCAACGATCCACAGGCCACGCCGCTGGCGTATCAGCGCATGCGGGTCAACCAGACGCAAAACACGCTGTTCAACTCGCTGAACCAGGCAATGCAGGAGCCAGGATTTAACTCGCACTACCTTGCAGACATGAAACTGTGGGTCACGCACAGCCAGTTCATCGTCGAACACATCAACGCGATGACCACGCTGGCAAGGGAACATACGATGCTGACGCCGGATTTGGCGCAGCGGTATCTGGAGTCCTGTGAAATTGCGCTCCAGCGCTGTCAGCAACGGCTGGAATATGATGGGCCGGGAAGCTCGGGAGATGTGAATATTCTCGAAGCGCCAGAGATGCTGTCCCATGGTCCGTTAAGCACCCTTGAGCAGCATCTGCAGCGGGTTCTTGGGCATCTGAACACCATGCATACTATTTCGTCGGTAGCATGGCGTCAGCGACCGCACCACGGGATCTGGCTGAGCCGCCGGTTGCGGGATATGAAGGGTTAAGCTCGACTGCCGGATGCGCTACGCTTATCCGGCCTACGAATCACAGCTTACCCTGTACGCCATCCGGCAATCAGCCCACCACTTTCGCTACCGCCTGCGCGAAGCGCTGCATCCCTTCATCGATATCCGCCTGCTCCACCACCAGCGACGGCGCGAAACGCATTACGTCTGGCCCGGCGTTCAGTACCATCACGCCTTCGTGCGCGGCGGCATAGAGGAAATCGCGCGCCCGGCCTTTAAACTGCGGCTTCAGCTCGGCGCCAATCAGCAGCCCCATCCCGCGAATATCGCTGAAAATGTCGAACTGTTGATCAATCTTGCGCAAATGCTGGACAAACGCCTGACGCCGGGCCTGAATGCCTCCCAGCACGTCCGGCGTGTTGATGATATCAAACGCTGCCCCCGCTACCGCGCAGGCCAGCGGGTTACCGCCGTAAGTGGAGCCGTGCGAACCCACGTGGAACGCGGAGGCAATCTCTTGAGTGGTCAACACCGCGCTCACCGGGAAGCCGCCACCGAGCGCCTTCGCGCTGGTGAGGATATCCGGCGTCACGCCGTAGTGCATATAGGCAAACAAATCGCCGGTACGCCCCATCCCGCTCTGCACTTCATCAAATACCAACAGCGCCTGGTGCTGGTCACAAAGTTCACGCAAACCTTGCAGGAATTCCGGCGTTGCCGCAGTGACGCCGCCCTCTCCCTGAATAGGCTCAACCACCACCGCGCAGGTGTGATCGTCCATCACCGCTTTGACCGCATGCAGATCGTTAAACGGGACATGGATGATATCCGCCGGTTTTGGCCCAAAGCCGTCGGAGTATTTCGGCTGCCCGCCAACGGATACGGTAAACAGCGAACGGCCGTGAAACGCATTATGGAAGGCAATGATTTTGGTTTTGAACGGGCTATGACGCACGCAGGCATAGTGGCGCGCCAGCTTAAAGGCGGTTTCGTTGGCTTCAGTACCGGAGTTCATGAACAGCACGCGCTCGGCAAAGGTCGCATCAATAATTTTACGGCCTAAGCGCAACGCCGGTTCGTTGGTAAAAACGTTGCTGGTATGCCACAGGGTTTCGCCCTGAGTTTTTAACGCCTCAACCAATGCCGGATGGCAATGCCCTAACGCGGTCACTGCAATGCCGCCCGCGAAATCAACATACTCTTTGCCCTGTTGATCCCACACTCGACTCCCTTTTCCTTTTACCGGGATAAACTCAGCCGGTGCATAAATCGGCAGAATCACTTCATCGAATGTCGCACGCGTAATTGCAGTTTGTTCAGTTGCCATGTCATTACCACCCTGTTAAGCAGAAACGCCAGTGAAATTATAATCACAAAATATGAATAAAAAATCACTGAATAGCAACTACAAATCAGCGATTGAGGAAATTAGCCAGTAGCTGATGCCCCTGTTCGCTGAGAATACTCTCTGGGTGAAACTGTACCCCTTCCATATCCCACTCGCGGTGACGAATGCCCATTATCTCCTGCGTTTCACTCCAGGCTGTTACCTCAAAGCACTCGGGAAGCGTCTCAGGGGCAACCACCAGAGAGTGGTAGCGCGTCACCGTTAATGGGTTAGCGAGTCCCTGAAAAACACCCTGCCCGGTATGGGTAATCGGCGAGGTTTTACCGTGCATCACTTTAGCCGCCCGAACTACGTTCGCGCCAAAGGCCTGCGCCATCGCCTGGTGACCAAGACAAACACCCAACAAGGGAAGCTTACCGGCGAAATGACGAATAACGTCCAGTGAGATACCGGCGTCATCCGGCGTGCATGGCCCAGGGGAAATCACGATTTTTTGCGGGTTCAGCGCGTCGATTTGCGCCAGCGTCAGATCGTCGTTGCGCCGGACAAGGACATCAGCGCCCAGTTCGCAGAAGTATTGGTACAGGTTCCAGGTAAAAGAATCATAGTTATCAATAAGCAGGATCATGGCGGCTCCGGTACATAAGAACCGCGCTATTCTACTCAGTTTCCGGGGCTTCGCTTACCACTTTACGAAATATCGCCCGCAATGCAGACAGGTCACCCATCGCCCCGCTCTGATTAGCCTGATTCCACTCTTCAACCGGAATGCCATCCCAGCTCAGCATATATCCGGCATGAATCGCTAACTGTTCGAAGAAAATACGCTGCGCCAGGCCACTGCCAATGCGAAACGGATGCAGCACATTGATTTCGCAATAATAGTGCGCAAGACGATCGACAAACTTGTCTTCCGGCAATCCCACCAGCCAGGACTCATCTTCCAGGTCCTGCATCAGCGCATTGCCCTCTTTCTCGATATAGGCGAAATGGCAAAAGCGAGTATCGCCCTGGTAAATATCGACTTCGCGCAGGAGTCCCGCCCAGTCAAAAATATCCCGATACAGCTGGCGATGAATGGCGCACAGGTGCGGTAAGCCCCGTTTAAGCGGCCCCAATTCGATAGTCGCCGCACGCAGCGCTGTCAGTTCATAAGCCGCCTGCGCTAAACGCTGCGCCTGATGAATCCCCAGACGGTTACGCATGACATTCAGGCCCGGATATAAATACGGGTCGCGACCATCACCGAATTTATCGCTCATAGTGCCTCCTCAGCTCTTCAAGACGCGCCAGAGCGTCTTCAGCACTCAGAGTAACCCGCGGAATATCTACGCCTTCCAGCCGTCGGCTGGCCTGGAAATTGGCGTTTCGCCGTTGTTCCCACAGCCTGGACTTTTGTTTATCGGTGAGTTTTTTCACGTGACCTCCCTGAATGAGCCGACACTTGCCACAAGTATAAGCAGCAATTTAGGGTTACGCAGAGAGAGGGGTGAACGCGGGCAAGAACTACCCGCGCAAGATACGATTACGGCAGGACTTTAGCAGAAAGGATAACAATCGGTTTTGACGGGACATTCTGGTATGGACCGACATCATGGGTCTGTACCTGAGAGATCTTATCCGCGACATCCATACCTTTCACAACTTTACCAAAAACAGCGTAGCCAAAGTCACGCTGGCCGTGATCGAGGAAAGCGTTATCTGCAATGTTGATAAAGAACTGGCTGGTCGCGCTGTCTTTATCCGCTGTACGCGCCATAGCAATCGTGCCGCGAGTGTTACGCAGTCCGTTATCGGCTTCATTCTTGATTGGCGGATTAGGTTTCTTCTGCTGCATCTGCTCGGTAAAACCGCCGCCCTGCACCATGAAGCCTGGGATCACACGGTGGAACGTGGTGTTGTTATAGAAACCACTGTTGACATAATCGACAAAGTTTTGCACTGAAACCGGGGCTTTCTGACTGTTCAGCTCCAGCTCAATGTTACCAGCAGAGGTTGTCAGCAGAACATGTGGATCACCTTTTGCTGCCAGTGCTGCGGGAGAGAGAGCAGAAAGAGCGAGAACAGCTGCAACAGCCGCCAGAGTCGATTTGAGCATGAGAATTCCTTAACAAGAGCAGAAATGAAGCAAGTGAATTGATTCTAAAGAGCCTTCAAGGACAAGGCCATCCCTTTACTTAATTTTACGTACCTGAAACAAATGTAACCTCATGGCTGCAAGCATCAATGTGATCAAGATCACATAGAAAAATGTAACGCACCAAGTTATTACCAATAAATATTTAAATGCGTCACTAAAACGCCTAAAATCTGCCCGCTCACGGCGCAGTCAATGCGCCTTACACTTCTATACAGGCCAGTCATGACTAACAGCAATCGCATCAAGCTCACATGGATTAGCTTTCTCTCCTACGCCCTGACAGGTGCGTTGGTAATTGTCACCGGGATGGTGATGGGAAACATCGCAGATTACTTCCATTTGCCCGTTTCCAGCATGAGTAACACCTTCACCTTCCTGAATGCCGGCATTCTGATCTCTATCTTTCTGAATGCATGGTTAATGGAAATCGTGCCACTGAAAACCCAGTTGCGCTTCGGCTTTATCCTGATGGTACTGGCCGTTGCCGGACTGATGTTCAGCCATAGCCTGGCCTTGTTCTCCGCCGCCATGTTTGTATTGGGTCTGGTGAGCGGTATTACCATGTCGATTGGTACGTTCCTGGTAACTCAAATGTATGAAGGTCGCCAGCGCGGTTCCCGCCTGCTGTTTACTGACTCTTTCTTCAGCATGGCCGGCATGATTTTCCCGATGGTTGCCGCGTTCTTGTTAGCGCGCAGCATCGAATGGTATTGGGTCTATGCCTGCATCGGCCTCGTATACGTCGCCATTTTCCTGCTGACCTTCGGTTGTGAATTCCCGGCACTGGGTAAACACGCTCAGCAGTCAGACGCGCCGGTAGTAAAAGAAAAATGGGGGATAGGCGTGCTGTTTCTGGCGATCGCTGCACTGTGCTACATCCTCGGTCAGTTGGGTTTTATCTCCTGGGTCCCGGAGTTCGCCAAAAGTCTGGGCATGAGCCTGAACGATGCGGGTAAACTGGTCAGCGACTTCTGGATGTCTTACATGGTTGGCATGTGGGCATTTAGCTTTATTCTGCGTTTCTTCGATTTGCAGCGCATCCTGACCGTACTGGCGGGTCTGGCTACCGTCCTGATGTATCTGTTTATCACCGGTACGCCAAAGCATATGCCGTGGTTTATTATGACGCTGGGCTTCTTCTCCAGCGCGATTTATACCACCATCATTACCCTTGGCTCCCAGCAGACGAAGGTCGCCTCACCCAAACTGGTTAACTTCGTTCTGACCTGCGGCACCATCGGCACTATGCTCACTTTCGTCGTCACCGGCCCTATCGTGGCACACAGCGGCCCGCAGGCGGCATTGCAAACGGCTAACGGCTTGTATGCGGTTGTATTCGTGATGTGCTTTATTCTTGGATTCGTCACGCGTCATCGCCAGCATAACGCCCCAGCAGCGCATTAATCTCACTGCCGGATGGTATCCACATCATCCGGCATATTTTCTCCTCCTCTCTTCTTTCACTGGTCATGTAGGCCAATTCTTACAAAAACCCCTTAATTTGTACGCTATTTATACAAACACGAAAACCCAAATAATTCCGTCACTTATAAAAATGCTGATAAATCAGTTATATACCTCTTAAGGAGTATATAAGGGCGAATTTGATTTGCATCAATAAGCGCGGTTGCTGAATCGTTAAGGTAGGCAGTAATAGAAAAGAAATCGAGGCAAAAATGAGCAAAGTCAGACTCGCTATTATCGGTAATGGTATGGTCGGCCATCGCTTTATTGAGGATCTTCTTGATAAATCCGACGCTGCCAATTTTGATATTACCGTCTTCTGTGAAGAACCCCGCAAAGCGTACGACCGCGTACACCTGTCTTCCTACTTCTCCCACCACACCGCTGAAGAGCTTTCTCTAGTGCGTGAAGGATTCTACGAGAAGCACGGCGTTAAGGTGTTAGTGGGCGAGCGCGCAATTACCATTAACCGCCAGGAGAAGGTGATCCACTCCAGCGCAGGTCGTACGGTTTACTACGATAAGCTGATCATGGCGACGGGCTCTTACCCGTGGATCCCACCGATTAAAGGTTCGGAAACCCAGGACTGCTTCGTTTACCGCACCATCGAAGACCTCAACGCCATTGAGTCTTGCGCACGCCGCAGCAAACGCGGTGCCGTGGTCGGCGGTGGTCTGCTGGGCCTGGAAGCCGCCGGTGCGCTGAAAAGCCTCGGCGTTGAAACCCACGTGATTGAATTCGCCCCAATGCTGATGGCTGAACAGCTGGATCATATGGGTGGCGAGCAGTTACGTCGCAAAATTGAAAGCATGGGCGTGCGTGTGCACACCAGCAAAAACACCAAAGAGATCGTTCAGGAAGGCACCGAAGCGCGCAAAACCATGCGTTTTGCCGACGGCAGCGAACTGGAAGTTGATTTCATCGTCTTCTCTACCGGTATTCGTCCACGCGACAAACTGGCCACCCAGTGCGGCCTGGACGTCGCCCCTCGCGGCGGTATCGTCATTAACGACACCTGCCAGACCTCTGACCCGGACATCTATGCTATCGGCGAATGCGCCAGCTGGAACAACCGCGTGTATGGTCTGGTCGCTCCGGGCTACAAAATGGCGCAGGTTGCCGTTGACCATATTCTCGAGACCGAAAATGCCTTTGAAGGCGCGGACCTGAGCGCCAAGCTGAAGCTGCTCGGCGTTGACGTCGGCGGTATTGGCGACGCGCATGCGCGCACGCCGGGCGCACGTAGCTATGTCTATCTCGACGAAAGCAAAGAAGTCTACAAACGCCTCATCGTTAGCGAAGATAACAAAACCCTGCTCGGCGCGGTTCTGGTGGGCGATACCAGCGATTACGGCAATCTGCTGCAACTGGTGCTGAACGCCATCGAGCTGCCGGAAAACCCGGATTCACTGATTCTGCCAGCACACGCGGGCAGCGGTAAGCCGTCTATCGGTGTCGATAAACTGCCGGATAGCGCGCAGATTTGCTCCTGCTTCGATGTCACCAAAGGCATGCTGATTGCCGCTATCAACAAAGGCTGTCATACCGTTGCGGCGCTGAAAGCGGAAACCAAAGCGGGTACCGGTTGCGGTGGGTGTATCCCACTGGTAACGCAGGTCCTGAACGCCGAACTGGCGAAACAGGGTATCGAAGTTAACAACAATCTGTGCGAACACTTCCCGTACTCACGTCAGGAACTGTTCCATCTCATCCGCGTAGAAGGCATCAAAACCTTCGAAGAGCTGCTGGCAAAACACGGGAAAGGCTACGGCTGCGAAGTATGTAAACCGACCGTCGGTTCCCTGCTGGCTTCCTGCTGGAATGAGTACATCCTCAAACCACAGCACACGCCGTTGCAGGACACCAACGACAACTTCCTGGCGAACATCCAGAAAGACGGTACTTACTCCGTGATCCCGCGCTCTGCGGGTGGCGAAATTACCCCTGAAGGCCTGGTGGCTGTGGGCCGTATCGCGCGTGAGTTTAACCTGTACACCAAAATTACCGGTTCTCAGCGTATCGGTCTGTTCGGCGCGCAGAAAGATGATCTGCCGGAAATCTGGCGTCAGCTGATTGAAGCCGGTTTTGAAACCGGTCACGCGTATGCCAAAGCGCTGCGTATGGCGAAAACCTGCGTAGGCAGCACCTGGTGCCGTTACGGCGTCGGCGATAGCGTTGGCTTCGGCGTGGAGCTGGAAAATCGCTACAAAGGCATCCGTACCCCGCACAAAATGAAATTCGGCGTCTCCGGCTGTACCCGTGAATGTGCGGAAGCTCAGGGCAAAGACGTGGGTATCATCGCCACTGAGAAAGGCTGGAACCTGTACGTTTGCGGTAACGGCGGGATGAAACCTCGTCATGCGGACCTGCTGGCCGCGGATATCGATCGCGAAACGCTGCTCAAATACCTTGACCGTTTCATGATGTTCTACATCCGTACCGCTGACAAACTGACCCGTACCGCACCGTGGTTAGACAATCTGGAAGGCGGTATCGAGTATCTGAAGTCCGTCATCATCGACGACAAGCTGGGCCTGAACCAGCACCTGGAAGAAGAGATGGCTCGTCTGCGTGAAGCAGTGGTGTGTGAGTGGACAGAAACCGTTAACACCCCATCCGCGCAGGTTCGCTTCAAACACTTTATCAACAGCGAAAAACGCGATCCGAATGTCCAGGTTGTGCCTGAACGTGAACAACATCGTCCGGCCACGCCTTATGAGCGTATCCCGGTGACTCTGGTGGAGGAAAACGCATGAGCCAGTGGAAAAACATCTGCAAAATCGATGACATTCTGCCTGCGACAGGCGTCTGCGCCCTGTTAGGTAACGAGCAGGTTGCGATTTTCCGCCCGTATCACAGCGACCAGGTGTTTGCGATCAGCAACATCGACCCGTTCTTTGAGTCCAGCGTGCTTTCTCGTGGGCTGATTGCTGAACATCAGGGCGAATTGTGGGTTGCCAGCCCGCTGAAAAAGCAGCGTTTTCGCTTAAGCGACGGTTTGTGCATGGAAGACGAACAGTTCTCCGTGAAACATTACGAAGCGCGAGTGAAAGACGGCACGGTGCAACTGCGCGGTTAATAAATTTTTGGGAGGCGCAACGCCTCCCCTTTTTTGTATTTTTTTTCATTTTCATTGTTATCACAAAATCATTTGTACTGCATCGCGGCGGCAACTGAGCAAATCCCCAGGAGCATAGTTCACTATGTGACTGGGGTGAGCGAGGGCAGCCAACAAAGAGGCAGGGCAAAGGATGAAGTGAGAAAAGGATAATCAACACATGTTCACAGACACTATCAATAAGTGTGCGGCTAACGCTGCGCGCATCGCACGCCTGTCGGCTAATAACCCGCTCGGATTCTGGATTAGTTCGGCAATGGCGGGAGCCTATGTTGGTCTCGGCATCATTCTTATTTTCACCCTCGGTAATCTGCTCGACCCGTCCGTTCGTCCTCTGGTGATGGGTGCAACCTTTGGTATTGCCTTAACACTGGTCATTATTGCCGGTTCTGAACTGTTCACCGGACATACCATGTTCCTGACGCTCGGCGTCAAAGCGGGCACCATAAGTCACGGCCAGATGTGGGCAATCCTGCCAAAAACCTGGCTGGGTAACCTGGTCGGTTCCGTGTTTGTCGCTCTGCTTTACAGCTGGGGCGGCGGTAGCCTGCTGCCGGTCGATACCAGCATCGTCCATTCTGTTGCTCTGGCGAAAACCACCGCGCCTGCGATGGTGCTGTTCTTTAAAGGGGCACTGTGTAACTGGTTGGTTTGTCTGGCAATCTGGATGGCAATCCGTACCGAAGGCGCGGCAAAATTCCTCGCTATCTGGTGGTGTCTGCTGGCGTTTATTGCTTCCGGCTACGAGCACTCCGTTGCCAACATGACGCTGTTTGCCCTCTCCTGGTTCGGCCATCACAGCGAAGCCTATACCCTGTCAGGAATTGGTCATAACCTGCTGTGGGTGACACTCGGTAATACTTTGTCCGGTGTCGTATTCATGGGATTAGGTTATTGGTATGCTACGCCAAAATCGGAGCGTCCGGCTCCGGCAAAAATCAATCAGCCAGAGGCTGCTGCCAATAATTAAGGGGTAATGTCGTGGATCATTTGCCTATATTTTGTCAACTACGTGACCGCGACTGCTTGATCGTCGGCGGTGGTGATGTCGCAGAACGCAAAGCGCGGTTACTGCTGGAAGCTGGCGCCCGTTTAACGGTTAATGCGCTGGCGTTTATTCCGCAGTTCAAAGTATGGGCAGATGAAAATATGCTGACGCTGGTGGAGGGACCGTTCGATGAGTCCCTGCTCGACACCTGCTGGTTGGCTATTGCCGCCACCGATGACGATGCCGTCAACCAAAGCGTCAGCACCGCAGCAGAATCACGTCGTATCTTCTGCAACGTGGTCGATGCGCCAAAAGCAGCCAGTTTTATCATGCCCTCCATTATCGACCGCTCGCCGCTGATGGTGGCGGTCTCCTCCGGCGGAACATCGCCGGTGCTTGCCCGTCTGCTGCGTGAAAGGCTTGAATCTGTACTACCTCAGCATCTGGGCCAGGTCGCGCAGTATGCCGGCAAGTTGCGCTCCCGTGTGAAGAAACAGTTTACCAGCATGGGTGAACGTCGCCGCTTCTGGGAAAAATTGTTCGTGAATGACCGCCTGGCGCAGTCGTTGGCGAACAATGACCTGAAAGCCGTCGAGGAAACCACCGAGCAAATGCTCAGCGAACCGCTGGATCACCGTGGCGAAGTGGTGCTGGTTGGCGCCGGTCCTGGCGATGCCGGCCTGCTGACGCTGAAAGGGCTACAGCAGATCCAGCAAGCGGATGTCGTGGTCTATGACCGTCTGGTTTCCGACGATATCATGAACCTTGTACGCCGCGACGCAGACCGGGTATTCGTCGGTAAACGTGCGGGCTATCACTGCGTACCACAGGAAGAGATCAACCAGATTCTGCTGCGTGAAGCACAACAGGGCAAGCGCGTGGTACGACTGAAAGGTGGCGACCCGTTTATCTTTGGCCGCGGTGGCGAAGAGCTGGAAACGCTGTGCCATGCTGGTATTCCATTCTCTGTAGTGCCAGGTATTACCGCAGCCTCCGGTTGTTCTGCCTATTCCGGCATTCCACTGACCCATCGTGATTACGCTCAGAGCGTACGTCTGGTTACCGGACACCTGAAAACCGGCGGTGAGTTGGACTGGGAAAACCTGGCAGCAGAGAAACAAACGCTGGTGTTCTACATGGGACTAAACCAGGCGGCCACGATCCAGGAAAAATTGATCGAATTTGGCATGCAGCCCGATATGCCCGTCGCCCTGGTAGAAAACGGTACCTCCGTGAAACAGCGTGTCGTCAATGGAGAGCTAACTCAGCTAGGAGAGTTGGCACAACAGGTTGAAAGCCCAGCGCTAATTATTGTTGGTCGTGTGGTAGGGTTACGCGATAAGCTGAACTGGTTTTCGAATCATTAATTGAATGCTAATAAATGCCCTGATATTCAGGGCATTTATTTATCACCCAGCAGATATAAATAATAAACGAAAGTTGCTATATCCCCCTCCAGAAATCCGACCATTAATCATTAATTAAAATATGACTACCCTACAATCTAATTCATTAATTATATAAAGCTAGCCATGTCTTTATCCGGACTACTTAAAATTTATCTTAGTTGATATCTTAACCGCCGAGAAATGGACTTCATCCATTTTAAAATAGATATCTTACAAGGATTTTAACATGCTGAAATTTGCAAAAATCACCTTAGTTGCTGGTGTTCTGGCTACGCTGACCGCATGCACTGGTCATATCGAAAACACAAAAAATAACTGCAGCTACGATTATTTCCTGCATCCAGCAATTTCAATTTCAAAAATTATTGGTGGCTGTGGCCCGGCTGCGAATCAGTAATAGAAGCGATTGCGCAGATACAAAAAAGCCGGGAACTTCCCGGTTTTTGCATTTATAGATTAGGTGCTCATTCACATGTTATCGCACTCACGCTCTCGCGCAAAATACGCAGCACCGTTTCTTCACCACTTCGGTTTGGATTGATTTGAATCGCATAATCGCCCAACGACGGACTCGCTTCGCGAAACGTCCCCGAAAGGCGAAAAAAAACCGGGCGTAACCCGGTTTCTTCAGTATTGCAGGGAGCATTACGGCTTGGCGACAAAACCAATCGCTTCGTAAACGGCCTTCAGCGTAACAGATGCGCGGGCGCTGGCTTTTTCCGCACCTTCTTTCATCACTTTCTGCAGGAAAGCTTCATCGTTACGGAAACGGTGATAGCGTTCCTGAAGCTCGGTCAGCATACCGGAAACGGCCTCTGCGACTTCACCTTTCAGATGACCATACATTTTGCCTTCGAAGTGCTGTTCCAGCTCCGGAATGCTCTTACCGGTGACCGCAGAGAGGATATCCAGCAGGTTGGAAACACCCGCTTTGTTCTGCACGTCGTAGCGTACAACCGGCGGCTCTTCGGAG
Organism: Citrobacter sp. Cpo037; assembly: GCF_030332945.1. NCBI lineage: Bacteria > Pseudomonadati > Pseudomonadota > Gammaproteobacteria > Enterobacterales > Enterobacteriaceae > Citrobacter > Citrobacter sp. Cpo037. The sequence goes on from NZ_JAOWGW010000040.1 coordinate 30,416, forward strand.
TCGGTCATCGCACGTTTGATTTTCTTAACCACAGATTTCGGATCTTCCAGCAGGCCGATCACGTTGTTGCGGTTGTCATCCGACTTGGACATTTTCTTCGTCGGCTCCAGCAGCGACATCACGCGCGCGCCGGATTTAGGAATGAACGGCTCAGGCACTTTGAAGATGTCGCCATACAGAGCGTTGAAGCGCTGGGCGATATCGCGGCTCAGTTCCAGATGCTGTTTCTGATCTTCGCCAACCGGTACCTGGTTGGTCTGATACAACAGGATGTCTGCCGCCATCAGTACCGGATAATCAAACAGACCGGCGTTGATGTTCTCCGCATAGCGCGCGGATTTGTCTTTGAACTGGGTCATACGGCTCAGTTCGCCGAAGTAGGTGTAGCAGTTCAGCGCCCAACCTAACTGTGCATGCTCCGGTACGTGAGACTGCACGAAAATGGTGCTTTTTTCAGGATCGATACCGCATGCCAGATACAGCGCCAGCGTATCGAGCGTTGCTTTACGCAGCTGCTGAGCATCCTGACGAACGGTGATGGCATGTTGGTCAACGATGCAGTAGATGCAATGATAATCATCCTGCATGCTCACCCACTGACGCAGCGCACCCATATAGTTGCCAATGGTCAATTCACCTGAGGGCTGTGCGCCACTAAAAACGATGGGCTTAGTCATTTTTTGATTCCTGATTTTCGCTATGCGGAAGCCCGAGAGCGGGCAGTAGTTCATTAATACGGTCGTAAATAACGTCGGGCTGGCTCAGCGCGATTGACTCGCCGTAGTTGTAGCCATAGGTCAGGCCAACGGACGGACAGCCAGCAGCTTTTGCCGCCTGAATATCATTGCGTGAATCCCCTACGAAGAGCATTTGCTCAGGCTTGATGCCAAGCTTACTTGCCACCAGCAGCAGCGGATCCGGATGCGGTTTTTTATTCTGCACGTCGTCACCACCGATGACCACGCTAAAGTACTTGGCAATATCTAATGCTTCGAGCAATGGCGCAACAAACGGGGTCGGTTTGTTGGTCACCAGACCCAGCGGCAATCCTTTCGCATGCAGCGCGCCCAGCGTGTCGGCAACATCAGGGAACAGGAATGTCCCCTCTTCTGCGACATCGCCGTAGTATCTGTCGAACAGCTTACGCAAAATACGTACCTGCTCCTCGGCGGGAATATCATCATCAACGGGCGGTTTACCCATCGTTTTACGTAATGTTGCGCGCTCCTGACGGGACCACGTTAGCGCGCGTTCCATCAGTACATCTGCACCATTACCAATCCAGGTGATAACGCGTTCTTCTCCGGCAACCGGCAGTTCCAGCGCATATAGCGCCATGTCCACCGCTGCGGCTAATCCCGGCGCGCTGTCGACCAGCGTGCCGTCGAGGTCAAATGCAGCGCCCCGAATATCCTGAAACTTATCCATGACTTACCTTCGCCAGTTCATTGCGCATTTCATCAATGACTTTTTTGTAGTCTGGTTGGTCGAAAATGGCGGAGCCTGCGACAAACATATCTGCGCCTGCCGCGGCAATTTCACCAATGTTATTCACTTTGACGCCACCGTCCACTTCGAGGCGGATATCGTAGCCAGATTCATCAATACGACGACGCACTTCGCGCAGCTTATCCAGCGTTTGTGGGATGAAGGACTGTCCGCCAAAGCCTGGGTTAACGGACATCAGCAGGATCACATCGAGCTTATCCATGACGTAGTCCAGATAGCTCAGCGGTGTTGCCGGGTTGAACACCAGACCCGCTTTACAGCCATGCTCTTTGATCAGCTGTAAAGTGCGATCGACATGCTCGGAGGCTTCCGGATGAAAAGTAATGATGCTGGCGCCAGCGGCGGCGAAGTCCGGGACAATACGATCGACCGGTTTCACCATCAGGTGAACATCAATCGGGGCGGTGATGCCATATTTACGCAGCGATTTCAGTACCATCGGTCCGATGGTCAGGTTCGGTACATAGTGATTGTCCATGACGTCGAAGTGCACGACATCGGCACCGGCAGTCAGCGCTCTCGCGGTGTCCTCACCCAGGCGGGCAAAATCAGCCGACAGAATTGAGGGGGCGATCAAATACTGTTTCATCCGCTTCTCCTTGAGATTTATTTCTTCGCAGGCGTTACGACTCCTGGTTTATACAGTGCCAGCAGTTCGTTCACCTTTTTACGCGTGCCGCCATTGCTGCTTATGCTGCGCCGCACTTTGACCTGAAAATGTTTCGCCGCTCGGTACCATTCACGGGTATCGGGCGTATCGTGGTTCGAAATTAACACCGGGATCTGCTTACTGACCAGCTTTTCTGCCATCTCGGCCAAATGCGCCTGCTCTTTCGGGCTAAAGCTGTTGGTGTGATACGCAGTGAAATTTGCCGTCGCCGAAAGCGGTGCATAAGGCGGGTCACAATAGACCACAGAGTTGCTATCCGCACGGTTCATGCACTCTTCATAGGAGAGGCAATGGAACTCCGCATTCTGCGCTTTCTCAGCAAAATGGTACAACTCGGCTTCTGGGAAGTAAGGTTTTTTATAACGCCCAAACGGGACGTTAAACTCGCCGCGCAGGTTATAACGGCACAATCCGTTGTAACCAAAGCGGTTCAGATACAAGAACAGTACTGCTCTGCGGAACGGATCCTCGCTGGCATTAAATTCTTCTCTGAACCGATAGTACACCTCAGCCTGGTTGGTTTCAGGCATAAACAGCTCACGCGAAGCCTGCACATACTCATCGGTACGCGTCTTCACGATGTTATAGAGACTGATAAGGTCGCTGTTGATATCGGCAAGAATATAACGAGAAAAGTCGGTGTTGAGAAACACCGACCCGGCACCCACGAAAGGTTCAATCAGGCACTCACCCTGAGGTAAATGCCGTTTGATATCATCAAGCAGGGGGTATTTCCCCCCTGCCCATTTCAAAAAAGCGCGATTTTTTTTCATGCTGACTAACTAATTACACCTTCTCCGGCTGTGGAGAAAGCTCCGACAGCATCCTGCGCTTTAGTCTTTGTCCCGCAATTGGGCGAAACATCAAACCATTGCAGAACATATCCTATCTTACTTCAAATCGGCCTGAACCTGATGCAGCGGTTTTGCCCACGGGTTTTTCGCCTGAATATCAGCGGGTAACGTAGACACTGCACGTTTCGCATCTTCTTTAGACGCATACACACCTGTCACCAGAACATACCACGGTTGACCGTTACGCGTCGTCTGGTACAGCACGTAGTTCTTCAGGTTTTCTTTCTTCGCCCAACCGTTCAGGTTGTCGTAGTTAGAAGAACTGCTGAGCTGCAGCGTGTAATGGCTGGACGGCGCAGATTTTAACGCTCCAACATTACCTGCACTTTTCGCTCCGCCAGCAACAGGCGTTGTTGCTGTCGCCGTTGGCGCAGGCGTTGCAGTCTGTGCTGGCGCAGTTGTGGTTGCTTTCGGCGTAGCGGTTACCACAGGTGCTTTAGTTGTGGTGGTCGGCGCGGTAGCAGTTACGGTTGGTTTTGCCTGGGCAACAGGTTTCGGCTCTGTCGGCGTCGCTTTCACCGTAGTTTGCGGTTTGCTCTTCGGCTCAATAACGGCCTGTTTACGTTCCTGGCGCGTAGCAGCAGGACGCTCAGTCGTTTCCGTTTTCGCCGTCTGGCGCGCAGCATTACCATTACGCATCGGCGCAACGGTCGCAGGTTCAGTCGGCAGCGTAGAGTTAACCACGGCGTTGTTAACCTGCTCCTGACCCTGTGGTTGTGTCAGAGCATTGTTCAAATCGCCCTGCACTTCAACACGCTGCTGGCCTTCGGTTGCCGCAGGTGCCTGACCTTGAGTCGGGGTAGAGGAAATCGGTGGCAGGGAAACATCCTGCTGGGTATTGCCAACGGTCTGCTCAGCGCCCGTTGCAGGTGTCGTTGCACTCGCCTGATCCGTTGCATTGCTGCCAGAGAGATCGATGCTCTTCTCGCCAGATGCTGCCTGCTCATTGGAAGAAGATGAGGGGGCTTTCAGCGCAGAACCAATGCCGATAATCAGCAGCAGCAGTACCAGAACACCCACGCCCATCATCATATACTGGCGGGAGGCAGGCTTGCTGACGGCTTTCTTACGCTTGCGCGGACGACGTTCTACACGCTCTTCATCCACCGCATCGTCATCAGATTCATACTCTTCTTCAATGTCTTGCTCTTCATCACGCTCTTTGCGTGCGCGCGCAGGACGGCGATCGTCAGCATCCAGATCAACATCATCAAAATTGATTTTCGGCTCATTATCGCGTTCAGACGATTGACGAGAACGACCAGTACGACGATCGCTGGGATCGGGTTTCAGCTCGTCTTCTGGTTTGAATTCATCCATTTAACACCCCACTCAAAGGTTAATGCTTACGACTTTGCACATAACCTGAAGCTAAAAGACCTACGTTTCGCAACGTAAGCCTGACCTTTCTTGTTGTTACGCCTGCTGGCAATCAGCAATAGCGTTAAGAACCACCTCGTGCGACACTCCGCCGCGCACTTCACTCTTCCCTATCGCTCGCGGAAGCACCAAACGAATCTCTCCCGCTAACACTTTTTTATCTCGCAGCATGTGCGGCAGATAAGCCTCGGTGGACATTTCACGCGGCCCATTCACCGGTAAGCCTGCTCGCTGTAACAGCGTAATGATGCGCTGCGTATCAGCGGAGGTGAACTGACCCAAACGTTCTGACGTACGGGCAGCCATTACCATACCTGCTGCGACTGCTTCACCATGTAACCAATTGCCATAACCCATTTCAGCTTCGATCGCATGGCCAAACGTGTGTCCCAGATTCAGTAAAGCACGTAAGCCCATTTCACGCTCGTCTGCTGCGACAACTTCTGCTTTCAGCTCACAACAACGACGGATACAGTACGCCATTGCCGGACCATCCAGACGCAGTAACGCATCCAGATTGTCTTCCAGCCAGCTGAAAAATTCACCGTCAAGAATGATGCCGTATTTGATCACTTCCGCCAGCCCCGATGCCAGCTCACGCGCAGGAAGCGTTTTCAGGCAATCGAGATCCACCACCACGGAGGCCGGTTGGTAAAACGCGCCAATCATGTTTTTACCGAGGGGATGGTTTACGGCGGTTTTGCCGCCAACGGAGGAGTCGACCTGCGACAACAGGGTTGTCGGGACTTGAATAAAACGAACACCACGTTGATAGCTGGCTGCCGCAAAACCGGTCAGATCGCCAATCACGCCGCCGCCAAGGGCAACTAACGTGGTATCACGACCGTGCGGTTTTTGCAGTAACGCGGTGAAAACCGTATCCAGAACCGTCAGGCTTTTATACTGCTCGCCATCGGGAAGGATAACGCTATCAACGTTAACACCCGCCTGTTCAAGTACGCCGCGAACCTTATCGAGATAAAGGGGAGCCAGGGTTTCGTTGGTCACCAACATAACCTGATCGCCCGATTTCAGCGGTAAGAATGAAGCTGGCTCATTGAACAAACCAGCCGCGATGGTGATAGGGTAACTACGTTCCCCGAGAGTGACTGTGATCCTCTCCATTACGCGACATCCACCTTAGTTACTTGTACCCGCAGACGAGTGTGTATTCAGCCAGAATTAGTTGCTTTCCAACATATGAATAATCTGGTTTGCTACGACTTTTGCGCTCTGATCGTCGGTGCGAATGGTCACGTCAGCAATCTCTTCGTACAGAGGATTGCGTTCGTCAGCCAACGCTTCCAGAACTTCACGAGGCGGTGATTCTACCTGCAGCAGCGGGCGTTTCTTGTCACGTTGAGTACGTGCAAGTTGTTTTTCAATTGTCGTTTCAAGATAGACCACGACGCCACGCGCGGAAAGACGGTTACGTGTTTCACGTGATTTTACAGAGCCACCGCCAGTTGCCAGCACAATACCCTGTTTTTCCGTCAACTCGTTGATGACTTTTTCTTCGCGATCACGGAAGCCGTCTTCACCTTCTACATCGAAGACCCAGCCCACATCAGCTCCGGTTCGTTTCTCAATCTCTTGATCAGAATCGTAAAATTCCATATTGAGTTGTTGAGCTAACTGGCGCCCAATAGTGCTTTTTCCGGCACCCATAGGCCCAACCAGAAAGATATTGCGTTTCTCTGCCATTTTTTCGGTACTACTAAGACTATTCGTTAATGGTAAACCCGCTTCGCAGACACCCAGCGCAGCAGGACATGAACTGAAACCTCATAAGATATTGCGAGAGTCAGACTGAAAATTATCTCAATACTCAAGCGGGTTTGGCAACTGAATAAATCACCAAACCTAACGCATTTCTGGTCGTGGCAGGCATGCTACCCTGCAAACATCAGACCTGGCGACGTATCGCGCAGTCAAATGACACCCAATAAGCCTATGGCACACCACCGGAAAGGCAAAGCGTATTCACTGCCGCATAAGTAAAGAAAAGTACCGACGCTCAAATCGGTACTCCTTGTATGCTAAATACACCCTCACGTCAAATCCCTGAAACGTGTTCAGTGCAAAAACAATGGCTTTTCATGCATAAGTTATTCCGTTGAAACCAGTCTGGGCGTAATAAAGACCACTAATTCGCGCCGTTCATCTTCTTTACCATCATGGCGAAAAAGAGAGCCAAGCCAGGGAATGTCGCCTAATAGCGGCACGCTGTCGGCTGCGGATTTATTCTTATGTGAAAAAATCCCGCCAAGCGCAATTGTCTCGCCGTTTTTTACCTCGACCTGCGTTTCAATCTCCTGCTTGTCGATAGCCAGCACTTCGCCATCTGCCTGCTGTAGAACCTGTCCGGGAACATTCTGGCTGATATGCAGTTTCAGCCTGATTCTCCCTTTCTGCAATACCGTTGGTGTTACCTCCATCCCCAGTACCGCTTCCTTGAACTCGACGGATGTCGCACCGCTTTCACCGCTGGAGACCTGATAAGGGATCTCACTGCCCTGCTTAATACTGGCAGGTTGCAGGTGAGATGCCAGTAATCGTGGACTGGCGATGATATCCAACTGCTGTTTTTGCTCCAGCGCAGACAACTCCAGTTCCAGTAAACGACCGTTAATGCGGCCAATGTTAAATCCCACACGGGATGTGGCAGTGGCTACAGAAAGGTCGCTGGCAAGCGTTGTAACATTCCCAACCGCCCCCGATTGTTGTGCGTCAGCCAGCGACCACTTCACCCCCAGCTCGCGCAAACTTTTTTCATTTATGGTGACGATATGCGCCGCCAGTTCGACCTGGGCAACCGGCAAATCCATTTGCGATACCCACTTTTCCAGGGTGTTAAGCGCAACGCTATTATCACGCAGCAGTAAGCGGTTGGTCCGTTTATCCACCGTCATGCTTCCCTTGGCACTGAGCAGCTTTTCTCCTGCTTTTGCCAGCTCGGCAGCATCGGCATAGTGCAAAATAATGCTGCGCTGCTCCAGCGGCATACTGGCCTGAATCCGCGCCTGTTCATTGTCCTGGCGGGCCGCATTTTCACTCTGCCATTGAACAGAATGCACATGCAGGATATTGCCCTCCTGGCGTAATACCAGCCCGGCACTTTTTACCACCGTCTGCAATGCCTGCTTCCAGGGGACATCCGTCAAATGCAACGACAGCACACCGCTGACATCTGGCGAAACCACCAGGTTTTTCTGTTCCTGTTCAGCCAGCGCCTGCAATACCTGCGTAACCGGCACATCATCGAGCACCAGCGTCACGTTTTGCGGTTTCGTCGCCAGCGCGCTCGTTATCCCGACCGCCAGCGCTATTACTATCCACGCTATCCATCGCTTCATTTACCGCTCCTTGTCGTTGCCACTGCCATCGCGGCGGTTCGCAGTTTTTTTCTGTATCGAGGGTTATGTTCTGGGCCGTTATCTGCGTAATCGTCCAACCGTTTTTCAGGACGTCATTTGGCTTAACCCGCCGCCATTTTTTCTGGCTATCCTGAACGATGCCGATGGGTCGCGTGCCCTGGCTCACCATGCCCTGAAAGCGCCATGTCGACATCTCAGCAATTTGGCAGCGGTCCTCCGGCGGCAGGAAGGGATTACGCATACCGGTGAGCATCAGTACGCTCATACATGCCAACAGCCAGCGTTCAACCGTCATTCAGACGCTCCAGCTGTAGCGTTAGCAGCAACTCCGTGTCTTCTGCGCTAAGCGAAAATCGGCTGACGTTCATCCCCTGATCCGCCAACTGGACAAACGTCTGCGGGATAGCATCCCAGGCCGATATCAGCGCCATCTCTCCGCCTTGCGCGGAGGGTTGCCAGTGGATAAGACGAGTAAGTGAAGTCTGAAACAGCAGCGGGGAGAACAGGGTCAGTTTCTCTTCCGGCTCTGCTGGTGATGCCGCCAGCAGATAGACATCTCGCCATTGCATCTGAATAGCTGCCCGTTGTTGGACCAGCGTCTCGCGTTGCATCGTCCGCTCCCGCGCGACGGGATAAAGACATAACGTCACCAGTATGAGTAGCCCTAACATCCAGCCGCACCAGCAGATGAGTCGAAAGCGCGGCGACTGCGCTAACCAGACATCACAGATCGTTATCATGCGCACCGCTCCGTGTCAGTCGATAGTGGAATTGCCAGCGTCCCTGCGCATCCTGCTGCGTTTCACCGGGGCTGCTCAACTGAAACAATGGCTGCTGGCGTAATTGCGCCTCCAGCGCCTGCAGCGCGGCAAAGTTCAGCGTGTTTCCCGTCAGTTCCAGCGTGTCCTGCTGCCAGGCCATTTTTGTTAACCACGCCTGCTCAGGCAGGAATTCCGCCAGCTCTTGCAATACCGACTGCCAGCTTCGGGTCTGCTCACGCTGTTTGTTCCGTGCCTGCACCTGTTGCCATCGTTGCTGGCGCTGCTGCATACGCGGCTTTAGCGCCATTAAGGCCTCGGCACGCGTCTTTTCGGCATCTGCCAGCAACAATTCAGCCCGATTTTCTACACTCAACACGCTGTAATAGCGCAACAACACGCCGCTACTAAGCAGTAGCGAAGCGCTAAATAAGATGCCCCAGAAGCGCAGGCAAGCGTAACGCCGAGTCTGACGCCAGGGCAGAAGATTAATGGTCGCTATCATCAGTACGCGCCTCCCATAGCGAGTCCCAGCGCAATGGCGAAGTGATGGCTTTGCGTTGGAATGGGCGGCTGGCGTACAGACACGGCGCTCAAAGGGTCGAAGCCGCCAGGGGAGCATTGCGCAATGGCTGTCGTGGGCAGAGATAATGTCGTGGCAAGCTCATCGATACTGCCAATATCGCCCGTTGATTTACGTCCCCATGCCGAACGGGTCGCCCATAACCACTGGGCGTCATCACGCCATACCAGACACTGCTGATGCTCTGGCAAGAAGGGAATAAATCGCTGTAACGCGCTGGCATCCGGTGTAATCGCCGTAACCTGCACCTTCAGGGTTTGGATAAGCGTCAGAAGCGCTGAAATCTCTTTGCTTTGCGCAGCAGTGACGTTAAACGCCGGGCTCAACGTGTCTTCGCTATAATCAAAATGCAGCGCATCCGGCGCCATATCGAGTTCACGCGCCATCGAACCGGACAACCATGCGGTTTGCTCTGGCTCGCGTAACGTCATTGTCGGACGAGGAAACTTTTTTTGTAACGTCCTGTTGGCGGGAAAAGAGAGATGAATATGGTGTCGGCGAGGGAGCTCCCGGCTCCACGGCAGTAGCGCGGCGACCAGCTGTTCAGGCTCGCGAATGTGGCCATCGACGATAACCTGAGGCGTCAGCGGTATACGCCACCAGCGTTGCAGATACCAACCTGATGCTTCGCGAACGATAGCGACAGCCAGCGCTTCATGTTGCTGAATATGCAGACCAATTTTCCAGATATTGAAAGCCATTGCTGATGATCTCCTTATCACCCGTCGCTTTAACGGGTATATCAATGCGTCTGGCTTGCCTTTATACTACCGCGCGTTTGTTTATAAACTGCCCAAATGCCACTAAATGGGAAATCTCCAGTGAAGTTCGTAAAGTATTTATTAATCCTTGCAGTATGTTGCATCCTGCTGGGAGCAGGCTCGATTTATGGCCTTTATCGCTATATCGAGCCGCAATTACCTGACGTCGCGACGCTCAAAGATGTGCGTTTACAGATCCCGATGCAGGTTTACAGCGCTGACGGCGAGCTAATCGCGCAATATGGCGAGAAACGTCGAATCCCGGTCACACTGGATCAGATGCCGCCGGTAATGGTTAAAGCCTTTATCGCCACAGAAGACAGCCGCTTTTATGAGCACCATGGGGTAGACCCGGTGGGGATCTTCCGTGCGGCCAGCGTCGCATTGTTCTCTGGTCACGCTTCGCAAGGGGCGAGTACCATTACCCAACAGTTGGCGAGAAACTTCTTCCTGAGCCCGGAACGTACGCTGATGCGTAAGATCAAAGAAGTGTTCCTGGCGATCCGCATTGAACAACTGCTGAGTAAAGATGAGATCCTCGAACTGTATCTGAACAAGATCTATCTGGGGTATCGCGCCTATGGCGTGGGTGCTGCCGCGCAGGTCTATTTCGGTAAGACAGTGGATCAACTCAGCTTAAGTGAAATTGCGGTGATTGCCGGTCTGCCAAAAGCGCCGTCAACCTTCAACCCGCTCTATTCGATGGACCGTGCAACCGCGCGACGTAACGTTGTACTGTCGCGTATGTTGAGCGAAAACTACATCACGCAGGCCCAGTACGATCAGGCGCGCGGCAAGGCCATTGACGCTAACTACCACGCGCCGGAAATCGCTTTCTCTGCACCGTATCTGTCTGAAATGGTGCGCCAGGAGATGTATAACCGTTATGGCGAGAAAGCCTACGAAGACGGGTATCGCATCACCACTACCATTACGCGCAAAGTACAGCAGGCAGCTCAGCAGGCAGTACGTAACAACGTGATGGATTACGACATGCGCCACGGCTACCGCGGCCCGTCGAACGTGCTGTGGAAAGTGGGCGAAAGCAGTTGGGACAGCAAGAAAATTACCGATACGCTGAAAGCGCTGCCGACTTATGGCCCCCTGCTGCCGGCGGTTGTTACCAGCGCCAATCCACAGGAAGCCATTGCCGCGCTGGCGGATGGTACATCAGTGTCATTACGGATGGATGGTATGCGCTGGGCGCGTCCTTACCGTTCAGATACTCAACAAGGCCCAACGCCGCGTAAAGTGACTGACGTAGTACAGACTGGCCAGCAAATCTGGGTACGCCAGGTGGGAGATGCCTGGTGGCTGGCGCAAGTGCCGGACGTCAACTCAGCCCTGGTCTCCATCAATCCGCAAAACGGCGCGGTGCTGGCGCTGGTTGGTGGTTTTGACTTCAACCAGAGCAAGTTTAACCGTGCAACCCAGGCGTTACGTCAGGTGGGCTCCAACATCAAGCCATTCCTGTATACCGCCGCGATGGATAAAGGTCTGACGCTGGCGAGCATGCTCAACGACGTGCCGATCTCCCGCTGGGATGCCGGTGCTGGTTCCGACTGGCAGCCGAAGAACTCCCCGCCGCAGTACGCCGGTCCTATCCGCTTACGTCAGGGGCTGGGTCAGTCGAAAAACGTAGTCATGGTACGCGCCATGCGCGCCATGGGCGTGGATTACGCGGCAGAGTATCTGCAACGTTTCGGCTTCCCGGCACAGAACATTGTGCATACCGAGTCGCTGGCGCTGGGTTCTGCTTCGTTCACACCGTTGCAGGTGGCACGCGGTTACGCAGTGATGTCTAATGGCGGCTTCCTGGTCGATCCGTATTTCATCAGTAAGATTGAAAGCGATATGGGCGGCGTTATCTTCGAAGCGAAGCCGAAAATTGCCTGCCCGGAATGCGATATTCCGGTGATATATGGCGATACCCAGAAATCTAATGTGCTGGAAAACAGTAACGTAGAAGATGTCGCCGTCTCGCAGGAACAGCAGAATGCCGCCGTGCCTATGCCGCAACTTGAGCAGGCAAACCAGGCTCTGGTCGCGCAAAGCGGCACACAAGAGTACGCTCCGCACGTGATCAACACGCCGCTGGCCTTCCTGATTAAAAGCGCGCTGAACACCAATATCTTTGGTGAACCAGGCTGGATGGGAACCGGTTGGCGCGCAGGTCGCGATTTACAGCGTCATGATATCGGTGGGAAAACCGGGACTACCAACAGCTCTAAAGATGCGTGGTTCTCCGGTTACGGACCAGGGGTAGTAACGTCGGTATGGATCGGCTTTGATGACCATCGCCGCAACCTTGGTCATACAACGGCTTCCGGCGCGATCAAAGACCAAATCTCCGGTTACGAAGGCGGTGCGAAGAGTGCGCAGCCTGCATGGGATGCTTACATGAAATCCGTGCTGGAAGGTGTGCCTGAACAGCCGCTGACGCCACCGCCGGGTATCGTGACGGTCAATATCGATCGCAGCACAGGACAACTGGCGAGCGGTGGCAATAGCCGCGCAGAGTACTTCATTGAAGGCACACAGCCGACGCAACAAGCGGTGCATGAGGTGGGAACAACCATTATTGATAATGGTGAGACACACGAACTGTTCTGATCGATTGCCGGATGGAGCTTCGCTTATCCGGCCTACAATTTCGGTACAATTATTTGATCTTCCGGAATTTTGTAGGCTGGATAAGGTATCAGTTGGCAATCGTAATTAAAGCCGCCCCTGCCCTTTCAGCCATTCGCGTACGAGGAACAGCGCACTGACATTACGTGCTTCATGAAAATCAGGATCTTCCAGCAGGTCCATCAAATGCGCCAGCGGCCAGCGCACCTGCGGTAATGGCTCAGGTTCATCACCCTCCAGCGATTCAGGATATAAGTCCTCTGCCACCACGATGTTCATCTTGCTGGAGAAATAAGATGGCGCCATGCTGAGTTTCTTTAAAAACGTCAGATCTTTTGCGCCAAACCCCACCTCTTCTTTCAGCTCCCGATTCGCCGCCTCAAACACGCTTTCGCCAGGGTCGATTAATCCCTTGGAAAAACCCAGTTCGTAGGACTCGGTCCCGACCGCATATTCGCGAATAAGGATCAGATGGTCGTCAACAATCGGCACAATCATTACCGCTTCACGCGTGGATGGACGCATACGTTCATAAACGCGGCGTACGCCATTGCTGAACTCAAGGTCCACGCTTTCGACCTTAAACAGCCGGGATTGGGCGACGGTTTCCACTTTCAAAATCGTGGGTTTCTGTAATGATTTGCTCATTGTGAGGATCTTTGCTGTGAAATCTGGGGTTATTGTGCGATATACCGCACGGTTTCGGCAATGTGAATTGCCGTTTATTTACATTTATGTAACGTACTAAAAGTTAATCCCTATTTCAAATTAAAAGTCAATAGGTTGAAATAACTCCAGGAATTTGCTGATATTCCATTTTTGGTGATTTTGCTATGATTCGCATTTACTGGGCTGTATTTAAAGATGCTCAAGTTCGACTCCACACTTGCCGATAGCCAACCACAGAATCACGAATATTGAACAGGGTGCGACTGACCACGCCTGACAGACTAAGTAAGATGGGGAAAGCATGAGCACCATTCTGATTTTTTTAGCTGCTTTGCTGGCCTGCTCATTGCTTGCAGGATGGCTACTCAAATCAAAATCCAGGCAGAAAAATTTACCCTTGAGCAGCGTCTTCTCAGACGCCTCGAAACGTAAACTCACACCTGAAGAACGCAGCGCAGTCGAAAACTATCTCGAAAGCCTTAGTCAAATTCAGCAAGTACCCGGTCCCACGGGAGCCAGTGCTGCGCCGGTCTCATTAACGTTGAATGCCCAAAGTAATAGCGTCATCGTGCTTACTCGTTCGATTACACGTTACGGCATTACCACCGACGATCCTAACAAATGGCGCTACTATCTTGATTCCGTTGAGGTACATCTTCCCCCTTTCTGGGAACAATACATCAACGACGAAAACAGCGTTGAGATAATCCACACCAATACGATACCGCTGGTTATCTCGTTGAACGGCCATACGCTGCAGGAATATATGCAGGAAGCGCGAGGTTATGCGTTACAGCACACCGCTTCTACCCAGGCGTCCATTCGTGGTGAAGAAAGTGAGCAGATTGAACTGCTGAATATTCGCCAGGAAACCCATGAAGAATATGCGCTCAGCCGCCCTTCGGGATTGCGCGAGGCGTTGCTGATAACCGCATCATTCCTGCTGTTCTTTTTCTGTTTGGTTATCCCGAATACGTTTGTTCCGTGGGCAGTCGGTGGCGCGGTGCTGCTGTTAGCTGCGGGTCTGTGGGGATTGTTCGCCCCGCCGTCTAAAAGCGCCCTGCGGGAAATTCATTGTCTGCGCGGTACGCCGCGTCGCTGGGGATTGTTTGGCGAAAACGACCAGGAACAAATTAATAATATCTCGCTGGGTATTATTGATCTGATCTACCCAGCTCACTGGCAACCTTACATCGCCCAAGACCTTGGCCAGCAAACGGATATCGATATTTATCTCGATCGCCACGTTGCCCGCCAGGGGCGTTTTTTATCTCTGCACGATGAAGTGAAAAACTTCCCGTTACAGCACTGGCTGCGCAACGCTGTCATCGCAGGCGGCTCGTTGCTGGTACTGCTGATGCTGCTGTTTTGGATCCCGCTGGATATGCCAATAAAGGTCACGCTCTCCTGGATGAAGGGCGCGCAAACTATCGAAGCCACCAGCGTTAAACAGCTCGAAAACGCGGGCGTTCGCGTGGGTGACACGCTGCACCTGAGTGGTACGGGTATGTGTAACATTCATACCCAAGGGAGCTGGAATGCGCAGCCTGCCACGCCGTTTATGCCTTTCGATTGCTCGCAAATTATCTGGAATGATGCGCGCGCATTACCGCTGCCTGAGTCTGACCTGGTGAATAAGGCCACCGCGCTCACGCAGGCCGTGAGCCGTCAGCTGCATCCCAAACCTGACGATGACTCTCGCGTCAGCACATCGCTACGCTCGGCAATCCAAAAGTCCGGCATGGTGTTACTGGACGATTTTGGTGAGATAGTCCTTAAAACGGCCGATCTGTGTGCAGCCAAAGATGAATGTGTACGCTTAAAAAATGCGCTGGTTAACCTCGGTAACAGTAAAGACTGGGCCGCGCTGGTGAAGCGAGCGAACGCAGGCAAACTGGATGGCGTGAACGTGCTGCTACGTCCGGTAAGCGCAGAGTCGTTGGATAATCTGGTGAATACCTCTACGGCGCCGTTTATTTCACGCGAGACTGCGCGAGCAGCCCAGGCGCTGAATAGCCCTGCCCCTGGCGGTTTCCTGATTATCAGCGACGAAGGCAGCGATCTGGTCGATCAGCCGTGGCCGACGACCTCGCTATATGACTATCCTCCCCAGGAACAGTGGAACGCCTTCCAGCGCCTGGCGCAGATGCTAATGCAGACACCATTTCGCGCGGAGGGGATCGTCACCAATATTTCGACTGACGCCAATGGCACCCAGCACATTGGCCTGCATCGTATTCCGGATCGTTCAGGATTATGGCGCTACCTTGGCACGACGCTGCTGATGTTCTCCATGCTCGGATGCGCTATCTACAACAGCATACAGGCATTCAGACGCTACCAGCGTCACCGCACCCGCATCGCGGAAATTCAGAGCTACTACGAAAGTTGTCTCAATCCAACACTGATTGACAACCCGGAAAGCCTGATTCGATAACACGCTCGCGCGACAGGATATGCTACCCTGTCGCGCATCATGTTTTCTTCTGGGGAGTTTCCATGCATATCAATATTGCCTGGCAGGATGTCGACACCGTGTTGTTAGATATGGACGGCACGCTGCTCGACCTGGCATTCGATAACTATTTCTGGCAAAAATTGGTGCCGGAAACCTATGGCGCGAAGCAGGGTATCTCTCCTCAGGAAGCTCAGGACTATATTCGTCAGCAGTATCATGCCGTGCAGCATACGCTAAACTGGTATTGCCTGGATTACTGGAGCGAGTGCCTGGATCTGGATATTTGCGCCATGACCACGGAACAGGGACCGCGCGCCGTTTTGCGCGAAGATACCGTACCGTTTCTTGATGCCTTAAAAGCCAGCGGCAAGCGCCGCATTTTGCTCACCAACGCGCATCCGCATAATCTGGCGGTGAAGCTTGAGCATACCGGTCTGGCCTCACACCTTGATTTATTACTTTCCACCCACACATTTGGTTATCCCAAAGAGGATCAGCGGTTATGGCACGCTGTGGCTGAAGAAACGGGAATGAGTGCAGAGAAGACGCTGTTTATTGACGACAGCGAACCCATTCTCGACGCCGCTGCTCTGTACGGTATTCGTTACTGCCTCGGCGTGACCAATCCCGACTCCGGCATCGCCGAAAAACAGTACGCACGCCATCCGTCACTGAATGACTACCGCCGACTGATCCCCTCACTGATGTGAAGGAGACGCCATGAAAGAAAAGCCCTCTGCTGAAGTCAGGCTGGATAAATGGCTGTGGGCTGCACGCTTTTACAAAACGCGTGCGCTAGCCCGCGAAATGGTTGAAGGCGGTAAGGTGCACTACAACGGCCAGCGCAGTAAGCCAAGCAAGATTGTCGAGCTGAACGCCACCCTCACCCTGCGCCAGGGAAATGACGAGCGAACGGTCATTATCAAGGCCATTACCGAGCAGCGTCGCCCGGCAACGGAAGCCGTTACGCTGTATGAAGAAACCGCGGAAAGCGTGGAAAAACGCGAAAAAGTGGCGCTGGCGCGTAAACTTAACGCGTTAACCATGCCGCACCCGGACAGGCGACCGGACAAAAAAGAGCGCCGCGACCTGTTACGATTTAAACACGGCGACAGCGAGTGACTGTCACCTGCAAGAGAGATGATTATGCCGCAACATGACCAATTACATCGTTATCTGTTTGAAAACTTTGCCGTGCGCGGCGAACTGGTGACCGTTTCGGAAACCCTGCAACAGATCCTCGAAAATCATACTTACCCGCAACCGGTCAAAAACGTACTGGCTGAGCTACTGGTTGCCACCAGCCTGCTCACCGCCACGCTGAAATTTGCCGGAGATATCACTGTGCAGTTGCAGGGTGATGGTCCGCTGAGCCTGGCCGTCATCAACGGCAACAACAATCAGCAGATGCGCGGCGTGGCCCGCATGCAGGGTGATATTCCTGAAGATGCCGATCTGAAAACGCTGGTGGGCAACGGTTACCTGGTGATCACCATTACCCCGGAAGAAGGCGAGCGTTATCAAGGCGTGGTCGGTCTGGAAGGTGACACGCTGGCAGCGTGTCTGGAAGATTACTTCATGCGTTCTGAACAGCTGCCGACACGCCTGTTCATCCGCACTGGCGACGTTGATGGCAAACCCGCTGCTGGCGGAATGCTGCTGCAGGTAATGCCGGCGCAAAACGCGCAGGCAGATGATTTCGATCACCTGACAGCCCTGACTGAAACCATCAAAGCCGAAGAGCTGCTGACGCTGCCGGCCAACGAAGTGCTGTGGCGCCTGTACCACGAAGAAGAAGTTACTCTCTACGATCCGCAGGACGTTGAGTTCAAATGCACCTGTTCACGCGAACGCTGCGCAGGCGCACTGAAAACGTTGCCGGACGAAGAAGTGGACAGCATTCTGGCGGAAGAAGGCGAGATCGATATGCACTGCGATTACTGCGGTAGTCACTATCTGTTTAACGCCATGGATATTGCTGAGATCCGCAGCAATGCCTCCCCTGCCGATCCCCAGGTGCATTAATCACTGTCTTGCCTGATGGCACGGCGCTTATCAGGCCTACGGAAAAACTGTCGTAGGCCTGATAAGACGTTCACGCTGCCATCCGGCAAAAACGATGTCGGCAACACACTCACTCGGTGTAATAAGTCATCGGCAGTCTTTTGCCATCAATAGTGATATCCCGCCAGATTCTAGGGGTTGAGCCCAGTTGCTGATTCGCTACCGCCTGCAGCAATTTATCCTTAGTGAATCCTTCAGGTAGCGTGGCGACCGCTAACAAATCCCATTTGTTTTTCTGCATGCCGAAGACCAGACTCTCCCCATCGCCAAAGGCATATAACACCTGCTCAGGATGACCATCCGCATTGAGGTCCTGACTCACCAGTACGCACGCATTCTGCTCAGCACAAGAGGTGATGCGATACCCCTGTGTTTTGACAAACGCCCAGAACGCATCGTCTGGCTTCTGGCTCCCCGGAGCCATCACAACCTTCGATACTAACTGTGTTGCGGTTAGCTCTTTAACCGGATCCCGGCGCCCTTGCAGCAGAGAATTCAAGTCGCGTCTGCGTTTACTGTCTTGATTAAACGCCACATCTTTTTGTAATGCTTCCAACGCTGCGCGCCCCGGTTTTCCGCTGTGATCCAACATATACAGGCTGACTTGATCCGGTTTAATTTTCCCGCTGTGATACAACCCCATATGGCTGTTAACGCTGATGCGCCAGGCATCAATAACCGGCGATGACAGCAGAACCAACAGCCCCAACGCCAGCAACGAAACACCAAGAATGACCGGCCCCTGAAGCTCAAGCGGATTGCGCCCGCGGCGCAAAATGCTGGCCAGATAGCCAAACGACCATACCAGCAGCACCACGACCACCAGCACGCCATAAACGCGCTCAGGCGTCCAACCGTACTGCTGTATTCGCACCCACAGTGACCAACCGGCAATCAGCATATAGATGGGCGCGACAATCAGAGAGCATTTGATCAGGTAGCGTAACGCGCCAGGATACGGTAACGCCTCTTTTTGCGGTTCACGCACGATAGCTATCAACAGCAACAGGAGCAGCGTCAGCGTTGACATCAACCCAGCCGCAGACACGCGTTGCGAAATAGCCTCCAGCCCGGTGAAGGGTAAGGTCAGTATGAACATCAGCGCCAACAGCGCGACCAGAGGTAACAGACCGGTGGCGATAAACGTCAGTAATTTTTGTACCACCGTGACCAGACGCGACTGTGTACGGGCCAGTACCACTGCCAGTGCGGTAATCAGACCAAAGGCCACATAGCCAAACCAGTCGGTATCAAAGAAGAGCGTGCTGAAGAAGGGAATACCGACCAGCTTAAACATCTCGCTCCATAGCAGGAGCACCAGCCAGAACAAACCGTTGGCGACAAAGACAATCAGCAACGTCAACGCATTAAGCCACAATTGCCGATAAAAATGCGGGTAACGCGCCTGCTCACGAGAGACATGAAGCGAGTACTGAATCCAGGGCAAAGCCAGCATCGCCATCAGCAGTAGGCGCCAACCGTAGAACATAAAAACTTCATGTTGCCGCCACTTATCACTGTCCTCGACTTGCCACTTTAGCCAGACACTCATCGCCAGCACGACAACAAAGATCAGCGCCATCCAGTACCACAGCGCGCGTTGTTTGAAAGAAACAACAGTAAGCAAAAGGGCCGAGGTGATCGCAATCGTCGCAGGCATGCCATAGAACAGCCAGCCGTCATTATGGGGCGCCAGATATGTCATCAGCAGATAGCATAATGTCCCCTGCAACAGGCCGATGAATATCATGCCCCAACGCGTCGTACGTGAAATTTCAGCACTATCCATGTCAGTATCCAGAATGAAGGGAAAAGCTAATTATCGCATCAACTTCACAATTTTGAGCATTGATAGAGCGATTTCAGACCACGACGACGGGAAGTGAATCGATATTGTTTATGTATAACCCACATTCATTTCTTACGTGAATGCGATTACACTCACAAGATTCCCGCCAAAAACACTCTCCATTAACGTTTTAAGAACATTTTCCACAACAAAAAAGGGTTTCCTGCCATAATATCTGCCTCTTTGTGACAGGAGTCGCAGCGCATTCGGTCGCCCGTGATTTTCCCGGATGCGTAAATCTATGAGCCTTGTCGCGGTTAACAATCCCTAAAAAACCTTACTATTCCAGGTAATACATATTGGCTAAGGAGCAGTGAAATGCGTGTGAACAACAGTTTAACCCCGCAAGATCTCAAGGCTTATGGTATCAATGACGTTCAGGATATCGTTTACAATCCAGACTACGACACGCTTTTCCAGGAAGAACTTGATCCAAACCTGGAAGGTTATGAACGTGGCGTGTTAACGAATCTGGGCGCCGTTGCCGTTGATACCGGTATCTTTACCGGACGTTCGCCAAAGGATAAGTACATTGTCCGTGACGACACCACGCGCGACACGCTGTGGTGGTCCGACAAAGGTAAAGGTAAGAACGACAACAAACCGCTTTCCCCGGAAACCTGGCAGCATCTGAAAGGATTAGTCACCCAGCAACTTTCCGGCAAGCGCCTGTTTATCATTGATGCTTTCTGCGGCGCTAATGCCGATACCCGTCTTTCCGTGCGCTTCATTACCGAAGTTGCCTGGCAGGCGCATTTTGTCAAAAACATGTTCATCCGCCCAAGCGACGAAGAGCTGGTTGATTTCAAACCTGATTTCATCGTGATGAACGGCGCTAAATGCACCAACCCGCAGTGGAAAGAGCAGGGTCTGAACTCCGAAAACTTCGTGGCTTTCAACCTGACTGAGCGTATCCAGTTGATTGGTGGCACCTGGTACGGCGGCGAAATGAAGAAAGGTATGTTCTCCGTAATGAACTACCTGCTGCCGCTGAAAGGCATTGCCTCCATGCACTGCTCAGCAAACGTTGGGGAAAAAGGCGATGTGGCAGTCTTCTTTGGCCTGTCCGGCACCGGTAAAACCACGCTGTCCACCGACCCGAAACGTCGCCTGATTGGCGATGACGAACACGGCTGGGATGACGACGGCGTGTTTAACTTCGAAGGCGGTTGCTACGCGAAGACCATCAAACTGTCTAAAGATGCCGAGCCGGAAATCTACAACGCGATCCGTCGTGACGCGCTGCTGGAAAACGTCACCGTGCGCGAAGATGGTTCCATCGATTTCGATGATGGTTCAAAAACTGAGAACACCCGCGTTTCCTACCCGATTTATCACATCGATAATATCGTTAAGCCGGTGTCAAAAGCGGGACATGCTACCAAAGTGATCTTCCTGACCGCCGACGCATTTGGCGTGCTGCCGCCGGTTTCTCGCCTGACGGCAGACCAAACGCAGTACCACTTCCTGTCTGGCTTCACCGCCAAACTGGCCGGTACCGAACGCGGCGTCACCGAACCGACCCCGACCTTCTCTGCCTGTTTCGGCGCAGCATTCCTGTCTCTGCACCCAACGCAGTACGCAGAAGTACTGGTGAAACGTATGCAGGCGGCAGGTGCGCAGGCGTATCTGGTTAACACCGGCTGGAACGGTACCGGCAAGCGTATCTCTATCAAAGATACCCGTGCGATTATCGACGCCATCCTGAACGGTTCGCTGGATGACGCGGAAACGTTCCGTCTGCCGATGTTTGACCTGGCTATCCCGACCGAGCTGCCGGGTGTGGACACTCGCATTCTCGATCCGCGTAATACCTACGCATCTCCGGAGCAGTGGCAGGAAAAAGCCAACGCACTGGCGAAACTGTTTATCGAGAACTTCGAGAAATATACCGACACCCCTGCAGGTGAAGCGCTGGTTAGCGCCGGACCGAAGCTGTAACGAAAAGTGCCGGATGGCGGTTTCGCCTTATCCGGCCTACAGCAACAAAAAGGGAGGCATTTTGCCTCCCTTTGTTATGCGTCTTTCGTGTTGCCCGGCGCGCGAGTGAAGGGAACCGGAAGCCATGCACGAATCGACAACCCACCGCGTTCACTGGTACCAATCTCCAGCATACCGTTATGGTTATCAATAATACGCTGCACAATCGCCAGCCCCAGGCCCGTACCGCTGGTACTGCGCGCGCTGTCTCCGCGGACAAACGGCTGGAACAGATGTTTACGCTGCTCCGGCTTGATGCCCGGACCATCATCTTCTACCTGGAACCAGGCGCGATGCTGCTCCATTCCGCTACTGACCTTAATCCAGCCGTTGCCGTAGCGGGCGGCGTTAACCACCATATTGGCAACCGCACGCTTGATCGACAGCGGGTGCATCTTCACCTGAATGCTGCCCGGCAGCAGTGCAGTTTCGATTTCACGTTCGTAGCCGCTTTCTGCCGCAACCACTTCACCCAACACCGAGTTCAGATCTGCCATCTCCATTGGCATCTCCTGACCGGTACGCAGGTAATCGATGAACTGCTCGATGATGGCGTTACACTCTTCGATGTCCTTATTGATGGACTCCGCAAGATAACCGTCCTCTTCGCCCATCATTTCCGTCGCCAGACGAATACGCGTCAGCGGGGTACGTAAATCGTGGCTCACGCCCGCCATTAACAGCGTACGGTCATCGGCCAGCTGCTTCACACCCGCGGCCATATGGTTAAAGGCTCGGGTTACGGAGCGCACCTCTGAAGCGCCATACTCACGCAACGGCGGCGGAATGATACCTTTCCCCACCTGCAGCGCCGCATGTTCAAGATCCACCAATGGCCGGTTCTGGATACGGATAAACAACCAGGCCCCACCGATAGCCAACAGCATAATCGCCAGCGTATAGCGGAACAGCGGTGAGAAGTCGCCCTGATGAATTTCCGTAAGCGGCACGCGTACCCAGATATTGGGCGACAGCCAGGTTTTCAACCACACGACCGGCGAGCTTTTGTTTACCTCAACGCGGACTTCCGTTGGGCCACCCAGTTGCTGCGCCATCTGATGGCTTAAGAATTCATAGTGTTGCGCCCAACGCAGTCCGGCTTCTTCAGCGGCCTCGTTGGAATAGAGGGAAATACCCAGCTCACGATAAATTTCCCGGCGGAATGCGGGCGGCACCACCAGTTGCGTACCGTCCTCCAGCTGCAGTTTATCGGTCATCAGCATACGAACTTCGTACGCCAGGACCTTATTAAACTGCTGGAGGCTCGGCAGAATCGCGAAGTTCAGCACTACCAGGTATGTCGTCACCAGGCTGGCAAACAGCAAGGTGACGATGAGCAATAACGTGCGGGCAAACGAACTTCGTGGCGAGAAGCGCATTCGCCTCATGCTTTAGAACCGTCCGGAACAAAGACGTAGCCCAGACCCCATACGGTCTGAATGTAGCGTGGATGAGCCGGATCTTCTTCCACCATGCGGCGCAGACGGGAGATCTGGACGTCGATAGAACGTTCCATCGCAGAATATTCACGACCACGGGCGAGGTTCATCAGCTTGTCTCGCGACAGCGGCTCGCGCGGGTGGCTTACCAGCGCTTTCAGTACTGCAAATTCCCCGCTAGTGAGCGGCATCGGCTCATCTTCGCGGAACATTTCACGCGTACCGAGGTTCAGCTTGAACTTACCAAAAGCGATAACCGCTTCTTCCTGAGAAGGTGCGCCCGGCAGTTCATTCGCCTGACGACGCAGGACTGCGCGAATACGAGCCAGCAGCTCACGCGGGTTAAACGGTTTTGGGATGTAATCGTCGGCACCGATTTCCAGCCCTACGATACGGTCAACTTCTTCACCCTTCGCTGTGACCATAATGATCGGCATCGGGTTGCTCTGGCTGCGCAGGCGACGGCAAATAGACAGGCCATCTTCTCCAGGCAGCATTAAATCCAGCACCATCAGGTGAAAGGACTCACGGGTCAGCAGACGATCCATCTGCTCAGCGTTTGCGACGCTTCGAACCTGGAAGCCCTGCTCGGTCAGATAACGCTCCAGAAGCGCACGCAAGCGCATGTCGTCATCGACCACCAGAATCTTATAGTTCTCTTGCATTGTTATTACTCCCAAAGGTTCGCAACAATTAAGTGTATATTCTTAAGAAAGCTAACGTGAGTCACCAGCGAATTCTGGTATGAATTCCAGGCTAAATTGTTACAAAGCATATTAAACAGCAGCTTAAGTATACAATGTTTCTCGCAATACATTATTTATTCTGTTGATATGCTCACGTAATACTAATTGTGCGCATCATCACAGAGTCGAAGGTAAAACAATAAGATGAAAACGCCCCTGATAACCCGTGAAGGGTATGAAAAACTTAAACAAGAGCTGAATTATCTCTGGCGTGAAGAGCGCCCGGAAGTCACCAAAAAAGTTACCTGGGCTGCAAGTCTGGGTGACCGCAGCGAAAATGCCGACTACCAGTATAATAAAAAGCGCCTGCGTGAGATCGACCGCCGCGTCCGTTATTTGACCAAGTGCATGGAGAATCTAAAAATCGTCGATTATTCCCCGCAGCAGGAAGGCAAAGTCTTCTTTGGCGCATGGGTTGAGATTGAAAATGACGATGGCGACATCCGCAAATTCCGTATTGTTGGCTACGATGAGATCTTCGGTCGTAAGGATTACATCTCAATCGACTCACCAATGGCGCGGGCGCTATTGAAAAAAGAGGTCGGCGATCTCGCAGTAGTAAACACCCCAGGTGGCGAAGCCAGCTGGTACGTGAATGAGATTGAATACGTGAAGTGAGACCGGAACAATCCGAAGCCCCGGCAGATGGCTGGCATTTTTGCCAGTCAATCCGTATAACTATCCCCTGATTTTTTATCCTATAGACGAAGCTATCCATGATGAATGATTCTTTCTGCCGCATTATCGCAGGTGAAATTCAGGCTCGTGCTGAACAGGTAGAAGCTGCCGTTCGCCTGCTTGACGAAGGGAACACCGTGCCGTTTATCGCACGATATCGTAAGGAAATCACCGGCGGTCTGGACGATACGCAACTGCGTAATCTGGAAACCCGTCTGGGATATCTGCGTGAACTGGAAGACCGCCGTCAGGCAATCCTGAAATCTATCGGCGAGCAAGGCAAACTGACTGACGATCTGGCGAAAGCGATCAACGGCACGTTAAGTAAGACCGAACTCGAAGATCTCTATCTGCCGTATAAACCAAAGCGCCGCACCCGTGGGCAGATCGCCATTGAGGCTGGACTGGAGCCGCTGGCAGACCTGCTGTGGAACGAACCGTCTCACGACCCGGAAACGGAAGCCGCAAAATATCTCAACGCCGAAAACGGCGTGGCGGATACCAAAGCCGCCCTCGACGGCGCGCGCTACATTCTAATGGAGCGCTTCGCTGAAGATGCTGCTCTGCTGGCAAAAGTACGTGATTATCTGTGGAAAAACGCCCACCTGGTCGCCACCGTGGTAAGCGGTAAAGAAGAGGAAGGCGCTAAGTTCCGCGACTACTTCGATCACCACGAACCGATTTCTACCGTGCCATCCCACCGTGCGCTGGCCATGTTCCGTGGTCGTAACGAAGGCGTGTTACAGCTTTCACTGAATGCCGATCCGCAATTCGATGAGCCACCAAAAGAGAGCCACGGCGAGCAGATTATCCGCGATCACCTGGGACTACGCCTGAACAACGCCCCAGCAGACAGCTGGCGTAAAGGCGTGGTTAGCTGGACCTGGCGCATCAAAGTGCTGATGCACCTCGAAACGGAGCTGATGGGTACCGTGCGCGAACGTGCGGAAGATGAAGCTATCAACGTCTTTGCCCGTAACCTGCATGACCTGCTGATGGCCGCTCCGGCCGGGCTGCGCGCCACCATGGGCCTCGATCCAGGTCTGCGTACCGGTGTAAAAGTGGCAGTGGTTGACGGTACCGGCAAGCTGGTCGCGACCGACACCATTTATCCGCATACCGGTCAGACCGCCAAAGCCGCCGTTGCCGTTGCGACGCTGTGTGAAAAACACAACGTTGAACTGGTGGCGATTGGTAACGGTACGGCGTCGCGCGAAACCGAGCGTTTCTTCCTCGACGTGCAAAAGCAGTTCCCGCAAGTGACCGCGCAGAAAGTGATCGTCAGTGAAGCCGGAGCGTCAGTTTACTCCGCATCCGAACTGGCGGCGCTGGAGTTCCCGGACCTCGACGTATCTCTGCGTGGCGCGGTGTCTATCGCCCGTCGTCTGCAGGATCCGCTGGCTGAGCTGGTGAAAATCGATCCGAAATCTATCGGCGTGGGCCAGTATCAGCACGACGTAAGCCAGACTCAGTTGGCGCGTAAGCTGGATGCGGTGGTGGAAGACTGCGTGAACGCCGTCGGCGTCGATCTGAATACCGCCTCCGTACCGCTGCTGACCCGTGTTGCTGGTCTGACGCGCATGATGGCGCAGAATATCGTTGCCTGGCGTGATGAGAACGGTCAATTCCAGAACCGTCAGCAACTGTTAAAAGTCAGCCGTCTTGGACCTAAAGCCTTTGAACAGTGCGCGGGCTTCCTGCGTATCAACCACGGCGATAACCCGCTGGATGCCTCTACCGTCCACCCGGAAGCTTATCCGGTTGTGGAACGCATTCTGGCCGCCACCGAGCAATCGTTGCGTGATCTGATGGGTAACAACAGCGAATTGCGCAATCTGAAACCCGCTGATTTTACCGACGAACGCTTCGGGGTGCCGACCGTCACCGACATCATCAAAGAGCTGGAAAAGCCGGGCCGCGATCCGCGTCCTGAATTTAAAACCGCACAGTTTGCTGATGGCGTCGAAACCATGAACGACCTGCTGCCGGGAATGATTCTGGAAGGTGCTGTCACCAACGTTACCAACTTCGGCGCGTTTGTTGATATCGGCGTTCATCAGGATGGTCTGGTGCATATCTCTTCGCTGTCGAATAAGTTCGTCGAAGATCCACACACCGTGGTGAAAGCGGGCGACATTGTGAAGGTGAAAGTGCTGGAAGTGGACCTGCAACGTAAGCGTATCGCGCTGACCATGCGTCTGGACGAGCAGCCGGGTGAAACCAATGCGCGTCGCGGCGGCGGGAATAACGATCGCGCTCAGGGCAATCGCCCGGCACCAAAAGCGGCGAAACCTCGTGGCCGTGACGCACAGCCTACAGGCAACAGTGCGATGATGGATGCGTTGGCGGCGGCGATGGGTAAAAAACGCTAAGTTTAAACCCTGTGCCGGATGGTGGTGTAAACGCCCTGTCCGGCCAGGTTATCGCAATTAATTTGCAGGCCGGATAAGACGCATGAGCGTCGCCATCCGGCATATTTAATCTATGCCCCGCTTTGCACCACAATATATTTATCACTTCATTAACAGATGAAACCTTAATTAAACATTAAGATCCCCAATAATTACTTCCGCGAATCACTCGTTTCCAACCAGAATAAATATTGAGGAATATCAAAATTGGCTCAAATTATTATCCAATTGTACATTCCGTCACATTTATTCTATTGATGATAGAAACCATTCTCATTATCATTGATTTGTTGATTATTTACTCTTCCCTTACGTTGGCTAATCATCTGGTCTCATGCCGCCCTGTCGCCCCATGAGGTAATCATCCAGTTAGCGAGATATAAGTAGGTCCCTATGCAATTCACTCCTGACAGTGCGTGGAAAATTACCGGTTTTGCCCGTGAAATCAGCCCGGCTTATCGTCAGAAACTGTTGTCACTTGGCATGCTACCCGGCTCATCCTTCAACGTGGTACGCGTCGCCCCGCTCGGCGATCCTATCCATATCGAAACGCGTCGCGTAAGTCTGGTATTGCGTAAGAAGGATTTGGCGTTATTAGAAGTGGAAGCGGTTTCCTGTTAATACAGTGAGTCTATAAAAATGAAAAAACTAACCATTGGTTTAATTGGTAATCCTAATTCCGGCAAGACAACTTTATTCAACCAGCTCACCGGCGCGCGCCAGCGTGTAGGCAACTGGGCTGGCGTTACCGTTGAGCGTAAAGAAGGCCATTTCGCCACGACGGACCACCAGGTCACGCTGGTCGATTTACCCGGCACTTATTCGCTGACGACAATCTCATCCCAAACCTCTCTCGATGAGCAGATTGCCTGCCACTATATTTTAAGCGGCGACGCGGATCTGTTGATCAACGTGGTCGATGCTTCAAACCTTGAACGCAACCTCTACCTGACGTTGCAACTGCTTGAGCTGGGTATTCCCTGTATCGTTGCACTGAACATGCTGGATATTGCTGAGAAACAGCAAATCCGTATCGATATCGACGCCCTCTCCGCTCGTCTTGGCTGTCCGGTGGTTCCACTGGTTTCCACTCGTGCGCGCGGCATTGAAGCACTGAAGCTGGCGATCGATCGCTACAAAGAAAACGACACCGTTGAGCTGGTCCATTATGCCCAGCCGCTGCTGCAAGAAGCTGATTCCCTCGCCGACGCAATGGCCAAAGATATGCCGCTCAAACAGCGCCGCTGGCTAGGCCTGCAGATGCTCGAAGGCGATATCTACAGCCGTGCTTACGCCGGTGATGCAGCACAAAACCTTGATGCCGCTGTTGCTCGCCTGAGTGAGACAATGGACGACCCGGCGCTACATATTGCCGATGCACGTTACCAGTGCATTGCCGCTATCTGCGATACCGTCAGTAATACCCTGACGGCAGAGCCGAGCCGTTTCACCACAGCGGTAGATAAAATTATCCTCAACCGCTTCCTCGGTCTGCCGATTTTCCTGTTCGTGATGTACCTGATGTTCCTGCTTGCCATCAACATTGGCGGCGCGCTGCAGCCGTTGTTTGATGTTGGCTCCGTGGCGCTCTTTATCCATGGTATTCAGTGGATTGGCTATACGCTGCATTTCCCGGACTGGCTGACTATCTTCCTGGCCCAGGGCCTTGGCGGCGGGATTAACACCGTGCTGCCGCTGGTACCGCAAATCGGCATGATGTATCTGTTCCTCTCTTTCCTTGAAGACTCCGGCTACATGGCGCGAGCCGCATTTGTGATGGACCGTCTAATGCAGGCGCTGGGACTGCCGGGCAAATCATTTGTCCCGCTGATCGTCGGCTTTGGTTGTAACGTACCGTCAGTGATGGGCGCGCGTACGCTGGACGCCCCGCGTGAGCGTCTGATGACCATCATGATGGCGCCGTTTATGTCCTGTGGCGCACGTCTGGCGATTTTCGCCGTCTTTGCCGCCGCGTTCTTTGGTCAGAACGGCGCGCTGGCGGTCTTCTCGCTGTACGTGCTGGGTATCGTTATGGCGGTGTTGACCGGCCTGATGCTCAAACACACCATCATGCGTGGCGAAGCAACGCCGTTCGTGATGGAGCTGCCGGTATATCACGTACCGCACATTAAGAGTCTGATCATTCAAACCTGGCAACGTCTGAAAGGCTTCGTTCTGCGTGCAGGTAAAGTCATCATCATCGTCAGCATTTTCCTCAGCGCATTTAACAGCTTCTCACTGAGCGGGAAAATCGTCGACAACATCAACGACTCTGCTCTGGCTTCCGTTAGCCGCGTCATTACCCCTGTCTTCAAACCGATTGGTGTTCACGAAGATAACTGGCAGGCAACCGTAGGTCTGTTCACCGGCGCGATGGCGAAAGAAGTGGTTGTCGGTACGCTGAACACGCTCTATACCGCAGAAAACATTCAGGAAGAAGAGTTCAACCCGGCAGATTTCCACCTCGGTGACGAGCTGCTCGGCGCGGTAGATGAAACCTGGCAAAGCCTGAAAGACACTTTCAGCCTGAGCGTGCTGGCTAACCCTATCGAAGCCAGCAAGGGCGACGGTGAAATGGCTACCGGGGCAATGGGCGTGATGGGCGAGAAATTTGGCAGCGCCGCCGCCGCGTACAGCTATCTGATCTTTGTTCTGCTATATGTACCGTGCATTTCAGTGATGGGCGCTATCGCACGTGAATCCAGCCGTGGCTGGATGAGCTTCTCGATTCTGTGGGGCCTGAATATCGCCTACTCTCTGTCGACGCTGTTTTATCAGACGGTCAGCTACAAAGAGCACCCGACCTACAGCCTGGTGTGCATTTTAGCGGTCATCCTGTTTAACAT
The DNA here is from genome assembly GCF_030332945.1 of Citrobacter sp. Cpo037. Lineage (NCBI taxonomy): Bacteria > Pseudomonadati > Pseudomonadota > Gammaproteobacteria > Enterobacterales > Enterobacteriaceae > Citrobacter > Citrobacter sp. Cpo037. The sequence continues at coordinate 60,079 of NZ_JAOWGW010000040.1, forward strand.
CGTGTTGCTGGGCCTGCTGCGCCGAGCTCGCAGCCGCGTGGACCTCGCACTGCTGGCAACCAACAGGACGGCGAGTTCCTGCTGTTCCAGCACGACTGGCGATTGCCACTAAGGTTATCGACAATGGCATCGCTTATTCAGGTTCGTGATTTACTGGCTTTGCGGGGGCGCATGGAGGCTACACAAATTAGCCACACGCTGCATACCCCGCAGCCCATGATTGACGCCATGCTGAATCAGTTAGAAAAGATGGGCAAAGCGGTGCGGATTCAGGAAGATGCCGACGGGTGTCTTTCCGGAAGCTGCAAAAGTTGCCCAGAAGGTAAAGCCTGCCTGCGCGAGTGGTGGGCTTTACGCTAATCAGATGCTCTTTGCCGGATGGCGCTACGCTTATCCGGCCTACAAATGATGCAAACGTCCCGGCCGGATAGCACGTTTACGCTGATATCCGGCTTTTTTGCGTAATGGATTCCACACAGATTTCATTATTTCAGCAAAAAAGATCTATCCTCCAGCCAGCCACGCATCGTTATTAATTCGTGGATGATTACTGGTAACCTGGGAAGTAGAGTCTCGTCATCTTTTTTCTCAGGTGACGGATCGCCATGAATACTGACACGACTGCTACGCCGCATGACGCGATTTTCAAAACGTTCTTAAACCACCCGGCGACCGCACGCGACTTTCTTCAGCTTCATCTTCCAGCCTCTTTGCAAAAACTTTGCGATCTTAAAACGCTGCAACTGGAATCGGGCAGCTTTATTGAGGACGATTTGCGCGCGTACTACTCTGATGTGCTGTGGTCGTTAAAAACTCGCGAAGGCGATGGCTATATTTACACCATCATTGAGCATCAGAGCACCGCTGATAGCCATATGGCATTTCGCCTGATGCGTTACGCCATTGCGGTAATGCATCGTCATTTGGCTGCAGGCCACAAGAAACTCCCGCTGGTGATACCTATGCTTTTTTATCATGGCTCAGCAAGCCCATACCCCTATTCACTTTGTTGGCTGGACGAGTTTGATGACCCAGAGTCCGCCAGACAACTTTATAGCACCGCGTTTCCACTGATCGATATCACTGTTGTGCCCGATGACGAGATTATGCAGCATCGCCGGATGGCGCTGTTGGAGCTCATCCAAAAGCATATTCGTAAACGCGATTTGATGGGGCTGGTAGAAAAACTGGCCATCCTGCTTGTTAAAGGACACGCTAATGACAACCAGTTGAAAGCCTTGTTTAATTATTTAATGCAGGCTGGTAACACCACACACTTTGGCGAGTTTCTTCATGAAGTCGCCGAACGTTTACCCCAACATAAGGACAAGTTGATGACTATCGCCGAAAGATTACGACAGGAAGGGCACCTTAATGGTCTTCAGGAAGGCCATAGGAAAGGGTTGCAAGAAGGGTTACAAACGGGTCTGCAACAAGGCAAACGAGAGGAAGCATTACGTATTGCATCAACTATGCAGGCTGATGGTATAGACCCACTAACCATCTTCAGAATTACTGGCCTGACCGCTGAGGATCTGGCTACGCGCAGCCATTAATCTTAGGCCCGGCGAGCATGGCACCACCGGGCAACACATCAAATTTATAGTTTCTGTTTTAACGCCACAAGCGCTGCACAGAACTCTGCGGGATGCGAGATAAACGGCGCATGCGCCGCTTTGGCAAACACCAAAGACTCGCTCTGCGGCCACAGTGCATCCAGCATCGGGACGACTTTGCGCGGAACCAGCCCGTCAAGATAGCCGTACAACCGCAGGAAAGGCATTGCCACCGCGCACAGCGGTTCTCGCAGATCGACCGTTTTCAGGATCTCCAGCCCGCCATTGAGCACCTCGACGCCCGGCATGGGTAAAGCCAGCACCGTTTTCTTCAACGCTCGCGCATCCTGACGCGCAGTTTCTGTGCCCATCGTTTGCAACGCCAGAAAACGCTCCACCGTACGCTGGAAATCTTCGCTCAGCTGCTGCTGGAAACCTGCCAGCACCTCTGGCTTGATTCCCGGCCACTCATCCCGCGCGCTAAAGCAAGGGGAAGACGCGACGGTCACCAGCGCCTGAACACGCTCAGGATGCGTTAACGCTACCTGACTCGCAACCAGCCCACCCAGACTCCAGCCGAGCCAAATAGCTTTCTCCGGTGCCTGTTTCAATACCCGCTCAGCCATCTCTTCCAGCGGCATTGCACCGAAACCCTGGCTACGACCAAATCCCGGTAAGTCGACAAGATGCAGCGTAAAATGCGAGCTCAGTTCCTCGCTTATGCAATGCCACACTTGCGCATTCAGTCCCCATCCGTGCAGCAGCACAAGATGGCAATTTCCCGAACCCTGGGTCTGCCACCAGATGTCATTCATCAGTTATTGTTCTCTTTTAGCCTGAAAGGATGCATCTATGCTAACAGTACCGGGATTGTGCTGGCTATGCCGAATGCCCCTGACGTTAGGGCATTGGGGGATCTGCTCAGTCTGTACGCGGGCAACGCGTCAACACGCCAGCCTGTGCCCTCAATGTGGACTCCCTGCCGCTCATACCGTCATTCCCTGTGGGCGCTGCCTGCAAAAACCGCCGCCGTGGCAGAGACTGGTTACCGTCAGCGACTATGTTCCGCCGTTGAGCGGGCTTATCCACCAGCTCAAGTTTTCACGACGCAGCGAAACAGCCTCAGCTCTTTCACGTTTGCTATTGCTGGAGGTAATACAGGCCCGGCGCGCCAGCGGCCTTCTTCTACCGGACAGGCTGGTCAGCGTCCCGCTCTGGCAACGCCGACACTGGCGCAGAGGGTTTAATCAGAGCGATTTACTGTGCCGTCCGCTGGCGCACTGGCTGGGTTGCGACTGGGACAGCCGGACCATCTCGCGGGTTCGGGCAACCGCCACACAGCACCATCTCAGCGCCCGATTACGTAAACGTAACCTGAAAAATGCCTTTCGCCTTGAATTGCCGGTGCAGGGACTCCATATGGTTATTGTGGATGATGTCGTCACTACCGGAAGTACCGTCGCGGAAATCGCGCAGCTGCTTTTACGCAATGGCGCGGCGACTGTCCAGGTATGGTGCCTGTGTCGAACCTTGTAGAGCCTCGATGATGGGCGTATTATAACCAAGTAAAATAGTCAACTATTAGGCCATTACTATGATCCATATTTCCGATGCTGCACAAGCGCACTTTGCCAAACTGCTGGCAAATCAGGAAGAAGGGACACAAATCCGCGTATTTGTGATTAATCCCGGCACGCCTAACGCTGAATGCGGCGTTTCTTATTGTCCGCCGGACGCCGTGGAAGCAACCGACACCGCCATTAAATTTGACCTGCTGACCGCATATGTTGATGAACTGAGCGCACCGTATCTGGAAGATGCAGAAATCGATTTCGTTACCGACCAGTTAGGCTCCCAGCTGACCCTGAAAGCACCAAACGCCAAAATGCGTAAAGTTGCCGATGATGCGCCGCTGATGGAACGCGTGGAGTACATGCTGCAATCGCAGATCAACCCACAGCTGGCTGGCCACGGTGGTCGTGTCTCTCTGATGGAAATCACCGATGAAGGCTACGCCATTCTGCAGTTTGGCGGCGGCTGTAACGGCTGTTCAATGGTAGATGTAACGCTGAAAGAAGGTATCGAGAAGCAGCTGCTGGCTGAATTCCCTGAACTGAAAGGCGTTCGCGATTTAACCGAACACCAGCGCGGCGAGCACTCTTACTACTAACGCCTGAACCTGTAGAGTATCCGTAGGCCCGATAAGACGCCCCCGCGTCGCTATCGGGCATTAATGCCGGGTGGTAGCGTAATCGCTGACTCCGGCTTACGTCCCAACATTTTTTCGCATTTATCCTGCAACAATCCCCCGCATAATTTGACCAGCCTCTCATATTTTAAATTTTGCCTGTCCAGGTGATTTTCAAGCGCAGCATGTTACCCGTATCATTCGTATCAGCACCTAACACACACATAATAGCCAGTTAAACTGATTAGTTTTGAAGGCAACCAGAATTGGTGCTGAGAATACTCTGTTCCCGGTCGGGACAATCGGAATTTGTCATCTAAACACTGACGTTACCCATAACAAAGTAAAGGCCAGGTAAATCATGCCATTAGTCATCGTTGCTATCGGTGTAATCTTGTTACTCCTCCTGATGATCCGCTTCAAAATGAACGGCTTCATCGCTCTCGTCCTGGTGGCGCTTGCTGTCGGATTGATGCAAGGGATGCCACTGGATAAAGTCATCGGTTCGATTAAAGCCGGCGTCGGCGGAACCCTTGGCAGCCTCGCCCTGATTATGGGTTTTGGCGCCATGCTGGGCAAAATGCTGGCGGACTGCGGTGGCGCACAGCGCATCGCAACCACGCTGATTGCTAAATTCGGCAAAAAACACATTCAGTGGGCGGTGGTATTAACCGGCTTCACCGTCGGTTTTGCCCTGTTCTACGAAGTTGGCTTCGTGCTGATGCTGCCGCTGGTATTCACCATTGCTGCCGCTGCTAACATCCCGCTGCTGTACGTTGGTGTGCCGATGGCGGCTGCGCTGTCCGTTACTCACGGCTTCCTGCCACCGCACCCGGGTCCAACCGCTATTGCCACCATTTTCCACGCAGATATGGGTAAAACTCTGCTGTTTGGTACGATTCTGGCAATCCCGACCGTTATTCTCGCCGGTCCGGTATACGCGCGTTTCCTGAAAGGCATCGATAAGCCAATCCCGGAAGGTCTGTACAGCGCAAAAACCTTCACTGAAGAAGAGATGCCAGGCTTTGGCGTCAGCGTCTGGACCTCTCTGGTCCCGGTTATCCTGATGGCAATGCGCGCCGTGGCGGAGATGATTCTGCCGAAAGGCCATGCTTTCCTGACGGTTGCAGAATTCCTCGGTGACCCGGTCATGGCAACGTTGATTGCGGTGCTGATTGCGATGTTCACTTTTGGTCTGAACCGCGGACGTTCGATGGATCAGATTAACGACACGCTGGTGTCCTCAATCAAAATCATCGCGATGATGCTGTTGATCATCGGTGGTGGCGGTGCCTTTAAACAGGTCCTGGTTGATAGCGGCGTGGACAAATACATCGCCTCAATGATGCACGGCTCTAACGTTTCTCCGCTGCTGATGGCATGGTCTATCGCTGCAGTACTGCGTATCGCACTGGGTTCCGCAACCGTTGCAGCGATTACTGCAGGTGGGATTGTGGCACCGCTGATTGCAACGACCGGCGTAAGCCCTGAGCTGATGGTTATTGCGGTTGGCTCCGGTTCCGTCATCTTTTCCCACGTGAACGATCCTGGGTTCTGGCTGTTCAAGGAGTATTTCAACCTGACCATCGGTGAAACCATCAAGTCATGGTCAATGCTGGAAACCATTATCTCCGTCTGCGGTCTGGTAGGGTGTCTGCTGCTGGGTATGGTGGTCTGATAAAACTGTGTCTGATGGCGCTACGCTTATCAGGCCTACGTACTACGAGCCATTACCATAAGAAAGCCGGGGAATTCCCCGGCTTTCTTACTTCTTCTTCGCGGCCGCTTTTCGCCGCTTATCCAAATCCTTAATCAGCTTATTCACGCCCTCATCGGCAAACATCTGCTCCAGCGTGGCGGTGAGTTTTCGCCGCCAGTTCTTGTACTGGTCGCTGGTCCCCGGAATGTTGACCGGCTCAGCCATATCCAGCCAGTCTTCCGGTTGCAGGCCCAGCAACGCACTGTTGCTGTCAGCGATATAGCGTTGCATGCCGCGATTCAGAATCGGCGTCATCGACATCAGGGAAGCCTTGTGACCGGCACGTTTTGGCAGGCAGCCGTATTTGTGCAGCGCGTCCAGCAGCCCCTGTTTCGCCAGTTCCCGGTCCTGATACAACCCGCGCAGCACGACTTCATCCGGGTACAGGCCCAGTGCTTTACCCAGCGTCAGATCGCCGCTATCCCAATAACCTTTAAGCGTAGGAAGGTCATGCGTCGCCGCGACTGCCATTGATTGTTCCGGGTACGCTTTCGGCGCACGGAAGTTTTTCTCATGGTCATTCTCAAAATAAAGCACTTTGTAGGAGTAGACGCCGCTGTCACGCAGCTTGCTGACGATCTCCACCGGCACGGTACCCAGATCTTCACCAATCACCATGCAGTGGTGACGTTTACTTTCCAGCGCCAAAATTGACAGCAGATCGTCGACCGGATAATGCACGTAGGCACCGTGATCGGCAGTTTCACCGTAAGGGATCCACCACAGACGCAGCATCGACATGACATGGTCGATACGCAACGCGCCGCAGTTCTGCATATTGGCGCGCAGCAGTTCGATAAACGGTTCGTAAGCACGTGCCGCGATGATGTGCGGATCCATCGGCGGCAGTCCCCAGTTTTGCCCAAGCGGACCGAGAATATCCGGCGGTGCGCCAACTGAAGCTTTCAGGCAATACAACTCGCGGTCACACCAGGTTTCCGCCCCGCCTTCGGCCACGCCAACGGCCAGGTCGCGATACAGCCCTATCGGCATTGCAAAGCCCTGGCTGGTTTTCCAGCAGTCAGCAAACTGGGTATACGCCAGCCACTGTAACCACAGGTAGAAATCTACGTCATCACGATGTTCTTCGCAGAAGCGTTTTACCTCTGGCGAGTCCACTGACTGGAAAGCTTCTGGCCACACCGGCCAGCCCCAGCGCAATGCGTCCTCTTTCACCTGATGCGCATGCAGCGCATCAAAGGCCGCCTGCCAGTAGAGGCTATCCCCTTCCTGAGTCACAAACTGGCGAAATGCCGCCATCTGCTCATCATCACGCTCAGAGAAGCTTTTCCACGCCATACGTAGCGCCGTCATCTTCAGTGCGGTAACAGCAGAATAATCAACCCACTCGGCATCGCGCGCGCGTTGCAGAGCTTGCTGAGTCGCGGGTTTCTGCCACCACGCCTGCGCCTCTTTACTCAGACGGAAATCATCTACGGCGTTTACATCAATATAAATAACGTTCAACCAGCGACGTGACGACGGGCTGTACGGGCTGGCGCTCTCCGGATTCGCCGGATACAGCGCGTGAATCGGATTAAGCCCGATAAACGCGCCGCCGCGTTGCGCCACATCCACCAGCATGGTGCGGAGATCGCCGAAGTCGCCAATCCCCCAGTTCTTTTCCGATCGCAGGGTGTAGAGCTGAACACATGCCCCCCACAGCTTCTGCCCGGCTAACAACGCCTGCGGTTCATAGCAGCGCTTTGGTGCCACGATGATACGACAATGGGAACGCAGCTCGCCCTGGGTCAGGGTCAACGTGTGATACCCCTCCGGCAGCTTCGCCGGAAGGTTAAAAGATTTACCGCCGACGGCATGCCCTTTGTGCTGCACGCCCTCTTCGGTGGTCAGCAGCCAGTTAAACTCTCCGCTTCCCTCAACCGCCAGCGACATTTTCTTGCCAGCGGTATAGACCATGACATTCGGCACCGGGGTTACCGCCACCTGAGTGGCAGCGGTGGTGCGATGCATGGCGTCAAGCAAACGCCGTTTGGTTTCGGCGCCAATAGACTGCGGTTTACCGTGGGCATTAATGTAATTGGGGCTGATCCCCGCCGCCAGCGCGGCATTATCCAGACGTTTGCTTTCCATCGCGATTCCTTAACGTTTCGCCTGCCAGATACGAGCCTGATAATCGCGGATGGAGCGATCCGAGCTGAACATGCCGCAACGCGCGGTATTCAGAATCGCCGCCCGGGTCCAGGCGTCCTGGTCACGATACAACACGTCAACCTGCTTCTGAGCTTCAACGTAGGCCGCGAAGTCCGCCATCACCAGATACGGGTCGCCGCCCTGCTTGCCGATACTGTGCAGCATCTGGTCAAAGGCATGCTTGTCGCCATCGCTGTATTTCCCGCTTTCCAGCTCTTTCAGGACAGCATCCAGCACTTTGTCTTTTTTACGCCATTTCACCGGGTCGTAGCCTTTGGCTTTGAGCGCCTTCACCTCTTCCACGGTATGACCAAAGATAAAGATATTCTCGTCACCCACCTTCTCGGCGATTTCGACGTTTGCTCCATCCAGCGTACCTACGGTTAACGCACCGTTCAGCGCCAGCTTCATGTTACCGGTGCCGGAAGCCTCTTTCCCTGCGGTTGAAATCTGTTCAGAGATATCCGCCGCCGGAATCAGCATTTCCGCCGCCGAGACACAATAATCCGGCAGGAAGACGACCTTCAGCTTGTCGCCGACTTTCGGGTCGTTATTGATGGTTTGTGCAACCTGGTTGATGGCGAAGATGATATTTTTCGCCAGGTAGTAACCCGGAGCAGCTTTTGCGCCAAACAGGAATACGCGCGGCACGCGATCTGCCTGCGGGTTCTCACGGATTTCTTTGTACAACGCCAGAATATGCAGCAGATTCAGGTGCTGGCGCTTGTACTCATGCAGACGTTTAATCTGAATATCAAAGATAGCGTTAGTCGTTATTTCAATACCGGTACGCGCTTTAATAAACTTCACCAGACGCTCTTTGTTCGCCAGTTTGATGTCACGATACTGCTGGCGGAACTTCGCGTCGTCGGCGTATTTCTCCAGGTTGATCAACTGGTCAAGATCGTTAGCCCACTCTTTTTTCAGCGATTTATCCAGCAGTGCGGCAAGCGCCGGGTTGCATTGCTTAATCCAGCGACGCGGAGTAATCCCGTTGGTGACGTTATGGAATTTGTTCGGCCAGAGCTGGTGATATTCCGGGAACAGATCTTTCACCACCAGATCGGAGTGCAGCGCCGCCACACCGTTGACCGCAAAACCGCTGACCACGCACATGTTGGCCATACGCACCTGTTTACTGTGCACCACTGCCAGCTTCGCCCAGACTTCAGCATCACCCGGCCAGGTTTTATCAACCAACGTCTTAAAGCGGTCGTTAATCTCTTTGATGATTTGCATGTGGCGCGGCAGGAGTGCTTTCACCAGTTTCTCATCCCAGCACTCTAACGCTTCCGGCATCAGGGTGTGGTTGGTGTAAGCGAAGGTCTTGCTGGTAATCGCCCACGCATCGTCCCAGCTCATCTGGTGCTCATCAATCAGCACGCGCAGCAGTTCAGGGATCGCGATAGTCGGGTGAGTATCGTTAAGTTGAATGACTTCGTAATCAGCCAGTTCGTGCAGGTTACGTCCTGCCAGATGATGGCGGCGCAGAATGTCGGCTACGGAGCAGGCGCACTGGAAGTACTGCTGCATCAGGCGCAGCTTTTTACCCGCGGTGTGGTTATCGTTCGGGTACAGCACTTTCGTCAGTTTTTCAGCGTCGATGCCCTGCTGCTCTGCGCGCAGGAAATCGCCGTCATTAAATTTGGTCAGGTTAAACGGGTGCGCATGGCTGGCCTGCCACAGACGCAGCGGTTGCGCTACGCCGTTACGGTAGCCGAGAACCGGCAGATCCCATGCCTGGCCGGTGATGGTAAACCCTGGCTCCCAGTGCCCTTCTTTGGTGACCTTGCCACCAATCCCAACCTGCACATCCAGCGCCTCGTTGTGACGGAACCACGGGTAGCTGCCACGATGCCAGTCATCCGGGGCTTCCATCTGTTGGCCATCGGCAAACGACTGACGGAACAGGCCGTACTGGTAGTTGAGGCCATAGCCCGTCGCCGACTGGCCGACTGTCGCCATCGAATCAAGGAAGCAAGCCGCCAGGCGTCCCAATCCACCGTTACCCAACGCCGGATCGATCTCTTCTTCCAGCAGGTCTGTCAGGTTGACGTCATGCGCTTTCAGCTCATCGCTCACCACCTGATACCAGCCGAGGTTGAGTAAATTGTTGCCGGTCAGGCGACCAATCAAAAACTCCATCGAGATGTAGTTAACGTGACGCTGATTTTTTGCCGGTTTTGCCGCAGGCTGGGCGCTGAGTAACTCAGCCAACGCCCCACTCACTGCCTGCCACCACTGGCGCGACGTCATTTCTTGAGCCGACAGTAAACCGAAGCGCTGCCACTGACGCGTCAGGGCAGCCTGAAATTGATCTTTGTTGAAAGTAGGCTGTGACATAGGGGTTCCAGATCCTTAGGTAATAAAACAACGTTATCGCTAGTTTGCCTGGCTCGTTGTTGACATTCCTCATCCTGGCACGGATTAGGGAGGGAGGAGGAGCGGGGATGAGCATAAAAGTGTGATCTCCGCCACTTAAAGGGGAGGTAATTGCCCGTAAATTCGCGCAAACCCCGCATAACGCTCTTCGAATGACGCATTAGTAACAAAGGATTAATCGACAATATCAAATAGCGATATGACGATGAGAAACAATGTGTAAATAGGGAAATAGTTTCTAACCTGAAATATCTGTGCCCGATAAGATAATTCACATAAAACTTTTAAGTCGGCCACAAAATTCGGTGATATTCATTAGCTATTTGAGTAACCATATAAAAAGAGAGGGATTTTTCGACATAGTCAAAATTACAACGGATCCAGTCGCCACGCCTGTTGCGACTCTTTAAAGCATTTATTGCAATAGATGTATAGATTTGTGACATAGTGCAAAATCAGACACACAAAAAGTCCGCTTAGCTTGCATAAAACACCAATCTGGCCGACCTTATATCTATTAATTACGAAGCGCAAAAAAAATCATTCTTCCCTATTTTCACACAGTGAAGTGACTAACTTATGCTGATTCCGTCTAAATTAAGTCGTCCGGTTCGACTCGACCATACGGTGGTTCGTGAGCGCCTGTTGGCTAAACTTTCCGGCGCGAACAATTTCAGGCTTGCCCTGATAACAAGTCCTGCTGGTTATGGAAAAACGACGCTGGTTTCACAATGGGCGGCAGGGAAAAATGATTTAGGCTGGTATTCTCTGGATGAGGGCGATAATCAGCAAGAGCGCTTTGCCAGTTATCTGATCGCCGCTATCCAACAGGCAACAGGTGGACACTGCACCACCAGTGAAGCAATGGTGCAAAAACGTCAGTACGCCAGCCTGACGTCACTGTTTGCCCAGCTATTTATCGAACTGGCCGAGTGGCACCGCCCGCTCTACCTGGTAGTAGATGATTATCATCTGATCTCTAACCCGGCCATTCACGAAGCGATGCGTTTCTTCCTGCGTCACCAGCCTGAGAACCTCACGCTGGTCGTGCTGTCGCGCAATCTGCCGCAACTGGGTATTGCCAACCTGCGGGTACGCGATCAACTGCTGGAGATAGGCAGCCAACAGCTGGCCTTTAACCATCAGGAAGCCAAACAATTTTTCGACCGACGTTTGTCCTCTCCCATTGAAGCGGCAGAAAGCAGCCGGATGTGCGATGACGTTGCTGGCTGGGCCACGGCGTTACAACTGATCGCCCTTTCCGCCCGCCAGAACAATCATTCCGCGCACCAGTCAGCACGACGCCTCGCGGGGATCAACGCCAGCCATTTGTCCGATTATCTGGTTGATGAAGTGCTGGACAGCGTCGACCTCGGCACCCGTCACTTCCTGCTGAAAAGCGCCATTCTGCGTTCCATGAACGATGCGCTAATCGTCCGCGTTACCGGGGAAGAAAACGGCCAGATGCGGCTGGAAGAAATTGAGCGTCAGGGGTTATTCCTGCAGCGGATGGATGACGTTGGCGAGTGGTTCAGCTATCACCCGCTGTTTGGCAGCTTTTTACGCCAGCGCTGCCAATGGGAGCTGGCGAACGAACTGCCCGAAATACACCGCGCCGCCGCCGAAAGCTGGATGGCGCAAGGCTTCCCCAGCGAAGCTATCCACCACGCGCTTGCAGCCGGCGACGCCCATATGCTACGCGATATCCTGCTTAATCATGCGTGGGGACTGTTTAACCATAGCGAGCTGACGTTACTGGAAGAGTCGCTGAAAGCCCTGCCGTGGGAAAGCCTGCTGGAAAATCCGCGTCTGGTTCTGTTGCAAGCCTGGCTGATGCAAAGCCAGCACCGCTACGGAGAGGTTAACACCTTGCTGGCGCGCGCAGAGCAGGAAATGAAAGGCGACATGGAGCCGACACTGCACGCCGAATTCAACGCTTTACGGGCGCAGGTAGCGATTAACGACGGCAACCCTGACGAAGCCGAACGCCTGGCGAAACTGGCCCTGGATGAGTTACCCATCGCCTGGTTCTATAGCCGGATCGTCGCCACCTCGGTGCACGGCGAAGTCCTGCACTGTAAGGGCGATCTCACGCGCTCTCTGGCGTTAATGCAGCAAACCGAGCAAATGGCGCGCCATCATGACGTCTGGCATTACGCGCTGTGGAGCCTTATCCAGCAAAGCGAGATTTTGTTTGCCCAGGGCTTTTTACAGGCCGCCTGGGAGACTCAGGAAAAAGCGTTTCAACTGATCAAAGAGCAGCATCTGGAACAACTGCCGATGCACGAGTTCCTGGTACGCATTCGCGCGCAGCTACTGTGGGCATGGGCGCGTCTGGACGAGTCCGAAGCGTCTGCCCGCTCGGGTATTGAACTGCTTTCCACTTTCCAGCCGCAGCAACAGCTACAGTGCCTGGCATTGCTGATTCAATGTTCGCTGGCGCGGGGCGATCTGGACAATGCGCGTAGCCTGCTTAACCGTCTGGAAAACCTGCTGGGCAACGGCCACTATCACAGCGACTGGATCTCAAACGCCGATAAGGTGCGGGTGATTTACTGGCAAATGGTAGGCGACAAAAACTCGGCCGCCAACTGGCTGCGCCATACGCCGAAACCGGAATTCGCCAATAACCACTTCCTGCAAAGCCAGTGGCGCAACATCGCTCGCGCGCAAATCCTGCTCGGCGAGTTTGAACCGGCTGAGATTGTGCTGGAAGAGTTGAATGAAAATGCGCGCAATCTGCGCCTGATGAGCGATCTGAACCGTAACCTGTTGCTACTTAATCAGCTCTACTGGCAGGCAGGGCGCAAAAATGACGCCCAGCGTGTGTTACTCGACGCCCTACAGCTGGCGAACCGCACCGGATTCATCAGCCACTTTGTTATCGAAGGCGAGGCCATGGCGCAACAACTGCGTCAGCTAATTCAGCTCAATACCTTACCGGAACTCGATCAGCACCGCGCCCAGCGCATTTTGCGTGAGATTAACCAGCACCACCGCCATAAATTTGCCCACTTCGATGAAGGGTTCGTTGAGCGTCTGCTTACTCACCCGGAAGTGCCGGAGCTTATCCGCACCAGCCCGCTGACCCAGCGCGAATGGCAGGTTCTGGGACTGATTTATTCGGGCTACAGCAACGAGCAGATCGCCGGAGAGCTGGCCGTCGCGGCAACGACCATCAAGACGCACATCCGCAATTTGTACCAAAAGCTCGGCGTCGCACATCGCCAGGATGCGGTGCAACATGCGCAGAAGCTGCTGAAGATGATGGGGTACGGCGTTTAGTTAATGCCTGATACGCAACGCTTATCAGGCCTGGGATTACCTTAGCACAGCTCTAACTGGATATGATGGTCAGCAATCACCTGCATCACACCAGCAGGCGGCAGCGTGTCGGTATACACCGCATCCACCATGCTGATGCTGCCCATATTCACCATCGCGTTACGCCCAAACTTCGAGTGGTCCACCACCAGCATCACATGCCGTGAATTCTCAATGATCGCGCGCTTGGTGCGAACTTCGTGATAATCAAACTCCAGCAGGGAACCGTCGCTGTCGATGCCGCTGATCCCTAAGATGCCGAAGTCCAGACGGAACTGAGAAATAAAGTCGAGGGTCGCTTCGCCCATAATACCGCCGTCGCGGCTACGCAGTTCACCACCGGCGAGTATTATGCGGAAATCCTCTTTCGCCATCAGCGTGTTCGCCACATTGAGGTTGTTGGTCACAATACGTAAATTGCTGTGATTAAGCAGCGCGTGAGCCACCGCTTCCGGCGTGGTTCCGATATCAATAAACAGCGTAGAGCCGTTCGGGATCTGCGTGGCAACTTTGCGGGCAATGCGCTCTTTTTCCGCAGTCTGCGTCGCTTTACGGTCATGCCACGGGGTGTTGACCGAGCTGGATGGCAGCGCCGCGCCGCCGTGATGGCGCAAAATCATGTTCTGATCGGCCAGATCGTTAAGATCGCGGCGAATCGTCTGCGGGCTGACGGAGAAATGCTCCACCAGCTCTTCAGTACTGACATATCCCTGTTTTTTTACCAGCTCGATGATCGCGTCATGTCGTTGTGTTTGCTTCATTATGGTTCCCTGAAATTTTGCCGGATGCGCTGACGCTTATCCGGCCTACAAATTGGTCCAAACGCACACCGCCTTCCGGCATCACAAAACTTGAGTCAAGTTCGTTTTCGTACATTTATAGTATCGGCAAACGCCATTGCCAGACCCACGGCCAATCCGGCGATATGAGCGCCATTCGCCATCGACATGCCGAATAGATCAAACCAGCCGGCAACAATCCAGATCAAAGCAAAGATAATCAAACCACGCTGCAGGAAAATACCGCTTTGCGGATCGCGCTCGCCGCGCAACCACACGTAGCCCATCAGCGCATATACCACGCCAGACAGTCCACCAAACCACGGGCCGCTAAATTTCTGCTGAACATAGCCGCTCAACAGGGCGCTGATCACGGTAATTACAATCAGTTTTCCACTGCCCAGACGCTTTTCAACCGCACCGCCGAGATACCACCACCACAACAGGTTGAACATAATATGCATCAGCGAGAAGTGCATAAAAGCGTGGGTGAAATAACGCCAGAATTCAAATTTCAGCGAAGGATCAAACGGCCATGCCAGCCAGAGCATCACCGCCTGGTCGCCCAGCACGTTCATCGCAATAAACACCAGCACACACGCGGCCATCACCAACCAGGTTACCGGACCTGCGCGTTCGCGCAATGTGGCCAGGAACGGATAACGTTGGTAGTGCAGACCGCTGTCGGTCTGACCCGACTGCCAGCTTGCCGCGAGGTAGCGCGGATCGCCCGGATTCTCCAGAAATCGCGCCAGTTCAGCATGCACGCGCTCGGCCTGGGACTCATCCGCCAGCCAGACATCCGTTTGCTGATGTTGTTGAATCGTCAGGATAACGCCTTGTGTCGCCATATAATCAACAAATGCCTGCGCCACGCGGGGGTTAGCAAAAGAGGTAATCATCAACATGGTTGCTGTCGCTTCATCCACACAAAAGAGGACAGTATATATACCCTTCTTACTTCGAGCTGCATCTTTGTTGGCTTTCCTCGCTCACTCCGGTCACGTACTGTTCGTACGCTCCCGGAGATTCGCTGCGTCGCCGTCGCGATGCAACTCGAATTAATTTGGGTATAGCCTTACGAACCGTATGCCACTTCTGCCGGAAAATGTCGATGCCAGGCGTCGAAGCCGCCGTCAACGCTGTAAACCGCGTCATAGCCCTGCTGAAGAAGATATTGCGCCGCGCCTTTACTGCTGTTGCCGTGATAACACATCACCAACACGGCGGTGTCGAAATCATGCTCGCGCATAAATGACCCCAGCGTGTCGTTCGTCAGATGAAACGCCTGCGGGGCATGACCCATGGCATAGCTTTGCGGATCACGGATATCCACTAACACCGCGCTCCCCTGATGCAGCTTCTGATGCGCTTCTTCGACATTAATACATTCAAACTGATCCATTGCTCTCTCTTCTTTATATGGCAGGTGACGCTTTTCGGACATGTTACTGCTTAGTGTACGTCCCGACGGCAGTTAAACGCCATAATGTTATATGTATCACTGTAAATTGTTTATCCGATGTTACCAATGGCGTGATTCTTTGCTATTATGCTCGATAACGAACATTAATGAGCTATAACGAAAGTGCGAGAGGCCAGCATGGAAACCAAAGATCTGATTGTGATAGGTGGAGGCATCAACGGTGCCGGTATCGCGGCAGATGCCGCTGGACGCGGTTTATCCGTGCTGATGCTGGAAGCGCAGGATTTAGCCTGCGCCACCTCTTCCGCTAGCTCCAAACTCATCCACGGTGGCCTGCGCTACCTGGAACACTACGAATTTCGTCTGGTAAGCGAAGCGCTGGCCGAACGTGAAGTGCTGTTGAAAATGGCACCGCATATCGCCTTCCCGATGCGCTTTCGTCTGCCCCACCGCCCGCACCTGCGTCCGGCGTGGATGATCCGCATTGGTTTGTTTATGTACGATCATCTGGGCAAACGCACCAGTTTGCCAGGTTCTACCGGTTTGCGTTTTGGCGCAGATTCCGTAATGAAACCTGAGATTGTGCGCGGTTTCGAATATTCTGACTGCTGGGTAGACGATGCGCGACTGGTTTTGGCAAACGCCCAAATGGTCGTACGCAAAGGCGGAGAAGTATTAACCCGCACTCGCGCCACTTCTGCTCGCCGTGAAAACGGTCTGTGGATTGTTGAAGCTGAAGATATCGATACCGGCAAAAAATACACCTGGCAGGCGCGTGGCCTGGTCAACGCCACCGGTCCGTGGGTGAAAGAGTTCTTCGACGACGGTATGCACCTGCCATCGCCGTACGGCATTCGCCTGATTAAAGGCAGCCACATCGTAGTGCCGCGCGTACATACCCAGAAGCAAGCTTATATTCTGCAGAACGAAGATAAGCGTATCGTGTTTGTTATCCCATGGATGGACGAATTCTCGATCATCGGGACGACAGACGTTGAATACAAAGGCGATCCGAAAGCAGTGAAAATTGATGAAAGCGAAATCAATTACCTGCTGAAGGTCTACAACGCGCACTTTAAGAAACAACTGGGTCGTGATGATATCGTCTGGACTTACTCGGGCGTGCGTCCGCTGTGCGATGACGAGTCTGACTCACCGCAGGCGATCACCCGTGATTACACGCTGGATATCCACGACGAAAACGGCAAAGCGCCGCTGCTGTCGGTCTTTGGCGGTAAGCTGACGACCTATCGTAAGCTGGCTGAGCACGCGATGGAAAAACTGGCATCGTACTATCAGGGAATTGGTCCGGCGTGGACGAAAGAGTGCATTCTGCCTGGCGGCGACATTGGCGGCGATCGCGAAGATTACGCAGCCAAACTGCGCCGTCGATACCCGTTCCTGACCGAGTCGCTGGCACGCCATTATTCTCGCACCTACGGCAGCAACACCGAATGGGTCATCGGCGAAGCCACCTCGCTTGCCGAGTTAGGTGAAGACTTTGGCCATGAGTTTTATGAGGCCGAGCTGAAATATCTGGTCGATCACGAATGGGTTCGTCGCGCGGAAGATGCGCTGTGGCGTCGCACGAAAGAAGGTATGTGGCTGAACGCTGAGCAGCAGTCACGCATGACCCAGTGGCTGGCGGAGTATATCGAGAAATACCAGCTGTCGCTGGCGTCGTAAGCAAGTACACGAACGTAGGCCGGGCAAGCGAAGCGCCCCCGGCAACGAGCGCCCTGTAGGCCCGGTAAGCGTCATCGCTATCGGGCCTTTTGCCGGATGGCGGCTAGCGCCTTATCCGGCCTACAGGTAGTCCTATCCCTTATTACAACCGCACCGAATCAATATGCCAGATGTTTTCGGCGTACTCTTTGATTGTCCTGTCCGACGAGAAGTACCCCATGTTGGCGATATTAATCATCGACTTGGTGGTCCACTCTTCCGGGTGACGATACAGTTCATCAACCTTATCCTGGCAATCAACGTAGCTGCGATAATCCGCCAGAACCTGATAGTGGTCGCCAAAGTTAATCAGCGAATCCACCAGGTCACGATAGCGTCCCGGCTCCTCAGGGCTGAACACCCCGCTGCCAATCTGCGTCAGCACCTGGTGCAGCTCTTCGTCTTTCTCATAATACTCACGCGGCTTGTAGCCCTGGCTGCGTAAAGCCTCGACCTCTTCCGCCGTATTACCAAAGATAAAGATATTTTCTGCGCCCACATGCTCCAGCATCTCAACGTTGGCACCGTCCAGCGTCCCGATGGTCAGCGCGCCGTTAAGAGCAAATTTCATATTACTGGTACCGGAGGCTTCGGTCCCGGCCAGAGAAATCTGCTCAGACAGATCGGCAGCAGGAATAATCACCTGCGCCAGGCTGACGCTGTAGTTGGGGATAAACACCACTTTCAGCTTGTCGCCAATTTGCGGATCGTTGTTGATCACTTTCGCGACGTCGTTGATCAGGTGAATGATGTGTTTCGCCATGTAATAAGCAGAAGCCGCTTTACCTGCGAAGATATTCACACGCGGTACCCACTCAGCGTCAGGATCGGCCTTAATGCGGTTGTAGCGGGTAATCACATGCAGCACGTTCATCAACTGACGTTTGTATTCGTGAATACGCTTTATCTGCACATCAAACAGCGATTTCGGGTTCACCACCACGTTCAGCTGCTGGGCAATAAGCGTGGCCAGACGCTTTTTATTCTCCAGCTTCGCGCGGCGCACCGCCTGATTTACCAGCGGGTAATCGCAGTGCTGCTCAAGCTCACTGAGCTGGCTGAGATCGGTTCGCCAGGTGCGGCCAATGTTCTCATCCAGCACTTCAGAGAGCGACGGGTTGGCCAGCGCCAGCCAGCGACGCGGCGTCACGCCATTGGTGACGTTGCAAAAACGAGTCGGGAAAATCTTCGCAAAATCAGCAAACAGTGACTGCACCATCAGGTTGGAGTGCAGCTCGGAAACGCCGTTAACCTTGTGGCTCACCACCACCGCCAGCCATGCCATACGCACACGACGGCCGTTAGATTCATCGATAATCGACGTCCGCCCCAGCAGAGCGGTATCGTTCGGATACTGTTCCTGTAACGTCTTCAGGAAGTAGTCGTTGATTTCAAAGATGATTTGCAGATGGCGCGGCAAAATTTTGCCCAGCATATCGACAGGCCAGGTCTCCAGCGCTTCGCTCATCAAAGTGTGGTTGGTATACGAGAAGACCTGGCAGCAGACCTCAAACGCATCGTCCCAGCTGAACTTATGCTCATCGATCAGCAAACGCATTAGCTCTGGGATCGACAGCACCGGATGGGTGTCGTTGAGGTGAATGGCAATTTTATCCGCCAGGTTGTCGTAGGTTTTGTGCAGCTGGTAATGACGGCTCAGAATGTCCTGCACCGTGGAGGAAACCAGGAAATACTCCTGGCGCAGCCGCAGTTCACGTCCTGAATAGGTGGAGTCGTCCGGGTACAATACGCGGGAGACGTTCTCGGAGTGGTTTTTATCTTCCACCGCCGCAAAGTAGTCGCCCTGGTTAAATTTACCGAGATTAATCTCGCTACTGGCCTGGGCATTCCACAGACGCAGCGTGTTGGTGGCGTCGGTGTCGTAGCCGGGGATAATCTGGTCGTAGGCGACCGCGAGGATCTCTTCGGTTTCTATCCAGCGCGTTTTCTTACCTTCCTGCTGAATGCGCCCGCCAAAACGCACTTTGTAGCGCGTGTTGTGGCGTTTGAATTCCCACGGGTTACCGTATTCCAGCCAGTAGTCCGGCGACTCTTTCTGGCGGCCATCAACAATGTTCTGCTTGAACATGCCGTAGTCATAACGAATACCGTAGCCGCGTCCCGGCAATCCCAGCGTTGCCAGAGAGTCCAGAAAGCAGGCCGCCAGGCGCCCGAGACCGCCATTGCCAAGACCCGGGTCGTTTTCTTCGTCGATCAGATCTTCAAGATCCAACCCCATTCCTTCCAGCGCATTTTTGACATCGTCATAAATGCCCAGCGATAACAGTGCATTGGAAAGCGTGCGGCCAATCAGAAACTCCATAGACAGGTAATAGACCTGACGAGTTTCCTGAGATAATTGCGCACGGTTAGAACGCAGCCAGCGCTCCACGAGACGGTCGCGCACCGCGAACAACGTGGCGTTCAGCCACTCATGTTTATTGGCAATGACCGGGTCCTTACCAATCGTGAACATCAGCTTATAGGCAATAGAATGCTTAAGTGCCTCTACGCTGAGTGTGGGCGATGCATAAGTAAATGGAGCATTCATATAGGTGATTCCTGGATATCTATTTCAAGCGATAGTAAAGCTCACGGTATGACTTCGCCGCGACTTGCCAGCTAAAATCCATGGTCATGGCCTGACGTTGTACAAACCGCCAAAGCGAAGGCCGGGACCACAATACGAAAGCACGCCGGATCGCGCGTAACAGCGACCAGGCATTACTATCTTCAAATACAAACCCACTGGCGATACCGTCCGCCAGGTTTTCCAGCGAACTGTCAGCGACTGTATCAGCCAGCCCACCGGTGCGCCGCACCAGCGGCAGCGTGCCGTACTTCAGTCCATACAACTGCGTTAAGCCACACGGCTCAAAACGGCTGGGAACCAATATCACATCGGCCCCACCCATGATGCGGTGCGAGAAGGCTTCGTGATAGCCGATCTGCACACCCACCTGTCCTGGATGTTCCGCCGCTGCGGCGAGGAATCCTTCCTGTAATACCGGATCGCCCGCGCCTAGCAATGCCAGCTGTCCACCCTGCTCTAACAACCCCGGCAGCGCTTCCAGCACCAGATCCAGCCCTTTTTGACTGGTCAGACGGCTCACCACAGCAAACAGCGGTACTTTATCGTTGACCTTAAGTCCCATCGCTATCTGAAGCTGACGTTTGTTTTCTGCCTTCTCCTCCAGCGTGTCGCGCGTATATCGCGATGCCAGCAGGAGATCGGTTTCCGGGCTCCAGATTTTTTCATCAACGCCGTTCAGCACGCCGGAAAGGCGCCCTTCGCGATGACGTTGCTGCAACAGACCTTCCATGCCGTAGGCAAACTGCGGCTCGGTAATTTCCCGCGCGTAGGTCGGACTGACCGCCGTAATGTGGTCGGCGTAGTACAACCCTGCCTTCAGAAACGAAATCTGCCCGTTAAACTCCAGTCCGTGCACATTAAAGAACGACCATGGCAATTGGATGTCATCCATATGCTTTGCATAAAACATGCCTTGATACGCCAGGTTGTGGACGGTGAACACCGATTTCGCCGGATGGCCGCGCGCCGCCAGATACGCCGGAGCCAGACCCGCATGCCAGTCGTGCGCATGCACCACATCCGGGCGCCAGAATGGGTCAAGGCCACAGGCCATTTCACAGCCAACCCAGCCCAGCAATGCAAAACGCTGCACGTTATCGGTATAAGCAAACAGGTTAGTGTCGTGATACGGGCTACCGGGGCGGTCATAGAGATGCGGCGCGTCAATCAGGTAAATACCCACGCCGTTGAAATGCCCGAACAGCAGCGTGATACGTCCGGCGAAGGTATCCCGACGCGTCACTACCTGCGCATCGGGAATGCCGCGACGAATATCAGGAAACGCCGGGAGCAGCACGCGGGCATCCACGCCGTCCGCTATTTGCGCTGCGGGTAACGCCCCAATAACATCCGCCAGTCCCCCGGTTTTTAACAGGGGGAACATCTCTGAACAAACGTGTAAAACCTGCATTATCGCTCCTGTTTGATCTGCAGTTTGCGTAGCATTTCACGCGTGACCAGCACAATACCTTCCTCTGAACGGTAGAAACGACGCGCATCTTCTTCCGCGTTTTCACCAATCACCATGCCTTCGGGAATAACGCAGGCGCGGTCGATAATGCAACGACGTAAGCGGCACGAACGTCCCACCCACACTTCAGGTAACAACACTGCCGAATCAATGTTACAGAATGAATTCACCCGCACTCGCGGGAACAGAACGGACTGCACCACCACCGAACCTGAAATTATGCATCCGCCAGAAACCAGCGAGTTCAGCGTCATTCCGTGGCTGCCGGAACGGTCCTGAACAAATTTCGCCGGTGGCAGCGATTCCATGTGCGTACGGATTGGCCAGTCCTGGTCGTACATGTCCAGTTCAGGCGTCACCGAAGCCAGATCGAGGTTCGCCTTCCAGTAGGCCTCCAGCGTACCCACGTCACGCCAGTACGGCTCGGATTCCGGGTCAGACTGCACGCAGGACAACGGGAATGGATGTGCATACGCCATGCCAGCTTCGGTGATTTTCGGGATAATGTCTTTACCGAAATCGTGACTGGAGTTTTCATCAAGGTCATCTTCCGCCAGCAATTCATACAGATAATCGGCGTTGAAAACGTAGATCCCCATACTGGCAAGAGATTTGGTCGGGTCGCCAGGCATCGCTGGCGGGTTGGCGGGTTTTTCAACGAACTCGATAATTTTATCGGTGTCGTCCACGTCCATCACGCCAAACGCGCTGGCCTCTTCAATAGGCACTGGCATACAGGCCACGGTGCAACGCGCGCCTTTCTCGACGTGGTCGATCAGCATGCGTGAGTAGTCCTGTTTGTAGATATGATCGCCCGCGAGGATCACCACATATTCCGCTTTATAGCGTCGAATGATGTCCAGGTTTTGGGTCACCGCATCCGCCGTGCCGCGATACCAGTTTTCACCCTGCATTCTCTGCTGGGCAGGTAGCAGATCGACGAACTCGTTCATCTCTTCGCTAAAGAACGACCAGCCGCGCTGAATATGCTGCACCAGCGTGTGGGACTGGTACTGAGTGATCACGCCAATACGGCGGATCCCGGAGTTAATACAGTTGGATAAGGCAAAATCGATAATGCGGAACTTACCGCCAAAGTGCACAGCAGGTTTGGCACGTTTGTTGGTTAAATCTTTTAAGCGGGTACCGCGGCCACCGGCCAGGATCAGGGCAACAGATTTTAATGGCAGCTGGCGCGCCAACATTACACGATCGTTCTTCTCTAAACTCACCATGACTAACTCCTTTTTTATCTTCTCTGGAACACACACAGTCCGTGCGCAGGTCCCTGCCAGACAGCCGTAAGCACCGGATTATCCTCTCCGGCAAATGGGGGAACGGCGCACCATCCCCCTTCAGGTAAAACGATATCTGTCACCTCAAGCGTGGCATTTATTGCAATCAGAAAACGGTCTGAAAGCAGGATTTGCATCTGCCTCGGGCCGTTTTGCCACTCATCCGCACTTAAGGGTTGTGCGTACTTATTCAGCCAACGAACATTGCCATCGCCCTCTTCCCACCAGCGATCACCCGTTAATGCAGGAATTTGCTGACGAAGATGGATCAGGGCTGCGGTAAATGTGGTTAGTCCGCTGTTTGCCTGCTGCCAGTCCAGCCAGGTTAGGACGTTATCCTGGCAGTAAGCGTTATTGTTGCCGTGCTGGCTATGACCATGCTCATCGCCCGCCAGCAACATCGGCGTCCCCTGGGAGAGCAACAGCGTGGTTAACAGCGCATGAATGCTGTCGCGCCGCCGCTCAATCAGGTCCAGCGTGCCGCCTAATCCTTCTTTACCATGATTGTCGCTGTAGTTATTGCTAGTGCCGTCGCGATTTTCCTCACCATTCGCTTCATTGTGCTTATTTGTGAAGCACACACAGTCGCGTAGCGTAAAACCGTCGTGCGCAGTCACCAGATTGACCGTCGCGCTGGGTTTGCGACCATTGCGTTTAAACACGTCGCTTGATGCGGCAAAACGCCCGGCAAACTCACCCAACGAGAGATTACGCTGGAGCCAGAAGCGTCGGGTCGCATCGCGGAAATGGTCATTCCACTCGGCAAACGGCGGAGGGAAATTCCCCACCTGATAGCCGCCTTCACCAATATCCCACGGTTCCGCAATCAGCTTAACGCGTGAGAGCTGCGGACAGTTTTGGATCGCGGTAAACAGCGGCGCATCCTGACGAAACGCAGGTGTACGCCCCATGACGGAAGCCAAATCAAAACGAAAACCATCCACATGGCAGGTTTCAACCCAGTAGCGCAGGCATTCACATGCGTATTCCACAACGCCGGGATGGCTCAGATTGAGGGTGTTCCCACAACCGGTCCAGTTGTAGTAATCACCATCGTCCCTGATCCAATAATAGCTACGGTTATCAATTCCGCGCAGCGAGAAGACGGGGCCTTCGAGATCCAGCTCGGCGCTGTGGTTCAAAACGATATCGAGAATGACCTCAATCCCCGCTTTGTGCAGCGCTTTTACCGCGTCGCGAAACTCATCAAGCGCACTCTCCGGCGAACAGGCATAGGCCGGATGCAGCGCGAACATCGCTACCGGGTTGTAGCCCCAATAGTTCGACAGCCCCAGCCGCTGAAGCCGTGGTTCGCTGGCAAAATGCGCCACCGGCAGCAGCTCCAGCGCGGTAATGCCGAGGCGCTTGAAGTAATCGATCATCACTGGATGGCCCAGCGCTTTATAGGTTCCGCGAATCTCTTCCGGCAGCTCAGGATGCAAATACGTCAACCCTTTGACATGCGCTTCGTAAATCACGGTATTGCCCCACGGCGTGCGCGGCGGGGCATCATCCTCCCAGTCATAATGATCGGACACCACCACGCCCTTCAGCGCGATGGTGGCATTATCATGATGATCCGGTTCATTTAGCCCACCGTGCAGCAGCGGGTTATCTTTTAACTCGCCATCCACCCGACGGGCGCAAGGGTCAAGCAGCAGCTTGGCCGGATTAAACCGGTGGCCCTGCTGCGGTTGCCATGGGCCATGAACACGATAGCCATAGCGCAGACCGGGCCGGGCGTTGGCCAGATAGCCATGCCAGACATCACCGCTACGCCCCGGCAGGTCATAGCGAAGTTCGCACCCTTGCTCATCGAATACGCATAATTCAACGCGTTCAGCGTGGGCCGAGAAGAGTGTGAAATTGACACCATGGCCGTCATACGTTGCACCATGGGGGGTGGTGTTGCCGGTTGCCAGTTGCGTCATTACCCCTCCCGGACCAGCCAAATCGTTGCCAACGGCGGTAACGTGAGGCTCAGTGAGTGCTGACGACCATGGCTGGCGATTTCATCGCTGTGCACCGCACCGCCGTTACCGGTATTGCTGCCGTGGTAATGCATCGAATCGGTATTGAGGATCTCACGCCATTTGCCTGGCTGATTGATACCGAAGCGATAGCCGTGGCGGGGCACAGGCGTAAAGTTACTGACCACGATGATTTCATTGCCGACCTTGTCACGACGCACGAAAGCCAGCACCGAACGTTCATTGTCATCTACCACCAGCCACTCAAAGCCATAGGCGTCAAAGTCGAGCTCGTGCAGCGCTTTGTGATGACGGTAGGTGTGGTTCAGATCGCGCACCAGACGCTGTACGCCGTGGTGCCAGTTATCGCCACCTTCCAGCAGGTGCCAGTCGAGGCTGGCGTCATGGTTCCATTCACGTCCCTGCGCAAACTCGTTGCCCATAAACAGCAGTTTTTTGCCCGGGAAGGCCCACATCCAGCCGTAGTAGGCGCGCAGGTTGGCAAACTTCTGCCATGCGTCTCCCGGCATGCGATCGAGAATAGATTTTTTACCGTGTACCACTTCATCATGCGACAGCGGCAGGACAAAGTTTTCGGTGTAGTTGTACAGCATGCCGAAGGTCAGCTTGTCGTGATGGTACTGACGATGAATCGGGTCCAGCTTCATGTAGTCCAGCGTGTCGTGCATCCAGCCGAGGTTCCACTTATACCAGAACCCTAAACCGCCCATATCCTGTGGTCTTGAAACGCCGGCAAAGTCGGTGGACTCTTCCGCCATGCTCACCGCGCCCGGAACTTGCTCGCCAAGAATGCGGTTGGTATTGCGCAAAAACTCAATGGCTTCAAGGTTTTCACGACCACCAAATTCGTTTGGGATCCATTCCCCTTCTTTGCGGCTGTAGTCGCGATAAATCATCGACGCCACGGCATCCACGCGCAACGCGTCGATCCCAAAACGTTCAATCCAGTACAGAGCATTACCCACCAGGTAGTTGCTGACTTCACGGCGACCGTAATTGTAGATCAGCGTGTTCCAGTCCTGGTGATACCCTTCGCGCGGGTCGCTGTGCTCATAAAGGTTAGTGCCATCAAACTCTGCCAGACCAAAGTCGTCCGATGGGAAATGGCCCGGCACCCAGTCGAGAATGACGTTCAGCCCCGCCTGATGCGCGGCATTCACGAAATAGCGGAAATCATCGCGAGTCCCGAAGCGACGGGTCGGCGCATACATGCCGGTGGGTTGGTAACCCCAGCTACCGTCGAACGGATGCTCGTTAATCGGCAACAGTTCGAGGTGGGTAAAGCCCATCCACTTGGCGTAAGGCACTAACTGATCCGCCAGCTCGCGGTAGCTCAGCCAGAAGTTGTTATCGGTATGACGACGCCATGAACCCAGATGTACTTCATAGATAGAGATCGGCGCATCAAACTGATTGGCTTTTTTACGCTCCTCGCTTTGCACCACTTTTTCCGGCAGACCGCAAATAAGTGACGCGGTTTCCGGGCGCATTTGCGCTTCAAACGCGTAAGGGTCGGCTTTAATCCGCAGCTTACCGTTGGCATCGATCATCTCGTATTTATACAGCTGACCATGCTGCGCACCGGGGATAAACAACTCCCAGATACCGCTTTCTTTACGCAGGCGCATCGGGTGGCGACGGCCATCCCAGTAGTTGAACTGACCAACCACCGAAACACGCTGGGCGTTGGGTGCCCAGACGGAGAAACGCGTACCGGTGACGCCATCCATGGTATCCGCATGCGCACCCAGCGTTTCGTAAGGTCGCAGATGCGTACCTTCAGATAACAGCCATGCATCCATATCCTGGATCAGCGGACCAAAACGATAAGGGTCATCAATCAGATTCTGCTGTCCATGCCAGACAACGGCCAGCTGATAGCGAAAGAAATTTTTACGGCGGGGAAGTACTGCACAGAAAAAACCGCGAGAGTCGAGGCAATCCAGCTTGCCGACTTTGCGTCCGGTTTTGGGTTCGATCACCCACACTTCGGTGGCGTCAGGTAATAGGGCGCGGACTTCGAGTCCAGCATCAGTTTGGTGCATACCGAGTACGGAAAAAGGATCCGCAAAATGGCCTGCAATTAGCGCATTAATCACGTCTCTATCGATACGAACGGACATGGTTGTCATCCTGTTTTATGGTGTCACCCCTTCCAACTGATTTTCGACATCAGGTAGTGACACTTTTTTTGACCTGAACGGCGCAGCACAATTGTGCATCCTCTCTGCGTCGTCCCACCTTCAGGCAACAACTTAATACCTCCGGTACTAAGTCACCCTTAAAGAATAGCCAATGCTTTATCTTACTCCTGGTAAAAAATGAAACATCTGCGCTTACTCCTGTATTACGCAAAAAAAGGGGTGATTCCTCACCCCTTGATCGTTAACAAACTATTACGCCAATTGGCGCAGCATACGGCGCAATGGCTCCGCAGCACCCCACAGCAACTGGTCGCCCACGGTAAAGGCTGACAGGAACTCCGGTCCCATGTTCAGCTTACGCAGACGGCCTACTGGCGTGGTCAGCGTGCCGGTGACGGCCGCCGGGGTTAGCTCACGCATGGTGATATCCCGATCGTTTGGTACAACTTTGGCCCACGGATTGTGCGCCGCCAGCAGTTCTTCTACGGTCGGAATAGACACATCTTTTTTCAGTTTAATGGTGAACGCCTGGCTGTGGCAGCGCAGCGCGCCGACGCGCACGCACAGACCATCAACTGGGATCACGGAAGACGTGTTGAGAATTTTGTTGGTTTCCGCCTGTCCCTTCCACTCTTCGCGGCTCTGACCGTTATCGAGCTGTTTGTCGATCCACGGAATCAGGCTACCGGCCAGCGGTACGCCAAAGTTATCAACCGGCAGTTCGCCGCTGCGGGACAGGGTCGTCACTTTACGTTCGATGTCGAGAATAGCAGAGGAAGGGGTCGCCAGTTCCTCGGCCACATGGCCATACAGATGACCCATCTGAGACAGCAGCTCACGCATATGGCGCGCGCCGCCGCCGGAAGCCGCCTGATAGGTTGCCACGGAAACCCAGTCAACCAGGTCATTGGCAAACAGGCCACCGAGAGACATCAGCATCAGGCTAACGGTACAGTTGCCGCCGACAAAGGTCTTAATACCTTTATTCAGGCCGTCGGTGATGACATCCTGGTTAACCGGATCGAGAATAATGATGGCATCGTCTTTCATACGCAGCGAAGAGGCTGCGTCAATCCAGTAACCCTGCCAACCGCTTTCACGAAGCTTTGGATAGATTTCGTTGGTATAATCGCCGCCCTGACAGGTCACGATGATATCGAGCGCCTTCAGCGCATCCAGATCAAAAGCGTCCTGAAGTGTGCCGGTCGCGGTGCCACCGAACGTCGGTGCCGCCTGCCCAAGCTGGGAAGTAGAAAAGAAAACAGGGCGAATGGCGTCGAAGTCACGCTCCTCAACCATGCGTTGCATGAGAACAGAGCCGACCATACCGCGCCAGCCGATAAAACCAACATTTTTCATAGCGTTTTTTCCTGCAGAGATGTGTGCTGTGTATGCTAACCAGTATCCTACTGGCCTATCCTTCACCATACAAAAAGCAGCCAAAGTCGCAAGTGAAATTAATCAATGATAGCGAAGCCATCAGTAATGCGACTTATCCCGCTGCGCAAGCAAGCAGAAAGTCCGCGGTAATTATCAGGGAATTTGAGTTATGAATGAAATCATTTCAGCGGCAGTTTTATTGATCCTGATTATGGATCCGCTCGGAAATCTGCCCATTTTCATGTCCGTATTGAAACATACCGAACCAAAACGTCGCCGCGCGATTATGATTCGCGAGCTGTTTATTGCGCTGTTGGTGATGCTGATATTCCTGTTTGCGGGCGAGAAAATTCTGGCATTTCTTAACCTGCGTGCAGAAACCGTATCGATCTCCGGGGGCATCATTCTGTTCCTGATCGCCATTAAGATGATTTTCCCCAGCGCCACCGGGAATAGCACCGGGCTTCCGGCTGGTGAAGAGCCATTTATCGTACCGCTGGCGATTCCGCTGGTTGCCGGGCCGACAATCCTGGCCTCATTAATGTTGTTGTCGCATCAGTATCCAAACCAGATGGGGCACCTGGTGATTGCGCTGCTGATCGCCTGGGGCGGCACATTCGTGATTTTGCTGCAGTCTTCGCTATTTTTACGCCTGCTGGGAGAGAAAGGGGTTAACGCGCTGGAGCGCCTGATGGGGCTGATTCTGGTGATGATGGCAACCCAGATGTTCCTCGACGGCGTTCGGATGTGGATGAAGGGGTAACGCACTCACTTTACGCCGGGTGGCGGCTTCGCCTTACCCGGCCTACGGTGTTGATATATGCTCGTTTGTAGGCCCGGTAAGCGCAAGCGCCACCGGGCAATCAGCGCCGTGAATGTGTTTATGAGAAACACCTCAATCATTTAACTCTCTGAAAAATCGTATTTTCATTTCTGCGAAGCGCCTTCCGGAATGCCCTCTTGTCAGCATCACGGATAAGCATTATCTTCTCGCTGCACCTGCAAAATCAGGTGCCAGGATTGGTCCCCTGATTACCTCATTCGCGATAAAATTCACTTTTGTCGTGCGACCAGCTACACCTCAATGGTGGGCTCGACGGTGGCGTCACAAGACGCACCGGTATCCAATGAGGCCGGTAGGACCAACTCCGTTCAGCCCGCCACCAAAAGGTTGGTCCCTTCGGTGGTGGTAAATTTCACTCATCGGAGGCTGCCCTATGGCAACGACCCCTCTCTTTTCACACTCTTTATTTACCCTGCCCTTTAGCCATGCCACGGACTTCACCGAGTTGGCGGATAACTGTGAGCGTTTTGTCGAAGGGCTTGTTGAATGTCATGACCCGGTTGAAAAACTGGCGATGTGCGCGCGCCTGTCGGCCTGTCTGGCACTATTGCAACCAACCTTAACGGAGCCTGTACCGCAGCATCTACAGGCCAGCCTGACGGTAGAAACCTTACCGACCCGCTCTCCCCTCTTTGAACCCGAACCAGATCAGATGGGGCGTTACTGCCAGCTTTTGACGCATTTACTGATGAGTAAAACGCTGTCTGACGAGATGGAACGCGTGGCGGGTGATTTACTGCAGGATTTAGTGGGCTATTTCGCCGATACGCTAAAAGCGCCGCGTTGGTTGAAAACCGAGGATGGGGTGATGGTGCTGTAAAAAAGCCGGGTGGCGGCTTCGCCTTACCCGGCCTACGGTGTCGATATGTGCTCGTTTCCAGGCCCGGTAAGCGCAAGCGCCACCGGGCAATTCCATCAGCTCAACAGCTGGAAAGCAATCATACCGACAATCGCGCCAACCGTACCGAGGATGGTTTCCATCATCGTCCAGGTCTTCAGCGTTTGCGCTTCAGTCGCGCCGGTAAATTTACCGAACAACCAGAAACCAGCGTCGTTAACATGGCTGACCACGATAGAGCCGCCCGCGATACAGATAGACAGCGCCGCCATCTGAGCACCGGAGTAGTTCAGTTGCTCAATCACTGGCATCACCAGACCGACCGCCGTTAAGCAGGCCACTGTCGCGGACCCCTGAATGATACGCACCGCCGCCGCCAGCACGAAGCAGGTGATAGCGATCGGCAAGCCCATACCGGTTAACGCTTCGCCCAGTGCAGGACCAACACCGGAATCTACCAGCACCTGTTTGAACACGCCGCCCGCGCCAATCACCAGCAGAATAATCCCCGCTGGCTGCAGCGCATGGCCGCAGATCTCCATCACGCGGTCTTTTGGCATGCCCTGGCGCACCGCCAGACCATAAATCGCCACCAGACAGGCAACCAGAATCGCGGTAAACGGATGACCGATAAACTCGAACCATTCGTAGGTTGAAGAACCGACCGGAACAAAGCGTGCGGCGATGGTTTTCAGACCAACCAGCACCAGCGGCAGCAGGATAAGCGATAAGCTGAAGCCAAAGGAGGGCATTTTGCCTTCGCCCAGATGCGGCTCGGTAATGTCTTCCGGTACGTGCAGCTCAACGTAACGGCTGATGAAATTACCCCACAGCGGCCCGGCGATAATCATGCCCGGAATCGCGGCGCACAGGCCAATCAGGATCATCCAGCCAAAGTCGGCGTGCATCTGAGAGGCCAGCAGCATCGGCGCAGGCCCCGGCAGCAGGAACGCTGCGGCAGCCGCCACGCCCGCAAACAGCGGAATGACCAACTTAACCAGGTTAGTACCGGTATGGCGTGCCATTGAAAACGCTACGCTAATCAGTAGCACAATCGCCACCTCAAAGAACAGCGGCAGCGCGCAAATCAGACCGGCCAGGCCAATCGCGTAATGTGCGCGGCTGTGACCGAAGGATTTCAGCATTTTGACGGCAATCTGATCGACCGCGCCGGTCTCATGCAAAATCTTGCCGAACATCGCCCCCAGCGCCACCACAATCGCCAGGAAACCGAGCGTGCCTCCCATCCCTTTTTCCATGGTCGCCGCGATTTTATCGAGCGGCATACCGGAAAAGAGACCTGCACCAATGGATACCACCATCAAAGCAACGAAGGCGTGCATACGCGCCTTCATCACTAAAAACAGCAGTAATAAAACGGACCCTACTGCTGTTAAAACAAGCGTTAATGTGCTCACTACTTACTGCCTTGGTTAATAACCTCAATGGTGCTGGCGACCACACCGTCCAGTGGTTGATCGATATCGACCACCAGTACATCGTTTTCATTCGCACCCGGTTCTTCCAGCGCTTCAAACTGGGTAACCAGCATCTGTGTTTTGAAGAAGTGGCCTTTACGCGCCTTCAGACGGCTTTCGATAACGTCAAAATCCCCTTTCAGATAAATGAAAGAGAGGTTCGGGTTACCGTCGCGCAACTGGTCGCGGTAGACTTTTTTCAAGGCAGAACAGACGATCAGCGAAACCTTGTTGGTACGCTGCATCGCAAAAGCGGCGTCATTCAGCGCCTGTAGCCACGGTTTACGGTCGTCATCGTTGAGTGGCTCACCGGAAGCCATTTTCATGATGTTGCTGCGCGGATGGAGAAAATCGCCATCAAGAAACGCGGCCTGCAGTTGATGCGCCACTTCGCTGGCGACAGCAGATTTACCGCTGCCCGATACGCCCATCAGAACGTAAACGTGGTGATCATGATTAGTCGTGCTCAAAGCGTTGCCCCCACTGGTACAAGAATCAGGAAATTGTTACGGGTAACTGTTATCGGTAACATTGTCCAGCCGGATAAATAGAGAAGCAATATCCATTCGTGCTCGAAGTGTATAAGTGTGAGCTACTTCAAAGTTGTTGGCTTAAATAGATCCGCCCGGTGACAAGGTGAAACCTAAATCTAACATTTTAGGCGTGACTGCTTCACCACGAATGCGCGCCAGCAGGCGTTCTGCACCAATGCTTCCCATCCGTTCACGCGGCGTGAGCACACTCGCCAGACGCGGCTCCATCACCTGCCCGATGTCGTGACCGTGGAATCCGGCAATCGCCATGTCATCCGGGATTTTCAGCCCTAAACGCTGGCATTCGAAGGCCGCCCCTACCGCCAGGTCATCGTTGGTACAGAAAACGCCGTCGAGCTGCGGGTATTCGCGCCGCGCCTGACGGATGAGTTCAATACCGGAGGAGTAGGAAGAAGACTGTTCCACCATCACGCTGTACGGCACCAGGTTGGCATCGCGCATTGCCTGCTCGTAGCCTCTCTGTTTGATGATAGTACGTTCATCAAGACGAGCGCCAAGATAGGCTACATGACGGTGCCCGCGGGCGATAATAGCGGCAGTCATCTGACGCGCGGCTTCGAAGTTGTCGAAACCGACGGCGATATCCAGACACGGAGACTGGCTGTCCATCAATTCAACCACCGGGATACCAGCAACCTCAATCATTTTCAGCGTACGGGGCGTATGGCTACGTTCGGTGAGGATCAGGCCATCGATATTCCACGACAGCATCGATTCCAGGCGCTCTTGTTCCATCTCAGGCTTATAGCCGTAGTGCGCGAGCATGGTTTGATAACCATGGGCGTCGGTGACGGCCTCAATGCCGCGTAGCACTTCAGCAAAAACCTGGTTAGTGAGAGACGGTAACAGCACGCCGATAGCGCGGCTGGTGGCGTTAGAAAGGATATCAGGAGCGCGATTGGGAATATAACCCAGCTCATCAAGTGCAGCGGCAATTTTGCCCCGCAGCGCCACGGAGACCTGCTCCGGATTACGCAAAAAGCGACTGACCGTCATTTTGGTCACGCCCACGCGGTCGGCTACATCCTGAAGTACGGGTCTTTTCTTTTTCATCGTCCTGAAGCGTTAAAAAGGGATAGATTCTCCCAGTTTACCACGGACGTGCGTGAACCTTTGCAGAGAAAAAAAGGAGTTTTTATTGTGATAAATACACAAAATCATTCGAGTTGCATCAAGGCGGCGACGCAGTGAATCCCCGGGAGCGTACATTAAGTACGCGACCGGGGTGAGCGAGGAAAGCCAACACAGATGCGGCTTGAAGGATGACGTGTATTTTTATACTGGCGGCAGGTCAAACAGTAACACTTCACTGTCGCTGTCGGCATGAATAGAAATTGCCTGTTCATCCCAGATTGCCAGACCGTCGCTGGTGGTCGCTTTAGTCCCGTTAATCGTCACGTTACCTTTTACCACCTGGATCCAGACGCGGCGTTCAGCAGCAATTTGATGCACTGACTGCTCATCTTTGACCAGCGCCCAACGGTACAGCTCCATATCCTGGTACACTTTCAGTGAACCATCACGAGCATCCGGCGACAGCACCAGTTGTTTACCCTGAGCGGCATCGAAACGACGCTGTTCATAACGCGGAGTAATACCGTTCTCCTGCGGCATGATCCAGATCTGATACAGATGCAGCTTCTCAGTATTGCTCGGGTTGTACTCCGAGTGACGGATCCCCGTCCCGGCGCTCATAATCTGAAACTCACCGGCCGGAACCTGCTCTTTATTGCCCATGCTGTCCTGATGCTCTACCGCGCCTTCCAGCACGTAGGTCAGGATTTCCATGTCTTTATGGGGGTGAGTACCAAATCCCTGACCTGCATCGATCACGTCATCGTTAATCACGCGCAGTGCCGAGAACCCCATAAAGTTCGGGTCATAGTAGTTGGCAAAAGAGAAGGTATGCCATGAATCAAGCCAGCCATGATTAGCGTGGCCACGGTCGTTAGCTTTGCGTAAGTAGATCATTGTGTTCACCCCCAGATGTTTTCGATGGAGTAAGTGTGGACTCAATCCGTCTGGAATCATAGAGGGTGAAAATTGACTCCTCTGTTCAAAAAATATGAACAAGACCAGAGGAGTCTGTGCAGGCTATTTGGCGAGGGTTATCGTGGCAGGCGTTGCCTGTTCAAAGGCGCGTTCGAGGATCTCCAGGTTGGTAAGAACTTCAGATTCCTTGACGTAATTAGGCGTACCGGCGGTCAGCGTCTGGTACAGCGAATCATAGACGCGACCGTAGTCCCCCACTTCCGGCTTCACCTCTTCTTTCACCGTGATGCCGTCATCGTTGACATATTCCAGCATTCCAATGGAATCATCGGCAGCGAAACCTGGCTCACCCGGCATGATATTAGCCTTCAGGCTGGTTTCCTGCTGGTCGATACCGTACTTCACAAACGAGCCTTTGGTGCCATGCACGATAAACTTCGGATAGTCGATTTTCACCAGATGGCTGGTTTTAACAATGGCTTTCAGGTCGCCGTAAAACAGCTGCGCTTCAAAGGTATCGTCCGGGTTCGCTTTGTTGCGCAGGCTGCGGATGTCGTAGGCCACATGATCGGGACGTCCGAACAGCGAGATAATCTGATCCATGGTGTGTACGCCCAGACCATAAAACGCGCCGTCCTGCGGCAGTCCCGGCTTGGTTTCTGCTTCAGGACGGTAGTAATCGAAATGGCTTTCAACCTCAACAATCTTGCCGAGCTTGCCGCTCTCAATCGCTTTTTTAGCGGTGAGGAAACAGGAGTCAAAACGACGATTCTGATACGGCGTAACGGTCAGCCCTTTGCTTTGCGCTAGCTCAAACAACTCTTTTGCTTGCGCAAGCGTTGGGGTGAAGGGTTTCTCAACCAGCACATTTTTACCCGCTTCCAGCGCGCGTTTGGCGTATTCAAAATGGCTGTCAGCATGGGTACAGACGATCACCAGCTTCACCTGCGGATCGTTTAAGATCTCGTCGAGATCGCTGGTGAAGTGAATATGTGAATACTGCGGCGCCTGCTCTTCCGGCCTGGCGTTGCGGCGGAAAATATGCGCGACGTGCCAGCTATTTTTGCGGTTGAGGACGTACGGCAAATGGTAGCGGGTGGTGCTTTTACCAAAACCAATAAATGCGCAGTGTAAGGTCATGAGACGATCCTTTTGAAGATGATTGTCTACACCATAGCGCAAAGCGGCTGGAGACTGAATCCATCCTGTCATCATGCCGGATGCGGCGTTGCCTTATCCGGCCTACAAAACCCAGGTCTCAGCTGTAGGCCGGATAAGCGCAAGCGCCATCCGGCATCAGTCGCCCCACCCCGGGGACAAAATGACAAGTAAGCCAGGCTGAAACAAAACCCAAAAAAAAAGCCAGCAAAAGCTGGCTAAAGTAATACTGGAAGCAATGTGAGCAATGTCGTGCTTTCAGGTTCTCCGTAGGGGTTCCCCTGAACGCAGAGCAATAATAATCATTCTCATTCGCACTTGTCTACTTCTTTTTGCAAAAAAATGCAGTTGACGGATTTTTCTTTCTCAGCGAGTGTAAATGCACAATTAACCCTGCAGGAGATAAGGAATGAGTGAGATAGTGATACGCCACGCTGAACCGAAAGATTACGACGCAATTCGTCAGATCCACGCCCAGCCGGAGGTGTACCACAACACGCTACAGGTTCCTCATCCTTCCCTCGAAATGTGGCAAGCACGGCTAACCGAGCAAGCCGGTGTCAAACAACTGGTTGCCTGCATTGACGGTATCGTCGTGGGGCATCTTTGTATTGAGGTCGCGCAGCGTCCGCGCCGCAGCCACGTGGCCGATTTTGGTATCTGCGTGGATGCCAGGTGGCACAATCGTGGCGTTGCCAGCGCGCTGATTCGTACGATGATCGACATGTGCGACAACTGGCTGCGCGTCGAGCGCATTGAGCTGACGGTATTTGTTGATAATGAGCCTGCTGTAGCAGTCTATAAGAAGTACGGCTTTGAAATCGAAGGCACCGGTAAGAAATACGGCCTGCGCAACGGTGAGTATGTTGATGCCTACTTTATGGCGCGCGTGAAATAAATTTAAGGGCGAGTCATATCGCCCTGCTTATTGAAAGGACGCAATAGTGAAAAAGTTTCTTCCCCTGGTGTTGCTGGCCTCGCTCTCCCCTGCTTTTGCCACTACCGTACAAAATCTCGATTCTGTACCCAGTGCCATCCAACATCCGGAAGGTAAACAGATTTTTGCTGAGCAAATGGCAGGAGCAACACCCGCGAAAGGATTTGGTGAGCTTCCTCAGGGCTTATCTGAAAAGCAGTGGATTGCATGGGTTGCACCGAATGAAGATCCTGACAACCTAATCCTGACCGGTGCTAAATCTTGGGGAAAAGACGGTAAATATATTGGCATTGCTTGTTTTGCCGATAATAAGGCTGACGCCGAGCAAGCAAAAAAATACGCGGATAACACCTGCCCGGAAAACTACAGCAACGGGCGCGCTAATAAATTATATCTCGGCGTTTTTTCCTGGCAGAATCCACAGCTAACGCCGATTGCACGCTCGGAAAAACCGTTAAACCAGCTCTCAGAGTGGAATAAAGCCGCTGAAAAAGAGAGCGATGATGAGTCCGTCAGACCGCTGGCTTATTATACAAAGCTGGATCTGGCACCGTACCGGATAGCACCCGATACCCTGGCATTCGGGGTGCGGGGTGGATACTCTGATGCGTATTCCGGCGGCGGCGCATTTTATGAAGTGCTGGAACTCTACACCATCAAAGACAGCAAGATAATCAACGTGTTTTCTGACCTTGTTTATTACTATTCGGACATTGCTGGAGACTGGAATAAAGACGGCACAAGGCAGCACGACATCAGCGAAAGTAAGTACATTCTCAAAATGCGCTCGGCAAAGACGCACGGATTTTATGACTTAGAGCGCGTTAGCCTACAGGATAAAAGCAGCCAAATATTCCGCTGGTCCGAATCACTGCAGCGATATGCGCCATAACCTACCGGTCAGGCCTACATCGTTCAGAACGCTGTAGGCCAATCTATTTTATATCCCACCGAAAAATTCAAGAACGGAAGCGCCATCCAGTCCTGGCATAGAGTTGTTGATTACAGCCTATCGCCTTCCCCCATGTTCCGGCTTAACAACCACCTGAATTATATGGTTATTCAGCTTTTTATCTTCATCGCTATTTTTCGTAACTTTAATAATATTAATATTACATTTTTGTTTTTTTTTTGGTTTCTGCCATCACTTTATGGTGACAATCACAACAATATACTTCCCCTGGGACTAACTTAACCACGGTGAGGTAAAAAATGAAATTTGAACGCCATCATAGAATATTGAAAGAAATCAGTATTTCGGGAGTTGTAAAAGTTTCAAATCTGGCGAAAAGTCTCAAGGTAACAAAGGAAACTATTCGCTCAGATCTCAATGAACTTGCCGGGCAGGGATATCTCACTCGCTGTCATGGTGGTGCATTTATTACCCTTGACTCTCTTGATAACGTTGCAAAAAACGAAATTGCTTATGTGCTGGAAAAATATGAATCAGCGCAGAAAATAAAAAAAGGTCTCTCTGCCATGAAGAATAATGTATGTGTTATTGGCTCGTTCAATGTTGATATTATCAGTTACCTACCGAGGCTACCCTCGACAGGCGAATCATTGCTTGCCGATAAATTTATTTTTTCGCCCGGTGGTAAAGGATGCAATCAGGCATTAGCGGCAAGCTATGCCGATTCTGATGTGCATTTTATTACTAAAGTAGGGTCAGACCATTTCAGTGATTACGCCATTAATTTTATAAACTCATCAAAAATCCATAAAAGCGTTATCTATCAGACCAAAGAAACACAGACAGGTACAGCGACTATTATGGTGAATGGAGATACCGGGGATAACGTCATCGCTATCTATCCAGGTGCTAACATGACAATTTCACCTGATGAAATCACCATACAAAAAGAAGCCATCGTTCATTCAGATATTGTTCTCGTACAACTGGAGACAAATTACGAGGCACTTCAACAAACCATTCGTCTCGCACAGAAAAATGATATCCCGGTCATTATTAACCCAGCGCCATATAATGAAATGGTTAATACCATCATTGATGACATCGATTATATCACGCCAAATGAAACCGAAGCTGGTCTGCTGGCAAACATGTCCGTCAACGATATTGAATCAGCCAAATGTGCAGCAAAGATTATTCATCAAAAAGGTGTCAAAAATACCATTATCACATTGGGTAGCAAAGGTTCTCTCGCTTATGACGGAACGCAATTCATCTATTCTCCGGCATTTCCGGCCGTTGTAAAAAATACGGCTGGCGCTGGCGATGCCTTCAATGGCGCACTCGCGTCTGGCCTTGCTAAAGGAAAATCACTGGCATCTGCATTGTGCTACGCGAGCGCATTCGCCTCGCTTGCTGTTGAAACACCCAATGCCTCTGACATGCCAGAAAACGAATCCGTTCTTCATCGCATTCAGGGCTCACATTACAAACAAACTATCTCTACTCACTAAATCAAGGAGCAGACTATGAACAATACGCAGAAAAAACTAAAGGTGCTCTTTATTGGAGAATCCTGGCATATTCACATGATTCATTCAAAAGGCTATGACAGTTTTACCTCCAGTAAATATGAAGAAGGTGCTACATGGTTGCTTGAATGCTTAAAGAAAGGTGGTGTAGAAATTGATTATATGCCGGCTCACACCGTGCAAATTGCATTTCCAGAAAGCATTGATGAACTAAACCGTTATGATGTCATTGTTATTAGCGATATCGGCAGCAATACGTTCCTGTTGCAAAACGAGACGTTCTATCAGCTAAAAATAAAGCCAAATGCTCTGGAATCAATTAAAGAGTATGTCAGAAATGGTGGTGGTCTGCTCATGATTGGCGGCTATCTGTCATTTATGGGCATTGAGGCCAAGGCTAATTACAAGAACACCATTCTTGCCGAGGTTTTGCCAGTTATTATGCTTGACGGCGATGACCGGGTAGAAAAACCAGAGGGTATCTGCGCTGAGGCCATCTCCCCAGAACATCCTGTCGTTAACGGATTCTCAGACTACCCGGTATTTCTTGGATATAACCAGGCTGTCGCCAGAGAAGATGCCGATGTTGTTTTAACAATAAATAATGACCCGCTGTTAGTGTTCGGTGAATACCAACAGGGTAAAACCGCCTGCTTCATGAGCGACTGTTCGCCACACTGGGGAACACAGCAATTTATGTCCTGGCCGTTTTATACCGACCTGTGGGTTAACACGCTTCAATTCATCGCCAGAAAATAAAAAACAATGGAGTAACGAAAGTTACTCCTTTTATAAAATACAAGGATTGATGTATGAACAAAAATAAGTACTCAACTCCCTTACTGATGCTTGCAACCATCTTAGCCGGTATGCTTTCCCCAATGCAGTCTGCCGTTAATGGGCAATTGGGACACTGGTTGCAAGATGGTAATGCTTGTGCAGTAATCTCGTTCGCCAGCGGTCTGGTCGTCATGTTTTTCATTATTATTGCGCGTAAAGAAACACGCCAGCAATTCGCATCGATCCCGACGCTGATTAAAAAGAGAAAAATCCCGCGGTGGAATTGGTTTGCCGGATTATGTGGAGCGATGGTTGTATTTTCGGAAGGGGCATCAGCCAGCGCGTTGGGCGTTGCCACGTTTCAAACTGCATTAATTTCCGCCCTGCTCCTTTCCGGCCTACTGTGCGACCGTTTTGGTGTCGGTGTGGATGAGAAGAAATATTTCACCCCATGGCGCGTTGCTGGCGCATTGTTCGCGGTTATTGCCACGATTTTTGTCGTGTCGCCACAGTGGCATTCAACCTCCTTTATCCTGCTCGCTATCCTTCCATTTTTGGCAGGATTACTCGCTGGCTGGCAGCCTGCTGGAAATGCCAAAGTTGCCGAGGCCACGGGCTCTATGCTGGTTTCCATTACCTGGAACTTCATTGTCGGCTTTTGTGTGCTGGGCGCTGCACTGGCGATACGTGTCGCATTAGGCCATGTCACCGTCCAGTTACCCGATACGTGGTGGATGTATCTCGGTGGCCCGCTGGGTCTGCTGTCCATCGGGCTGATGGCGATTCTGGTCAGAGGCTTAGGTCTGCTAATGCTGGGTGTAGCATCTACCGCAGGCCAGTTGCTTGGGTCGGTATTGATTGATGAATTGATCCCATCCTTAGGCAATACGGTCTATCTGGTCACCATCATCGGCACGTTGTTCGCGTTAGTGGGCGCAATTGTTACCACCATTCCTGAATACAGAGCATCCAAAATGGCGCAAAAAATGGAGGTGTCAGGATGAAAGGTTTCCTGCAAACCGTGACAGGCCCAGTGGCGCACACTGATATGGGGCTAACGCTCCCGCATGAGCATCTGTTTAACGATCTGTCATCCGTTGTTGATGAACCACATTATGCTTTTTCACAGCAACTGGTAGGAAAAAAAGTCAGTGCTGACCTACAGTGGGGACTGAAACACGACCCATACTGCTGCGCCGATAACATGGACAGAAAAGAGATTGATGATGTCATCTTTGAAATCAATAATTTTATGTCACTAGGAGGCAGGACGATTGTCGACGCGACGGGTTCTGAGTCTATCGGTCGGGACGCTTCATCGTTACGGGAAGTGGCAATAAAAACCGGTTTGAATATCGTTGCTTCATCAGGACCTTATCTGGAGAAGTTTGAAAGCACCAGGATCCATAAACCTGTCGATTCATTAGCCGCACTGATTGATAAGGAACTGAATCAAGGGATTGGCGAGACAGATATTCGCGCCGGTATGATCGGTGAAATTGGCGTGTCACCCGCATTTACCCAAGCGGAGCGTAACAGTCTGCGGGCAGCGTCTCTGGCACAACGTAATAATCCCCATACGGCGATGAATATCCATATGCCAGGGTGGCTGCGACTGGGTGATGAGGTGCTGGATATTGTCCTTGAAGAGATGAACGTCTCTCCGGCAAAAGTTTCGCTGGCACACTCGGACCCGTCAGGAAAAGATGTTGCCTATCAACGTAAAATGCTCGACCGCGGCGTGTGGCTTGAATTTGACATGATTGGTCTGGACATTACCTTCCCTAAAGAAGGTATCGCCCCAAGCGTTCAGGAGACCGCAGATGCGGTAGCTCATCTGATTGAACTGGGTTACGCCGATCAGATAGTTTTAAGCCATGATGTTTTTCTCAAACAGATGTGGGCAAAAAATGGGGGGAACGGTTGGGGGTTTGTCCCGAATGTTTTCCTCGCCTATCTGGCTGCCCGTGGAGTAGACAACGATACTCTTCGCAAGCTCTGTATTGATAATCCAGCGCGGTTACTCACGGCATAGCCAACAAAACGCCCGGTGCCTGACACCGGGCTATTAATCAAAAATCAGTACCCCGCCGTTAAATCATCCACGGAACGCGGGTCAGAAGCGCCATACAGTGCGCCATCCGGTCCAACCATAATGCTCTGCGTGCTGCCCATCGCCTCTTTCAGCGCCACTTTCTGTCCTTTTTGCTCCAGCAGCTTGATTGTATCCGGGCTGAAGCCCTTCTCGATGCGCAGTTCATCTGGCAACCATTGATGATGGAAGCGCGGTGCGTTGGTCGCTTCGGCGACGTTCATCCCGTAATCAATGCTGTTGACCACCATTTGCAGTACGGTAGTGATGATTCGGCTTCCACCTGGGCTGCCGGTCACCAGCCAGGTTTTCCCGTCTTTTACCACGATAGTCGGCGACATCGATGACAGCGGACGCTTCTTCGGCCCAACCGCGTTAGCATCACCGCCCACCAGTCCATAAACGTTCGGCACGCCTGACTTAGCGGAGAAGTCGTCCATTTCGTTATTCAGCAGAATGCCGGTGTTACCCGCCACGATGCCGGTCCCGAAGGTGGTATTCAGGGTATACGTTACCGCCACGGCATTGCCGTCTTTATCCACTACCGAGAAGTGCGTAGTCTGGTTGCTTTCATACGGGGCGAGTTTGCCAGGTTTGATCTGGCTGGAAGGCTTAGCCTTGTTGATATCAATCTGATCGGCAAGCGTTTTAGCATAGGCTTTGTTGGTCAGCGCTTGCCACGGCACTTTCACAAAATCCGGGTCGCCCAGATACTCTGAACGGTCGGCGTAAGCATATTTCTCCGCTTCAGCCATAACCTGCATGGCATCGGCGCTGCCAAATCCGTACTTCTTCATATCGAAGTTTTCGAGAATATTGAGGATCTGCACGATGTGAATACCGCCAGAGGACGGCGGCGGCATGGAGAAGACCTGATACCCGCGATAGTCACCGCTTATCGGCGTGCGCTCCACGGCTTTATAGCTGGCTAAATCCTCTTTGGTCATCAGCCCGCCGTTCTTCTGCATTTCCCCGGCTATCTGATCGGCAATCGCCCCTTTATAAAACGCATCCGGGCCATTCTCGGCAATCATTTCCAGGCTTTTCGCCAGATTCTTTTGCACCAGCTTGTCGCCCTTTTTCAGCGGCTCGCCGTCCTTCCAGAAAATGGCTTTGCTGTTCTCGTGATTAGGGAGCACTTCGCTGCCATAGGTTTTCAGATCGTCGGCCAGCGCGTCATTAACCACAAAGCCCTCTTCCGCTAGCTTCATCGCCGGGCGCACCACTTTGTTCAGCGGCATCGTGCCGTATTTCTCCAGCGCCAGCGAGAAACCCGCCACGGTACCCGGCGTACCGGATGCCAGATGCGACGTCAGCGACTTTTTCGCATCGGCGTTGCCCTGCTCATCGAGGAACATGTCACGGGTCGCGCCAGCAGGCGCCATTTCACGAAAATCGATCGCGGTGGTGTTACCGTCTTTGGTACGCAGTAGCATAAAACCACCGCCGCCCAGATTGCCCGCCTGGGGATGCGTCACCGCCAGCGCATAGCCAACGGCCACGGCGGCATCGACGGCATTCCCACCCTGTTTAAGAATGTCCACACCAACCTGGGTAGCTAAAGCATCCACAGAGGCCACCATCCCATGCTTAGCACGTACGGGATGGAACACATCTTCCTCGACTCCGTAAGATACCGGCGGTGGCGCAGCCGGCGCGGCAGCAACGCTAAAACAACTTCCTGAGAGCAGAGCAGCAATGGCTACCCGGCGTAAAAACGTCGGTTTTATCATCGTTATTCTCCAGATGTATGGGGGTCTGCCCCCACTAAGCCTGGTGCATAACTCTGAAATAATCATCGTAACGGCGAGAAAGGAGTAAACTTAAGAGATCCCCGAGAGGAGAAAAGCGATGAAACGACTCTTACTTTTAGCCATGCTGTTGCCGTTTGCAGGCTTTGCACAGCCCATCAACACCATGAATAACCCGAACCAACCCGGTTATCAGATCCCGAGTCAGCAGCGTATGCAAACCCAAATGCAAACGCAGCAAATTCAGCAGAAAGGGATGCTCAACCAACAGTTGCAAACGCAGACGCGTATGCAGCAACAGCATCTGGAAAACCAAATTAACACCAACTCCCAGCGGGTCCTTCAGTCTCAGCCAGGCGAGCTAAATTCCGGTCAGCAGCAAATGCTGCCCAACAGCAACGGTGGGATGTTGAGTGGAACCCGTAACCCGGACAGCTCTCTGAATAAGCAACATATGCTGTCAGAGAAAAAGAACGGCGACATGCTGAAGCCCTCCAGCACGCCGCAGCCTAACGTTCCGTTAAAAACGATTGGGCCTTAAAAAGGTTGGAAATCCGGACCAATCGTATCAATGGCATCGGTACAGATGCAGTCCACGCCCCAGCGCAGCAGTTCCGCCGCGCGCTGGGGTCGGTTGACGGTATATACCAGAATACGTAGCCCCGCATCGCGCAGCGCATCCACACGCGCTTCATCCAGCAGTTTGTGATTAAGATGAATAGAGACGCATCCAAGCCGTGTGGTCAGCTCGCGCCAGTCCTCGCGCCATTCATCAAGCAGCAAGCCTCTCGGCAGTTCAGGTACCGCCTGCTGCGCCGCTTCAAGTGCATCAATTTCAAAGGATGACAACAGTGGCGGCGTCATTCCCGCCCACAGTTCCCGCGCGGCCAGCGCCACGACTTTGCCGGTTAGCGTTCCGGTGCCGTTTGTGGGTTTAATTTCAATATTTGCCATCATTCCATGCTGACGGCAGCGCTCGGCCACTTGCGAGAGCAGCGGCAGCGGTTCACCTTTAAACTCACCGCTAAACCAGCCGCCGGCGTCCACGCGCAATAAATCCTGCCAGTTCAGCTCGCCTGCCACGCCCCAGCCGTTGCTGGTTCGCTCCAGGTTGTCGTCATGCAGTAAGAAGATCTCACCGTCTTTCGACAATTTAGCGTCAAACTCGATCATGGTATGCCCGTATCGCGCCCCCACGTCGATCGCCGCC
Source organism: Citrobacter sp. Cpo037 (assembly GCF_030332945.1). NCBI lineage: Bacteria > Pseudomonadati > Pseudomonadota > Gammaproteobacteria > Enterobacterales > Enterobacteriaceae > Citrobacter > Citrobacter sp. Cpo037. The sequence goes on from NZ_JAOWGW010000040.1 coordinate 104,325, forward strand.
AGGGTGTTTTCCGGGGCCAGCTTACCGCCGCCACGATGGGCGACAATATGGGGGTAAGGCCAGTTACTCATACGCGTTGTCCTGTTTCGCCATCAAAAAGATGCTGATGATTTTCTGGCAAATGCAGCCACAGCGTGCTGCCTGCCGTTGGGCGATGCTGATGCGCCAGTCGCACCACCAGCTTTTGCTCGCCCCAGCGTCCGTGTGCCAGGTTATCTGCGCCCAGCATTTCCAGTGTATCAACAACCAACGGCACACCGCCTTCGGCCTGCGAGCTTAGCGCAATATGCTCCGGGCGGATACCCAACGTCATTTTACGGCCAATAGACTCTCTCGCGCTTCTGCCGATGGGTAGCGTCATGCCACCCTCCAGTTCAAAATGGGTGCCCGAGGTACTGATGCGCCCGTCCAGCAGGTTCATTGCCGGGCTGCCGATAAAACTCGCCACAAAGCGGCTGGCAGGTTTTTCATACACTTCAACCGGCGTACCTACCTGCTCGGCAATGCCTTTGTTCATCACCATCACCCGCTGGGCGAGGGTCATCGCTTCAACCTGGTCGTGCGTCACGTATAGCGAAGTGGTTTTCAGGCGGCGATGCAGATGTTGTAACTCCAGACGCATCTGTACGCGCAGCTTGGCATCAAGATTAGAAAGCGGCTCATCGAACAGGAATACCGCCGGGTCGCGCACAATCGCTCGTCCCATCGCTACGCGCTGGCGCTGACCGCCAGAAAGTTCGCGCGGACGACGTTTGAGCAGCTCACCCAGCTCGAGAATACGCGCCGCCTCATTTACCCGCTCAGCAATGTGTTCCTTACCCATCCCGCGGATTTTCAGTCCCCAGGCCATGTTTTCTTCCACGCTCATATGCGGGTAGAGCGCGTAGTTTTGAAAGACCATCGCTATGCCGCGATCCTTCGGCTCCATCTCGGTGACGCGTTTATTATCAATCCAGATATCGCCACCGCTCACCCGCTCCAGCCCGGCGACCATCCGCAGCAGCGTAGACTTTCCGCAACCGGATGGCCCAACCATCACGATAAATTCCCCGTCCGCGACGTCCAGCGTCAGCGGTTTAATTACCTGGGTTTTGCCGTCCCAGCTTTTGGTTACTGCCTGTAGTTTTAAACCAGCCATTTTTATTTCTCACTATCGACCAGACCGCGTACGAAGGCGCGCTGCATGGCTAACACGATGATTACCGGAGGGATGAGCGTCAGCAGCATGGCAGCCATTACCTGGTTCCACTGCGTGGTGCCTTCACCGGTGGCGATCATGCCTTTGATACCCGCCACCGCAGTGCCCAAATTGACGTCGGTAATAATTAACAACGGCCACAAATACTGGTTCCAGCCGTAGATAAAGGTGATAACGAACAGCGCCGCCAGATTGGTTTTTGACAGTGGTAGTACGATATCGCGGAAAAAACGCATCGGTGACGCACCGTCAATTCGCGCGGCCTCAACCAGCTCATCCGGCAGGGTCATAAAGAACTGTCGGAACAGGAAGGTCGCAGTAGCCGATGCCATCAACGGCAGCGTCAGACCCGCATAGCTGTCGAGCATTTTCAGGTTGGCGATAACCTCCACGGTGGGGAAGATTCGCACCTCAACCGGCAGCATCAGGGTGATAAAAATCATCCAGAAGAACAGGTTGCGCAGCGGAAAACGGAACCAGACGATGGCGAATGCGGAGAGCATGGAGACGGTGATTTTCCCTACCGTAATACTGAACGCCATGATGAAGCTGTTAAGCATCATCAACCAGAACGGCGCGCTGTTGACGCCCACGCCGTTGACCCAGATGTATTTCATGTTCTCCAGCAACTGCGTGCCGGGAACCAGCGTCATCGGCGTTTCAAACACCGCTTTGTTGTCCAGCGTCGCCGCGACAAACGCGACGTACAGCGGAAACAGGATCACCATGATCCCCATAATCAACATGGCATGGCTGAATATTGTCAGCCCACGACGGTTCTCAATCATTGGTAACGCACCTTACTTTCCACATAGCGGAACTGCACCACCGTCAAAATAATGACCAGGAACATCAGCACCACCGATTGTGCGGCGGAAGAAGCCAGATCCAACCCGACAAACCCTTCACGGTAGATCTTATAAATCAGCGTGGTCGTCGCCTGCACCGGCCCACCCGCCGTGGCGGCATCAATAACCGGGAAGGTATCAAAGAAGGCATAAACCAGATTCACCACCAGCAGAAAGAAGCTGACCGGGGCTATCAACGGCAGCGCCAGCTTAAAGAAGCGGCGAACCGGCCCTGCGCCATCAATCGCGGCGGCTTCGATCAGCGACCGCGGGATAGACTGCAGTGCGGCAAAGAAGAACAGGAAGTTGTAACTAATCTGCTTCCAGACCGATGCAAACACCACCAGGAACATCGCCTGACCGCTGTTTTGCGCATGGTTCCAGTCATAGCCAAACTCACCGAGAAAATGGGTAATCAGCCCACGTCCTGGGTTAAACAGGAAGATCCACAATACGGCGGCGACGGCAGGCGCGACGGCGTATGGCAACAGCATCAGCGTCTGGTAAAAACGGCTGCCGCGCACCACGTAATTCACCAGCGCCGCAAAAAATAACGACACCAGCAGACCACTTACCGTGACTAACGTACTGAACTTAATGGTGGTCCAAAATGAGTCGAGGTAGTACGGGTCATGAAACAGCGCGACAAAGTTTTCCAGTCCGACAAACTGGCTGGAAAGACCAAACGGATCAACGGATTGTAGCGAGTACCACAGCGCTTCACCGGCGGGCCAGATAAAGAAAATAACGGTGATAACCAGCTGCGGAGCCACCAACAAATAGGGAAGCCAACGCGAGCGGAATACCGGACGGGATGAAGACATGTAGGTTCTTTTCCTGGAAGGTGCCGGATGGCGGTGCAAGCACCTTATCCGGCCTACAAACTACGAACTTGTAGGCCTGATAAGCGCAGCGCCATCCGGCACTTATACACTTAAGACTTGGTCGATTGCTCAAAGCGGCGCAGTAACTGATTGCCACGCTCAACGGCGGCATCCAGTGCCTGCTGCGGGGTTTTCTTCCCGGTCCAGACGCTTTCCAGCTCTTCATCCACAATAGTGCGGATCTGCGGCATATTGCCCAGACGCAGTCCTTTGGTGAATGGCAACGGCGGCTTGTTCAGCATCTGGCGGGTGGCGATATCAGCCCCAGGGTTCTTCTCATAGAAGCCCTGTTCACGGGTCAGGTCGTAGGCAGCGGTGGTGATCGGCAGATAGCCGGTCTTCTGGTGCCATTCGGCAGCAATTTCAGGCTTCGCCAGGAAGTTGAGGAACTGCGCCACGCCTTCGTAGGTTGCTTTATCTTTACCCTGCATCACCCACAGGCTGGCCCCACCGATAATCGCATTCTGCGGCGCGCCCTTCACATCGGCATCGTACGGCATCATCCCGACGCCATAATTGAATTTAGCGTAGTGGCGGATGTCGGCCAGCGAACCGGAAGAGGCGGTGGTAATGGCACAATCCCCGTTGTAGAACTTCTCAGTGGATTCGTCCTTACGCCCGAAGTAGCTGAAATCACCTTTTTTGTTCAGCTCTTCCAGCAGAGCGATGTGTTTCACCTGTTCCGGTTTATTGAACTCCAGCACCGCGTCAGTACCGTCCAAGCCATTGTTTTTGGTTGCTACCGGCAGACCGTTCCAGGCGCTGAAGTTTTCAATCTGAATCCATCCCTGCCAGCCGCTGGCGTAACCGCACTTCATGCCTGCGGCTTTCAGCTTCGCGGTGTACTCCGCCAGATCCTGCCAGGTTTTCGGCGGCTGCTCCGGGTCTAAACCGGCTTTTTTGAAGGCATCTTTGTTGTAGTACAGCACCGGAGTGGAGCTGTTAAACGGCTGGGAGAGCAAGTGTCCGCTTTTAGAGTCGGTGTAGTAACCGGAAACGGTCGGTACGAACTGAGACTCATCGAAGTTAATGCCAGCCTCTTTGAATACTTCATAGACCGGTTTAATGGCTTTTGAGGCCATCATGGTTGCCGTGCCCACTTCATAAACCTGCAGCAGCGCAGGCGCGTTTCCGGTACGGAAAGCAGCAATTCCTGCACTCAGGCTCTGCTCATAGTTGCCTTTGTACTGCGGAACAATTTTGTAGTCGGGATTGGCTGCATTAAAACGTTGCGCCAGTGAATCAACTTCTTTACCCAGTTCGCCTTCCATTGAGTGCCAGAACGGGATAGTGGTGACCGCCAGTGCCTGACCTGCAAATGCCAGGCTAAGTGCCAGTCCTAAAGCTGTATGTCGTAACGATATCATCGGTTATCTCTCTTGTTGTGCCGGATGCGCGATATCACGCGTTTTATGCTCGCGGGGGTAACATGACATGCTCGAATGACAGAAAAATAACTTTTTTATTACAAAAAAAAGATAGTAAGGCGACAAACAGATGGCAAGGCAGTGAAAGCGTAGTGACAGGAAAATGCGGGGTGGTGCACAACAAAGCCGGATATCGCTATACCTTCTCCGGCCTGGATGGCGTTATCTGCAGCTCCAGCAAGGAAGATTAATCCCGACGCCAGCGTCGTTCATATTCATTCTGTAAACGCTGCTGCTCTCGCCGCTCACGTTCACGTTGGATATCCGATTTATCATCATCCCAGCCTGGGCATACCGAGCTGGTAAACACTTCGCAGGGCGAGTCGGATTGCGCTAACGGGTTGTCCGGTTTCTCTTCCCAGATAGAGGGATCGCGCGGGTCAAACGCTGGCGGTGTTGAGGCCTGGGTGGTTAGTGAAAGCGTCAAAAACAAACTGCCAATCATCATGCAGGTACCTGAACGAATCATCCTTTCTCCATGTTCATTTTTATTATTGATAACTATTCTCAATAATAACATAGAGCAATAAAAAGGGGCCACAGCAGGCCCCTTGTCTATTCAGAGAATGATTAACCGCCCAGATACGCGCTTCGCACCGCTTCGTTAGCCAGTAGCGCATCACCGGTGTCTTCCAGCACCACATGACCGTTTTCCAGCACGTAGCCGCGATCGGCGAGCTTCAGCGCCTGGTTAGCGTTCTGTTCGACGAGGAAGATGGTCATCCCCTGTTCGCGCAGCTGTTCGATGGTGTTAAAAATCTGCTGGATGATAATCGGCGCCAGACCCAGCGACGGTTCATCAAGCAGCAGCAGCCTCGGCTGGCTCATCAGCGCACGGCCTATCGCCAGCATCTGCTGTTCACCGCCGGACATCGTTCCCGCACGTTGAATACGACGTTCATGCAGACGGGGAAACAGGTCATACACCCATTTGATGCGTTCCTGAAACTGGTCCTTTTCGGCAAAGAAGCCGCCCATCGCCAGGTTCTCTTCCACCGTCATACGGGAAAACACGCGACGCCCTTCCGGCACAATCGCTACCGCTTCGCGCATGATTTTCGCCGTCTGCCAGTCGGTAATGTCTTTACCATCAAAGACGATTCGCCCACTGGTCGCTCGCGGGTCGCCACACAATGTGCCGAGCAGCGTGGTTTTTCCCGCGCCGTTGGCACCAATCAGAGTAACGATTTCACCCTGGTTGATATACAAGCTGACGTCGTGCAGCGCCTGTATTTTGCCGTAGTGGGCGTTGACTTTGTCGAACGATAACATCGCTTTATCCATATTAAGCCTCGCCACCATTATGCTTCACCTAAATAGGCGCGGATAACATCCGGGTTATTACGAATCTGTTCCGGCGTCCCATTCGCCAGCGGCGTGCCCTGGTTCACCACGTAAATACGGTCAGAAATCCCCATCACCAGCTTCATGTCGTGCTCAATCAACAAAATGGTGGTGTTGTGATGGTTACGCAGTTCAGCAATCAGCTCGTCCAGCTCTTTGGTCTCTTTCGGGTTGAGTCCAGCAGCGGGTTCGTCGAGCATCAGGATTTCCGGCTGGGTCACCATGCAGCGCGCAATTTCCAGACGGCGCTGATCGCCATAGGCCAGGTTACTGGCCTGACGGTTGGCATGCTCCAGCAAGCCAATACGCGCAAGCCAGGTGGCGGCGCGATCCAACGCTTCACTCTGCGCGCGACGGAACGACGGGGTTTTCAACAGGCCGGAGAAGACGCCGGTTTTCAGTTGCTGATGTTGCGCCACCAGCAGGTTTTCAATCACCGTCATTTCGCGAAACAGACGCACGTGCTGGAAAGTACGTACCACCCCCATACGCGCGATTTGCTGACCCGGCAGCCCTTCCAGGTGCTGGTCGCGCAGCTTAATCGTCCCGCCGGTCGGCTTATAAAAACCGGTCAGACAGTTAAAGACCGTGGTTTTCCCCGCACCGTTCGGGCCGATTAACGAAACGATCTCCTGCGGTCGCAGTTCCAGTTCAACGTTGTTTACCGCCAGCAGACCGCCGAAGCGCATCATCAGGCCGTTAACGGATAATAATGGCTGACTCATGCCTGCTCTCCTTTTGCTTCCCCGTTTTTCAGCTTCAACTGTGGACGGGTCATCGGCAACAAGCCCTGCGGACGCCAGATCATCATCAGTACCATTAAACCACCCAGCATTAACATGCTGTATTCGTTGAAATCACGCATCAGCTCGCGTGACACCACCAGCAGGATGGCCGCGAGGATCACCGCAAACTGTGAGCCCATTCCGCCCAGTACCACAATCGCCAGCACAAAGGCCGACTCGGCAAAGGTGAAGGACTCCGGGCTGACGAAGCCCTGGCGCGCGGCAAACAGCGTACCGGCAAAACCGGCAAACGCGGCGCTGATGGTAAAGGCTGTCAGCTTGATACGCGTAGGGTTTAAGCCCAGAGAACGACAGGCAATTTCATCTTCACGCAGCGCTTCCCACGCGCGACCCAGCGGCATACGCAGCAAACGGTTGATAACAAAAAGCGAGAAGACCACCAGCAGCAGCGCCACCAGATAGAGGAAAATGACGCGGTCAGACGGATCGTACTTGACGTTAAAGAAGTTGCTGAAGGTATCCCAGCCGCCTTCACGGGCGGTACGGCTGAACTCCAGACCGAAAAAGGTCGGTTTCGGGATCTGGCTAATACCGTTTGGACCGCCGGTTACTTCGGTGTTGTTGAGCAGCAGAATACGGACGATTTCGCCGAAGCCTAAGGTCACAATCGCCAGATAATCACCACGCAGGCGCAATACCGGGAAGCCGAGCAGGAAGCCTGCTGCAGCGGAAACCAGCCCCGCCAGCGGCAGACAGGTCCAGAAGCCCAGACCGTAATAGTGGTTCAGCAGCGCGAAGGTGTAAGCGCCGATGGCATAGAAGCCGCCGTAGCCCAGCACCAGCAGGCCGGAAAGCCCCACCACCACGTTTAAGCCGAGGCCGAGGATGATATAAATCATCGTCAGCGTGGCGATATCCACCGTACCGCGTGACACCATAAACGGCCACGCCACGGCAATCACCAGCAGCGCCACCAGGAACAGCTTCTGTTTAACGGTGGAGCCGTCAATCGCCGGCAGAATAAATTTCGGTCCGGAGACGCTCTTCAGGCCTTTCTGGAAGGCTGGACGTAGCAGTTGGAAAAGAAAGACCACGCCAGTGCCGATAAACACCCACTGCCAGCGGATATCCGCGGCGGTATCGACTACCAGCTTGGTACCGTCCAGCTCTAACTGAACACCCATAAAGACGCCCGCCAGGACGAAGAACATAGCGGCAGAGAGCAGCGCCATTGCAAAATGCATCGGTTTCATACTTTCTCTACCTCCGGGCGACCCAGAATACCGGTCGGCATCACCAGCAGCACCAGAATCAGCAGCGCGAATGAAACGACGTCTTTGTATTCAGTACTCAGATAAGCAGAGGAAAGCGCTTCCGCAACGCCCAGAATCAGGCCGCCGATCATCGCCCCTGGAATGCTGCCGATGCCGCCCAGTACCGCCGCGGTAAAGGCCTTCATCCCGGCCATAAAGCCGATGTATGGGTTAATTACACCATAGAACTGACCGAGCAGCACGCCCGCTACCGCCGCCATTGCCGCGCCAATCACAAAGGTCAGCGCAATCACGCGATCGGTATTGATGCCGAGCAGGCTGGCCATCTTCAGGTCTTCTGCACAGGCACGGCAGGCGCGGCCCATACGGGAGTAACGGATAAACAGCGTCAGCGCCAGCATCGCCAGGAAGGTTACGATCCAGATAACCAACTGCATGGTGGTGATGGAAGCAGAGAAGTTATCGCTACTGCCGACAGTCCACTGGCCATTAAACAGGCTGGGCAGCGCCACGTCGCGCGAACCTTCTGTCAGGCTGACGTAGTTTTGCAGGAAGATGGACATCCCGATAGCGGAAATCAGCGCGATCAGGCGCTTGGAGCTGCGCACGGGCCGATACGCCACGCGTTCAATGCTCCAGCCGTAGGCGCTGGCAATCACAATCGCGCCGACGAAGCCCGCCGCGACCAGTAGCCAGCTGGAATCGATGCCCATCATCATTAGCGCTGCGATGATCATAAAGGAGACATAGCTGCCGATCATATACACCTCGCCGTGGGCGAAGTTGATCATGCCGATAATGCCGTACACCATCGTGTAACCGATGGCGATCAGCGCGTAGGTGCTTCCCAGCGTGACGCCGTTAAACATCTGCTGCAAGAAATAGAGGAACTGCTCGGACATAAGGTAACCTTTTTAAACCCGCCCGTTTTGCACGGGCGGTGGGATAACTCGTCTTCAGGTATTACTTCGCAACGGTCGAAGAACCGTCTGCATGCCACTGGAAGACACCAAACTCAAATCCCTTCAAATCGCCTTTTTCGTCCCATTTCAGCGGCCCAATCACGGTATCAGCCCCGTGTGCTTTCAGATCTTTCACCAGGTCCAACGGCTCTTTGCTACCGCTGCGATCCATTGCTGTCGCCAATGACTGGACGGCTGCATAAGTGATCCACACGTATGGTCCGGTTGGATCTTTCTTGTCAGCTTTGAGCGCATCGACGATAGCCTTATTCGCCGGATCCTGGTCATAGCGTTTTGGCATGGTTACCAGCATGCCTTCAGCAGCATCACCGGCGATGTTAGACAGCGACGCATTGCCGACGCCCTCAGGTCCCATAAACTGGGTTTTCAGCCCGACGGAACGCGCCTGGCGCAGCATTTGCCCCATTTCCGGGTAGTAGCCGCCGTAATAAACAAAGTCGATATTTTCTTTTTTCAGGCGAGCGATCAGCGCAGAAAAATCTTTTTCCCCGGCGGTGATACCGTCAAAGAAAACGATGTTGGCTTTGCCCGCTTTCAGGCTGTCCTGCACCGAACGCGCCAGGCCTTCACCGTATTGCTGTTTATCGTGAATGATGGCGATACGCTGTGGCTTCACCTTCTCCAGAATGTATTTCGCGGCGGTCGGCCCCTGAGAGGAGTCCAGGCCCGCTGTACGCATAATGTGAGCGTAACCGCGCTGGGTCAGTTCCGGGTTTGTGGCACCCGGAGAAATCATCAGAATGCCTTCATCTTCATAGATATCTGATGCGGGCTGCGTGGAAGATGAGCACAGATGACCAATAACGTACTGAATGCCGTCATTGACGATTTTGTTCGCTACCGCAACGGCCTGTTTCGGATCGCAGGCATCGTCATATTCCACAGCGACCAGTTTGTCGCCTTTGACCCCGCCTTTGGCATTGATATCTTTAATGGCCTGACGTGCGCCATTAAATTCCATATCGCCCCACTGCGCGACCGGACCTGACATCGCGCCGACAACAGCGACCTTGATATCTTCCGCCATGACCGCGTGTGACATTGCCAGTGCTATCACCCCTGCGATGATTGTTTTCGCATTCCGTTTCATTACCTGAATCCCCATTCGTGACGTAATTAATATTTTGTATTTATGTGGTTAAAAAGCAGTCTGTGCTTTTTTTGAACTGCACTATTTTTACCAGTCTCATTAATGGTTTAGCGCAGTTTTTTAAGCAAAATCAGGCTAAAATCTCTATTTTTCAGTCGATTAAGAAAAGATAATATTCTGCTTTTCACTATAGATAAACAAAAAAAAGCACGTTTGTCAGCATAAAATAACGGCACAAAGAGCCGAATAAAATGCTGCATCCCAGGGTATTATTCTGCCTATTTTTCAATCTCTACGGTTTCAAACTGTCATTACCGTTGTTACAAAATTATTAATCTGGTTATTCACATAAAAAAGAGAAAGCATCCGGGTGAATTATTTCGGTACACTCATTCCATCTTTTGTGATTTGGACATGCTGTTAATGAAGCTGACCATCGTTCGTTTAGATAACTTTAGCGACCAGGACCAGATTGATCTGGGCAAAATCTGGCCGGAATATTCCGCCTCATCGTTAAGCGTAGATGAAACGCACCGGATCTACGCCGCACGCTTTAACGAGCGTCTGTTAGGCGCAGTTCGCGTAACCCTGAGCGGCACGCAAGGTGCATTAGATTCATTGCGCGTACGCGATATCACCCGCCGTCGCGGCGTCGGGCAGTATTTGATCGAAGAAGTCATCCGGGAAAACCCTGATGTGAGTTCATGGTGGATGGCCGACGTCGGCGTTGAAGACCGCAGCGTGATGGCCGCGTTTATGCAGGCGTTAGGGTTTACAGCCCAGGAGAATGGCTGGGAAAAAAGATAAAAAAGCCGGATGGCGCTGACGCTTATCCGGCCTACATGCTGGGAGAAAAAATAAAAAACCACCTCGCAATTTTCCAAGAATTTCACGTTGCAGGAAGGCGGCAAGTTATGAAGTCCCCGGGAGCTTACATAAGTAAGTGACCGGGGTTGAATAACGTAACCAACGCATCTGCAGCGCGAAAGGCGCCAGGAAAATTATTTGGCGTCGGTCGCCGTCCCGTTTGCATGCCAGTCAAACACGCCGAATTCGAAGCCTTTCAGATCGCCCTTCGCATCCCATGACAGCGGCCCCATGACGGTTTCCACTGAGTTTGCTTTCAGGTATTTGGCAATTTCAGCCGGGTCGTCAGACTGGTTCAGACCGGCCTGCAAGGATTGCAGCGCGGCGTAGGTGGTCCATACGAATGCACCGCTCGGATCTTGTTTCTTGGCTTTGATCGCGTCCACAATCGGTTTGTTCGCCGGAACCTGATCGTAGTTCTTCGGTTTCGTTACCAGTAAGCCTTCTGCAGACTCACCCGCGATGTTAGACAGCGACACGTTCGCTACCCCTTCTGGTCCCATAAACTGGGTTTTCAGACCCGCAGCGCGTGCCTGGCGCAGAATCTGCCCCATTTCCGGGTGGTAACCACCGTAGTAAACGAAATCGATATTCTCTTTCTTCAGACGCGCCACCAGCGTAGAGAAATCTTTCTCGCCAGCGGTGATCCCGTCGAAGAACACCACGTCAGCGTTGGCTTTCTTGAGGTTGTCCTGCACGGAACGCGCCAGGCCTTCACCGTACTGTTGTTTGTCGTGAACGATCGCAATGCGCTTCGGCTTCACTTTTTCAACGATATATTTGGCAGCAGTCGGGCCCTGATCGGAATCCAGACCGGTGGTACGCATCACCAGGTTATAACCGCGCGCGGTCAGCTCCGGTGCCGTTGCCGCTGGGGTGATCATCAGAATGCCTTCGTCTTCATAGATATCTGACGCAGGCTGAGTGGAAGACGAGCACAGGTGGCCGATAACATATTTAATCCCGTCGTTGACCACTTTGTTAGCTACCGCTACCGCTTGTTTCGGGTCACAGGCATCGTCATATTTCACCATGACCAGTTTGTCGCCTTTCACCCCGCCTTTGGCGTTGATATCTGCAATCGCCTGCTCTGCGCCAGTAAATTCCTGATCGCCATACTGCGCTACCGGACCGGACATCGCGCCGACGACGGCAACTTTAATATCCTTAGCAAACGCCATATTGCTCAAAGACAGGGCGATACATCCTGCCAATAACGCTTTACCCTTCATATTCATCCTGACAATCCCCATTATTGTGGTTATTACGTGTGTTGTGATGTTGTTGTTCAGCACTTTATTTCGATTATTGGATAGCCACCCGTGCTTTAGCAGCATACTCTGCTAAAACATACCCGATTTTTATTATCTTGGAATAGCTAAATTTGACATGCAGATAACAACTTGATGACAAAAAGCATAAACGTCAGGAGAGAGGGGGAGAGATAAAAACAAAAAACCCCGGATTTTCATCCAGGGTTTATCAGCATTTCCAGGGCGGCTGGAAGATTACGCTTCGATCGCCGCGCGCAGTTTTTTCATGGCGTTCTTTTCAAGCTGACGAACACGTTCAGCGGAAACGCCGTAGCGATCGGCCAGTTCCTGCAACGTCGACTTGTTGTCTTCGTCCAGCCAACGGGCACGAATGATGTCCTGGCTACGCTCGTCCAGACCTTCCATTGCGTGGGTCAGTTTGTTCGCGGCCTGATCTTCCCAGTTATCTTCTTCAATGCCGTCGGCAAAGTTAGAAGATTTATCCTGCAGATACAGCACCGGGGCCATCGGCTGGCTGTCAGACTCATCGTCTGAAGACATGTCAAACGTCATGTCCTGTGCCGCCATACGGGATTCCATTTCGCGCACGTCTTTGCTGGAAACACCCAGCTCGCGAGCAACCATTTCAACTTCGTCCTGGTTAAACCAGCCCAGACGCTGTTTGGTTTTACGCAGGTTAAAGAACAGCTTACGCTGCGCTTTGGTGGTCGCGACTTTAACGATACGCCAGTTACGCAGAACGTATTCGTGGATCTCAGCTTTGATCCAATGCACGGCGAAGGAAACCAGGCGCACACCCACTTCCGGGTTGAAACGGCGCACGGCTTTCATCAGGCCGATATTACCTTCCTGAATCAGATCCGCCTGCGGCAGGCCATAGCCCGCATAATTACGAGCAACATGAACAACAAAGCGCAGGTGAGACAGGATCAGCGTTTTAGCTGCTTCCAGATCGCCCTGGTAATGCAGCTTTTCAGCCAGTGCCCGCTCCTCGTCAGCCGACAACATCGGCCACGCGTTCGCAGCCCGGATATAAGATTCCAGGTTACCAACAGGGGCTAAAGCTAAATTTTGCATTTCTTTGGTCATTCAAATCCTCTCAATCTTTTCATCTGGCGCATTGGCTAAAAACTAATTAACAAAAACCAGTAGCAACAACCATGCCAGAGCTTATGAGCAACGAGAATATCATTCAATCTTTTATCAGACAGTGATTTTATCCACAAGTTCCATGTCGTAATGTGTATAGATTACGCACAAAATGTGACATCACAATGAATACGCCGGGAAGAGATCACAGGGACTCTTTCCCTGCAGAGCGAACTACTCAGTGCAAGGAAAGATTATACCAGAGATTTTTTAATCGGGGGTAAAGTGGCGTAAATGTTGAACCGTGGCAAGCCAGGCTGCCACCCAGCCAATCATTGAGCACACCAGCAGCAATAACAGGCACTCATCGAATGATAAGCCATTGATATCAAACTTAGTTCCAAATACCTGTGCCACCTCAGTCACCGCTGACGACAGACGCATCACCAAAATTTCTGACAAAATCAGTGAAAGAAATGCACCGGAAAAACCGAGCAGTGCACCGCCGTAGAGGAACGGACGCAGGATAAATCCATCCGTCGCGCCAATCAGTTTTTGCACGTTAATGGTATCGCGACGCGCAAAAATACTCAGCCGCACGCTGTTACCGATGACGAGGAAGACCGCCGCCACCATCAGCACGCCGATCATCGCGGAAACGCGTCCGACAAGGCCCGTCAGCGCCGCCAGGCGAGCGAACCAGCTGTCATCCATTCGCACTTCATCAATACCGTTGATTTGTGCGATGCGGTCACGCAGCGTGTTCAGCGACTCCGTACCCTGAAAGTCCAGTTTCGGGATAACAACCGCCACGGCCGGAAGCGGGTTCTCTTCAAGCATATCCAGCGCGCCGCCAAAGCCAGACCAGTTACGGAATTCGCCCAGCGCGTCGTCACGGGAAAGATAATTCACTTTCTCCACGCCCTGTTCGGCCTGCAACTGACCAACCACCCGCGCCGCCGCATCATCATCCAGCGTTTTTTGCAGATAAACGGTGATCTGCGGAGACGGATAATACTGGCTTGCCGCATGGTTTACGTTCTTATAAACCATGTAGCACACGCTAGGCAGCGTCAGGGAGATGGCAATGACCATCACCGTCAGAAACGTCGCCAGCGGCTTGCTTTTCAGGTCCTGTAACGCGCCCTGAAACGCATAACGTACCTGCTCGTTAAAGACATTGGTTTTACGCGAATTCGGCTTTGGCGCGGCTTTCGCACGCTTTGGCGCGTTGCGACCGCCGTCACCCGACGCACCGCCCGATTTACGAAAGCGATCCAGTCGGCCACCGAACTGTTTGATTTGGTTAATAGCGTCACGTCTATTCATGCGCCAGGCCTCCATGCAGATGTCCATCGCTCAGAACCATTTGGCGATAGGAGCGACGGGAGATCAGGCCAATATCGTGCGTGGCCATTAATACCGTGACCCCGACGCGGTTAAACTCTTCGAACAGGCGAAGGATCCCTTCTGACAGCGCGTCATCCAGGTTCCCCGTTGGTTCATCCGCCAGCAGCACCGCAGGTTTGTTCACCACCGCGCGGGCGATGCCGACGCGTTGTTGTTCACCGCCGGAGAGTTGAATCGGGAAGTTTTTCGCTTTGTCCAACAGCCCGACCTTATCCAGCGCCGCTGACACGCGACGACGAATATCATCCCCGCTGGCGCCCGCGATGATCAGCGGGATTGCCACATTGTCAAACACGGTTCTGTCCATCAACAGGTGGTGATCCTGAAAAATCATGCCAATCTGACGACGCAGAAACGGCACTTCACGGTTTTTCAAACGGCTGATGTCATGCCCGCTAAAGTAGATTTTCCCGGCGCTGGGCCGTTCAATTCCACAAATCAGCTTCAGCAGGGTACTTTTCCCCGCGCCGGAGTGGCCGGTCAGAAACGCCATCTCGCCAGGCTGCATATGGAAGGTCACTCCCTGCAGCGCTTGTCTCCCACCGAGATAGGCCTTGCTGACATGTTCAAAGCGAATCATTGTTAATCCTCTCGGGCAAAAAGTGCCTCTATAAAATCGTCCGCTTTAAACGGACGTAAATCCTCGATACGTTCACCCACACCGATATAGCGGATAGGGATGCCAAACTGATCGGCAACCGAGAAGATAACCCCGCCCTTCGCCGTACCGTCCAGCTTGGTCAGGGTGATACCGGTTAAGCCCACCGCTTCATGGAACAGTTTGGCCTGGCTTATCGCATTCTGCCCGGTGCTGGCGTCGATAGTCAGCATAACTTCATGCGGCGCATCTTCGTCCAGCTTCTTCATGACGCGAACGATTTTCTTCAATTCTTCCATCAGGTGCGATTTATTCTGCAAACGCCCTGCGGTATCAGCGATCAGCACGTCTACGTTACGCGCCTTCGCCGCCTGGATGGCATCAAAGATAACGGACGCGGAATCCGCGCCAGTATGCTGAGCAATCACCGGGATGTTGTTACGCTGACCCCAAACCTGCAGCTGTTCTACCGCCGCCGCACGGAAAGTATCACCTGCCGCCAGCATTACCGATTTACCCTGCTGCTCAAACTGACGCGCAAGCTTACCAATAGTGGTGGTTTTGCCCACACCGTTGACACCAACCATTAAGATAACAAATGGTGTTTTGCCATCAACGTTCAGCGGTTCGTCAACCTTCGCCAGAATCTCGCCCATCTCTTCTTTCAACAGACCGTACAGCGCTTCCGCATCTTTAAGCTGCTTGCGGCTGGCGCCTTCCGTTAGATTCGCAATGATCTTGCGGGTCGTTTCTACACCCACATCAGCGATCAGCAGCTGCTCTTCCAGCTCTTCAAACAGATCATCGTCGATTTTTTTACCACGGAACAGACTGATAAATCCGGAACCGAGGTTTTCTTTTGTTTTCAGCAGGCTGCGTTTCAGACGCGCAAAGAAACCTTCTTTGGTTGGTTTTTCCTGCTCCTGGACCACCTCTTCTTCTACCGGTTCTTCTACAGCAGGTTCTTCTACCGGCACCACCATAACCGCTTCTTCAGCCGCCTCAGCGGCCAGCGCCTGTGCTTCCAGCTCTTCGTCGGTCAGTTGCGGTTCGTTTTCAGCTTCTTCTTCAACCGCCTCAACGATTTCCACGGTTTCCGCTTCGGCCTGCCACTCTTCGGCAGTAACTTCTTCGGTTTTCACCTCTTCCGGCAGCGGCAATTCTTCGCGTTCGATAACCACCGCAGCTGGCGTTTCCACTACAGTTTCAGCAACGGATTCAGCAACCGGCTCAATCTCCGGCTGCGCTTGTTCGGCGACAGGTTCTTCTTCCGGCTGCAGTTTTTCGATTTCCGCAACCTGTTCAGTTACTTCAACGACTTCAGCTGCAAAGGCTTGCGTTTCAGCCTCGCTACGGGTTTCCTCAACGTGCGGCTGTTCGTCAACGACGGTAGTTTCTTCAGCAACCGGTTGTTGTTCTTCATTTTTTACTTCTGTCTCGTTTTCCGGTGCCTGCTCTTTTTGACCAAAGCCCAGCCAGGAAAAAAAGCCACGTTTTTTCTCTTTCGCCATTTGCGACTACACTCCCCCGCTGTTGCTTCATGGCACAGCGTCAACGCTATGTACATAGCAGCTAAAAAAATGATGAAATAGTCTATCACTTAACTTAACTCACATCACCGCCTGGAATGACATGCTATAGGCGGATTGAGCAATAATAGAAATGAAAAAACCGAATCACTCTGGTAGCGGCCAGATCCGCATTATTGGGGGGCAATGGCGTGGCCGTAAACTCCCGGTTCCGGACAGCCCCGGCTTACGTCCGACCACCGACCGTGTGCGCGAAACATTGTTTAACTGGCTGGCCCCGGTAATGGTCGATGCTCACTGTCTGGACTGCTTCGCCGGCAGCGGCGCGCTGGGGCTGGAAGCCCTCTCTCGCTATGCGGCAAATGCGACGCTTCTGGAGATGGATCGCGCGGTATCTCAGCAGCTACAAAAGAATCTCGCCACGCTAAAAGCCTCCCATGCCCGCGTCGTCAATACCAATACGCTGACATTTTTGGCTCAGGCAGGTACGCCGCATAACGTGGTATTTGTTGACCCGCCGTTTCGCAAAGGATTACTGGAAGAAACATTAACTCTTCTGGAAACTCATGGCTGGCTGGCAAATGAAGCGTATATTTACGTTGAAAGCGAAGTAGAAAACGGCTTACCGCCGGTTCCGGTGAACTGGTCGCTATACCGTGAGAAAGTCGCCGGACAGGTCGCCTATCGCCTGTACCAACGTGAAGCACGAGGAGAGCACGATGCTGATTAACCTGGGACGCCTGCTGATGCTGTGCGTCTGGGCATTTTTACTACTGAATATTTTCCAACCCTTTCCACGCCCGCTTAACATCTTCGTTAACGTCGCACTGATATTTATGGTGCTGATGCATGGCATGCAGCTGGCGCTGCTAAAAAGCACCATGCCTAAAGATGGCCCGCAGATGACCAACGGAGAGAAAATCCGTATTTTTCTGTTCGGCGTCTTTGAGCTACTGGTGTGGCAGAAGAAGATTAAAGATCAGTTGAAGAAGTAGCTGTGATCTTTTCGCCCGGCGGCACGTTGCGGGCCGGGGCGAAAAATCTGTAGGCCGGATAAGGCGTAAGCCGCCATCCGGCATCAGTCAGATGACACCTTAGCGTTCAAGCGTAAAATCAACAAATCGCGAACCTTTGTAACTCAGCGTGCCTTTATCCCCGACCGTTAACGCGTGGTACTGCTGCGCATCAAGACGAAACGTCTGCTCCATCCCCCCATTTTGTGGCTTAAAGCTGGCTTCATAGCGCATGCTGGTACCTGCCGGGCTCACTTCCTGCTGGCGGGATCGCCGATCGTTAAGCGGTTTTTCCCGTTTGTTACTTACCACCACCTGCTTTTGCATCAGCGGTGCCGTATCATTATCGGCTTTTTCTCGTCGCTGCTGAACAAAGCGAAACGACGCAGCGATAACGATTAAGACAATGATAACAATGAAAAAAAGTGGTGGCTTGCTCATATTATTAACCCATCAGAAAATGCGGAAATAAGCATACATCGCCTGTTATGGTGTTGTCATCTGGCTGTGTCGACCTCTACACTGGACAGTAGAGCCGTGAGCACCCCGCTTACGAAAAAATAACGAATTCAAGGAACTAAGATGCTTTGGTCGTTTATCGCTGTCTGTCTTTCCGCATGGTTGTTCGTGGATGCTTCCTATCGTGGACCTGCCTGGCAACGCTGGGTCTTTAAGCCCCTGACGTTACTCCTGCTGGCACTGCTGGCCTGGCAGGCGCCAATGTTTAACGCTATCAGCTATCTGGTGCTGGCTGGCCTGCTTGCCTCGCTGCTGGGCGATGCGCTGACGCTGTTACCGCGCCAACGCCTGCTGTACGCCGTGGGAGCATTCTTCCTGTCGCATCTGCTGTATACCATTTACTTCGCCAGCCAAATGACGCTGTCGTTCTTCTGGCCTTTGCCGTTGGTGCTGGTAGTGCTGGGGGCGTTGCTGATCGCCGTGATCTGGACGCGTCTGGAAGAGCTGCGTGTCGCTATCTGCACCTTCATCGGCATCACGCTGATGATGGTCTGGATGGCCGGTGAGCTGTGGTTCTTTCGACCGACCGCCCCGGCGCTGTCGGCATTTATGGGCGCATCCCTCCTGTTCATCGGCAACATTGTCTGGCTGGGTAGCCATTACCGTCGCCGCTTCCGGGCCGATAACGCCATTGCCGCCGCCTGCTACTTCGCCGGGCATTTCCTGATTGTTCGTTCGTTGTATCTTTAAAACGCTTGACTCTGGAGTCGACTCCAGAGTGTATCCTCCGGTTAATACGAAATGATTATCAACCGGAGGATGCCATGTCGACACCCGATACCCGTGGCAAAAAAGTCCCACAATTCTCTTCTTTCAAGCCAGCGCCTGCGCCACAAAAGGTGGATGACTGCTGCTGCGAAGGAAGCTGCTCCACAACACCAACCGTATCCGATACCGTAATAGGTACCCGCTATTCCTGGAAAGTGGCGGGCATGGACTGTGCAGCTTGCGCCCGCAAAGTAGAGAATGCGGTCCGCCAGGTCAGCGGCGTCAACCAGGTCCAGGTTCTGTTCGCCACTGAAAAACTGGTGGTCGATGCCGGTTCCGATATCCGCCAGCAAGTTGAAAACGCGGTGCAAAAAGCAGGCTATACCCTGCGCGATGAGCACGCGACGGAAGCCGCCCCCGAGTCACGTTTTAAAGAAAACCTGCCGCTGATTTCGCTGATTATCATGATGGCGATTAGCTGGGGGCTGGAGCAGTTCAATCACCCCTTCGGTCAGATAGCGTTTATCGCCACCACGCTGGTCGGCCTGTATCCCATTGCCCGTCAGGCCCTGCGTCTGATGAAAACCGGCAGCTACTTTGCCATTGAAACGTTGATGAGCGTCGCCGCCATTGGCGCACTGTTTATCGGCGCGACGGCGGAAGCCGCTATGGTGCTGCTGCTGTTTTTAATTGGCGAGCGTCTGGAAGGTTGGGCCGCCAGCCGCGCCCGTAAAGGTGTCAGCGCACTGATGGCGCTCAAACCGGAAACCGCCACACGCCTGCGTAACGGCGAGCGCGAAGAGGTGGCTATCAATACCCTCCGCCCTGGCGATGTTATTGAAGTTGCCGCGGGTGGGCGTTTACCTGCCGATGGCAAACTGGTCTCCGGCTTTGCCAGCTTTGATGAGAGCGCCCTGACCGGCGAATCGATCCCGGTTGAACGCGCCACCGGCGAGAAAGTCCCGGCGGGTGCCACCAGTGTGGATCGTCTGGTAACGCTGGAAGTGCTCTCAGAACCGGGTGCCAGCGCCATTGACCGTATTCTGAAGCTGATTGAAGAAGCGGAAGAACGCCGCGCTCCCATTGAGCGCTTTATTGACCGTTTCAGCCGGATTTACACTCCAGCCATTATGGCGGTTGCGCTGCTGGTCACCCTCGTACCGCCACTGCTGTTTGCCGCATCCTGGCAGGAGTGGATTTATAAAGGGCTGACGCTGCTGCTGATTGGCTGCCCTTGTGCATTGGTGATTTCAACGCCCGCAGCCATTACCTCTGGTCTGGCCGCCGCGGCGCGTCGTGGGGCGTTAATCAAAGGCGGGGCCGCGCTGGAACAGTTAGGTAGAGTTACGCAGGTGGCGTTTGATAAAACCGGCACCCTGACCGTCGGTAAACCACGCGTCACGGCGATTCATCCGGCAAGCGGTATTGGTGAGGCTGAACTGCTGGCACTGGCGGCAGCGGTAGAGCAAGGCGCGACGCACCCGCTGGCACAAGCAATTGTTCGGGAAGCGCAAACGCGCGAACTGACTATTCCTGTCGCAAAAGAGCAACGGGCGCTGGTTGGCTCTGGAATTGAAGCGCTGGTCGACGGCGAGCGCGTGTTAATTTGCGCCGCAGGCAAACAGCCTGCCGACGCCTTTGCCGGACAGATTAGCGAGCTGGAAAGCGCGGGCCAAACGGTGGTGCTGGTGCTACGTAACGATGCTGTTCTCGGCGTGCTGGCCCTACAGGACACGCTGCGCGATGACGCTCGCAGCGCCATCAGCGAGCTTAATCAGATTGGCGTGAAAGGCGTGATCCTGACCGGCGATAACCCGCGTGCGGCGGCCGCCATTGCCGGTGAACTGGGCCTCGAATTCAAAGCGGGACTCTTGCCGGAAGATAAGGTGCAGGCCGTTACCCATCTTAACCAACAGTCGCCGCTGGCGATGGTCGGCGACGGCATCAACGACGCTCCGGCAATGAAAGCGGCCACAATTGGTATTGCGATGGGAAGCGGGACCGACGTCGCGCTGGAAACCGCCGATGCAGCCCTGACCCACAACCGCCTGCGTGGTCTGGTGCAAATGATTCAGCTGGCGCGGGCTACCCATGCCAATATTCGCCAGAACATTGCGATTGCGCTGGGTCTGAAAGGGATTTTCCTCGTCACCACGCTGCTCGGGATAACCGGATTGTGGCTGGCGGTGCTGGCGGATACGGGGGCAACGGTACTGGTGACCGCTAACGCGCTGCGATTATTGCGTAAAGGGTAGTGCCTGTTTCTCGCCTGATGGCGCTTCGCTTATCAGGCCTACAGGTTACTCAGTCTTTATAGGCCGGAGAAGCGTTAGCGCCATCCGGCATAACAAGATTACTGCCCTTTGCGCACCAGATAGCGGTACGGCAGCGAGTCGGTCTCTTTGGCCACCAGCTCATGTTCCATAAAGGTACAGAAGCCAGGAATATCGCGGGTTGTTGCCGGATCGTCGGCGACAATCAGCAGCGTTTCACCGGCCTGCATGCCGCGTACGGTTTTACGCACCATCATTACCGGTTCCGGGCAGCGCAGCCCCTGGGCATCAAGAGTATGGTCGGGGGAAGTAAACAGGTCGCTCATCGTCGTCTCATTCATACAAAAACGGCGTTATTTTACGCTCTGTTGTGGCGTAAGCCAATCAGGTTAACGATTGCGTGAAAAACAACCATTGCAATGTGCTCTTAAAGCAGTATCATGCGACGGTTTTTTATTGGGTTCCCTCACCCCATCCAACAAAAAGGTCACAATATGACTCCGTTTACACAAACTCAGCGCGTAAAAGCGTTGTTCTGGCTATCGCTATTTCATCTGCTGGTGATCACCTCCAGCAACTATCTGGTGCAGCTTCCAATCTCCATTTTTGGTTTCCATACCACATGGGGCGCGTTTAGCTTTCCGTTTATTTTCCTCGCGACCGACCTGACCGTGCGTATTTTTGGCGCGCCGCTGGCTCGACGTATCATCTTTGCGGTTATGATCCCCGCGCTGCTGATCTCCTATGTCGTTTCATCACTGTTCTATATGGGATCGTGGCAAGGATTCGGCGCACTGCTGCACTTTAATCTGTTTGTCGCCCGTATCGCCGCTGCCAGCTTTATGGCTTACGCGCTGGGACAAATTCTGGATGTGCATGTCTTTAATCGCCTGCGTCAGAACCGTCGCTGGTGGCTGGCACCGACGGCGTCCACGCTGTTTGGCAATATCAGCGATACGTTGGCCTTCTTCTTTATCGCCTTCTGGCGCAGCCCGGATGCCTTTATGGCCGAGCACTGGATGGAAATCGCACTGGTCGATTACTGCTTCAAAGTACTGATCAGCATTATTTTCTTCCTGCCAATGTATGGCGTGCTGCTGAATATGTTACTGAAAAGGCTGGCAGATAAATCTGAAATCTCTGCATTGCAGACGAGTTAAAGGTTCATTTTCCGAGTTGTGATAAGATGGACGAATGAGCCGTTATGGCCGTTTATCGAAAGGAAGAAGTCAATGCGCAATCTGGTTAAATATGTCGGTATTGGCCTGCTGGTTATGGGGCTTGCGGCCTGTGATAATAGCGATACAAAAGCGCCGGCCGAGGGTGCTGCCGCAGAAAGTAACGCCACCGGACAACCGGTCAGCCTGCTGGACGGCAAACTCAGTTTTTCCCTGCCAGCTGATATGACCGATCAGAGCGGCAAGCTGGGCACCCAGGCGAACAATATGCACGTATATTCTGACGCAACCGGCCAGAAAGCGGTGATTGTGATTGTTGGCGACAACACCAACGAAGATCTGGCCGTGCTGGCAAAACGTCTGGAAGATCAGCAGCGTAGCCGTGACCCTCAGCTGCAGGTCGTCACCAATAAATCTATTGAGTTGAAAGGCCACACGCTGCAGCAGTTAGACAGCATCATCTCGGCCAAAGGCCAGACCGCATACTCTTCCGTGGTGTTGGGTAAAGTGGACAACCAACTGCTGACGCTGCAAATCACGCTGCCTGCTGACGATCAGCAAAAAGCGCAGACTACCGCAGAAAACATCATTAACACGCTGGTTATCCAGTAACGGTTAAGACGATGACGCGGCCTCCGGTGACACCACCTGAGGCCGTTTTTTTAACCGCCAGGTCAGCAATAACGCCACCGCTACCAGCCCTGCCGCCGCCAGATAGATAACCGGCACACCCGCCCACGTCATGACCAGCCCGGCCAGCGGCCCGGTAACCCCCAGTGATAAATCCATAAACACCGTGTAGGTCGCCAGCGCAGCGCCCTGATTTTGCTGAGGAACGGCTTTTACCGCCACCACGCCCAGCGCTGGGAAAACCAGTGAGAACCCAGCCCCAGCCAGCAGAACGCCGATTTTCGCCATCCACGGCATCGAAGCCATCCCGACCAGTAACAGCCCGACAATCTCGACGCTAAAGCAGATCATCGCCACATTCAGCCCGCCTAAGCGGTTGATACCATTTGGGAACAACAAACGAGTACCGACAAACGTGCAGCTAAAAAGCGTCAGCGCGAATGCGGCGCCATCCCAGCCTTTGGCATCATAGAACAAGGTAATGAAGGTAGCGATTACCCCAAATCCAGCGGAGGCCAGGGCCAGCGCCATGCCGTACAACCAGACGCGCCCAAGCACCGCGCGAAATGGCAACGGTTTGCCTTTGCTGGCCTTCACCGCCGGACGAGGGAGCGCCAGCAGGATTGCCAACAGCGCCACGCCCATCACGGTCAGCGCCAGCCCCTGTAAGCCACCCCAGGCATAAAACAGAACACCCAGCGGCGCGCCTATCGCCATCGCGCCATAGGTCACGATGCCATTCCAGGAAATCACCCGTCCGATGTGCATTGAGCCAACCACCCCCACGCCCCACAGCGTAGAGCCGGTCCCGGCAAAGCTTTGCCCGATCCCGAGAATCACGCGCCCCAGACATAGCAGCAGCAAACTGGCCAACGGCCAGCCGTTCGTTGATCCCGCCAGTAAATAGCCCAGGCCACTTAAAAAGCAGCCGCACAGCCCAAATACCACAATCTTCTTTGGCCCCAGCAGATCGGCATAGCGACCGGCATGCGGACGGCTCAGCAGCGTAGCGAAATATTGCAGGCTGATGACCAGCCCAGCCCAGAAAGCGCTAAATCCCATTACATCATGGACGTAGCCAGGCAACACCGCGAGCGGCAGGCCGATGGTCAGGTAGCTGGCGAAGTTAAACATCACCACAGAAACAATACGCAGGTTCAGGCGTAAACCGCTAAGCGTCGGTTCAGCGACGGGTTCGGGCATGGAGGGTCACCACGTTTTCACAACAGTGTTTCATTTCTACCATGTTGCAGAGCAGAAATCAGTAGCCAGTTTAGGAATATCAGTCGCAAGCCAGCCGCTACACTTAATGCAAAAACGCAAACAGGAAGAAGACATGATAACCACCCAGCCCGATAAAACGGGTTTGCACATTTTGCTCAAACTGGCCGCTCTGGTGGTGATCCTCGCAGGTATCCATGCTGCGGCGGATATCATTGTGCAGCTGCTGCTGGCCCTCTTTTTTGCCATTGTATTGAATCCACTTGTCACCTGGTTTATCCGCCGGGGAGTCGGTCGCCCAATCGCTATTACCTTAGTCGTGGTGGTGATGCTGATCGTTCTTACGGCGTTGGTTGGCGTGCTGGCGTCATCAATCACTGAATTCATGGACCTGCTGCCAAAATACAATAAGGAGCTAACGCGCAAGGTTCTGTATTTGCAAGAGATGGTGCCTTTTCTGAATCTGCATATGTCCCCGGAGCGCATGCTGCAACGCATGGACTCTGACAAGCTGATGACCTTCACAACCACGCTGATGACGAGTCTTTCTGGTGCCATGGCCAGCGTCTTTCTGCTGGTGATGACGGTAGTTTTTATGCTGTTTGAGGTGCGTCATGTCCCCTATAAGATGCGTTTTGCGTTGAATAATCCGCAAATCCACATTGCGGGGCTACATCGGGCGCTGAAGGGCGTGTCACACTATCTGGCGCTGAAAACGCTGCTCAGCTTATGGACCGGTGCCATAATCTGGCTGGGACTGGCACTGATGGGGATTCAGTTTGCTCTGATGTGGGGTGTACTGGCATTCCTGTTGAACTACGTGCCCAACATTGGCTCGGTCATTTCCGCCGTCCCGCCCATGATCCAGGCACTGCTATTTAATGGCATTTACGAATGCGTGCTGGTTGGCGCACTGTTTCTGGTGGTGCATATGGTGATTGGCAACATTCTCGAACCCCGAATGATGGGGCATCGGCTGGGATTATCGACGCTAATCGTCTTCCTCTCTCTGTTGGTATGGGGATGGCTGCTCGGTCCGGTCGGCATGTTGCTCTCCGTGCCGTTAACCAGCGTATGTAAAATCTGGATGGAAACGACCACAGGCGGCAGCAAACTGGCCATTTTGCTGGGGCCAGGCAGACCCAAAAGTCGGCTTCCCTGAAAAACTACCAACCGAGGTAGTTTTTATATTTTTATATGACCGTTAAAATGACGCCAACGTAGTTATATATAGAAGCTTATCTTAAATAAAGAGTGAAAGGGATTTCATTCTTTATAAAGAAAATACATAAGCCAAGATGATGGTTTCTTTGCCAAAACGCATAAAAAAAATGAATCCCCCCAAAGCATTTAACGTAAACTATCTACTTATCTTTAAAGGTTATTTTATTTGATACATTTTCTCTAAAATTCTATACTTCTCGCCAATGATGATGCTGAAAAATTTCCGTTGAAGAAAGTCCTGGGGTATTACTATCCGGTCATCTCATTACCTTGCTACCAATCATATGAAATAAAATGCTAATTTAGCTTAAATATAATCATAGGCAATACAAGGTGCCCATGATTTCGGAGTTTATTATTTAACACGTATAAACGGTACTTTGATAGGGAGCTTTAATGAAACAGTATATTAAGTGGTTTGCGGCCATTGCCGTTGTCGGTGCTCTGGCGGGTTGCGCACGTACTGCGCCGATTGATCAAGTTCACACCAGTGTGAGCGCGGGACATACTCAGGACCAGGTTAAAACCGCGATCCTGAAAGCCGGTATTCAACGCCAATGGGTCATGTCTGAAGCCGGACCAGGTGTTATTAAAGCTCGCCAACAAACCCGCGATCATGTGGCTGAAGTCCGTATCACTTATACCGCCACCAGCTATGACATCAAATACGACAGCAGCCTCAACCTGCAGGCCTCTGGTGGAAAAATTCACAAAAACTATAACCGCTGGGTACGCAATCTGGATAAAGACATCCAGCTTAATCTGTCAGCCGGTGCCAATCTGTAATTATGCCTAAAGTCGGGCCGAAAAGGCCCGATACTCTTATTATCTGCCATTTAACAGGTTGTCCCCACATGTACGAACAGGATTCGCTTAGCGCACTGGATGCCATTACTGAAGCACAACGTATCGCCTTTGCCCCTATGCTTTTTCAAACCGCGTTGTGTCTGCGAAATGCGGGAGTACTCACCTGGCTAGACAAGCAAGGTAAACGCGGCGCCACGCTCGACGAAATTACCGAAAACAGCACCATCAACGAATATGCCGCCAGCATCCTGTTGGATATGGGGTTAAGTGGGCGAATCATTACCCACAAAGAAGGATATTATTACCTCGCTAAAGTCGGTCATTTTCTTTTACATGACACGATGACGCGCGTGAATATGGACTTCACTCAGGATGTTTGCTACCAAGGATTGTTCTATCTTGAAAATGCGTTGAAAGATGGAAAACCCGCGGGACTAAAAATTTTTGGCGACTGGCCAACAATCTATCCTGCGCTATCACAATTACCGCTGGCTGCGCGTGAAAGTTGGTTTGCTTTTGATCATTACTATTCAGATGGCGCATTTGATGCCGCATTGCCATATGTATTCGCCAGCGCCCCTGCAACCCTGTACGATGTCGGCAGAAATACCGGAAAATGGGCATTACGTTGTTGTCAACATGATGACAATATTACAGTCACCCTCTTAGATTTGCCGCAACAAATTGCACTTGCCCGCGAAAATATAGAAAATGCAGGATTATCTCATCGCATAAATTTCCATGCTGTGGATATGCTTAGCGACTCGCCTTTACCTGACGGCGCTGATATCTGGTGGATGAGTCAATTCCTGGACTGTTTTTCCCCGGAACAAATTATCGCTATGCTAAGCAACGTTGCTCGGGTGATGAAGCCAGGCGCGAAGCTGTGCATTATGGAGCTGTTTTGGGATGCCCAAAAATTTGAGGCTGCCTCATTTAGCCTGAATGCGTCTTCGCTTTATTTTACCTGTATGGCGAATGGCAACAGCCGTTTCTACAGCGTAGAGAAGTTTTATCACTATCTGAATCAGGCAGGTTTTCAGGTAGATGAACGCCACGATAACTTAGGTGTTGGGCATACTTTATTGATATGTCAGAAGAAAAAATAAGAAACAATCGGAACAACCGATTTACCGCGGATACGCGTTGATGAAATTTGCTTTCAATATTATCGACTGGCAGGCCAGGGCGCCTGGGTTAAGCGAAACAGAACAGTGGCATGAATGGTCACGGCTTTCGCACGCCATCGATCCCACCGCGCCGTTGGCTAAGCTCAATGAGTTACCGATGATGACAGCCCGCCGCCTCAGTTCCGGCAGCAAACTGGCCGTCGATTGCGGTCTGGCGATGTTACGTCGTCATGATATCAATGCCGTTTTGTATACCAGCCGCCATGGTGAACTGGAGCGTAACTACAGGATCCTGCACGCTCTCGCGACTGAGCAGGCGCTCTCACCGACCGATTTCGCCCTCTCTGTCCATAACTCTGCTGTGGGTAACCTGACCATCGCCGCGAAAAAACCGATTGTCTCCTCCTCGCTTTCTGCTGGCAGGGATACATTCCAGCAGGGGTTATGCGAAGTCATCGGGCTGTTGCAGGCGGGATATCAGCGCGTATTGATGGTCGATTTCGACGGTTTTCTGCCCGAGTTTTATCACCCACAGTTACCACCAGACATGCCAACATGGCCGTTTGCCGTCGCGCTGGTTATTGAATCCGGTGATAGCTGGCAATGTGAAACCCGTCCACACAGCGCACAGAGCGAGACAACATTGCCGCAAAGCCTGTTGTTTTTACAACATTACTTACAAGATGCCAGGGCGTTTACCCTGCCTGGCGAACGCGTACAGTGGCAGTGGAGTCAGGGATGAGCACGATGATCCTGCGGCTTAACCGGGTATGGCGGCTGGTGATGACCGGTTTTTGCTTTGCCCTGTTTGGCCTCGGCGGGCTCCTCCTGTCTACGATTTGGTTTAACGTCCTGCTGATCGCGGTATGGGATAAAGCCCGACGTCGGCGTATCGCCAGACGCAGTATCGCTGCCAGTTTTCGTCTCTTCTTAACCGTGGCGAAGCGGCTAGGCGTGCTGGATTACCAAATTGAAGGACGAGACATTTTACGCAACGAACAAGGGTGTCTTGTCGTCGCCAACCACCCGACGCTCATCGACTATGTCCTACTGGCCTCGGTCATGCCAGAAACCGACTGTCTGGTGAAAAGTGCACTACTAAAAAATCCTTTTCTCGGCGGCGTAGTCCGGGCCGCAGATTATCTGATTAACAGCCAGGCTGATGCGCTATTGCCCGCTTGCCAGCAACGTCTGGAGCAAGGCGATACCATTTTAATTTTCCCCGAGGGAACCCGTACACGCCCCGGAGAAGCAATGACGTTACAGCGTGGTGCAGCAAATATCGCCGTGCGCTGCAGCAGTGATTTACGCATAGTGACTATTAACTGCAGCGAACAAATGCTGGATAAAGAAAGCCAATGGTACAACGTCCCATCTGTAAAACCGATGTTTACCATTTCAGTACACGAACGGGTTAAGATCGACCAATTTTACGACGCAAACTCACAAGAACCGGCGCTGGCCGCAAGGCAGTTGAACCGGCATCTTTTGCTTCAATTACAACCAGGTACTTTACCTCTTTCAGGAATTAATGATGCAAGCGCTTTATCTTGAAATCAAAAATCTCATTATAACGACATTGAATCTCGACGAACTGACAGCTGATGATATTGAAACCGAAGCGGCACTCTTTGGCGATGGCTTAGGTCTGGACTCAATCGATGCCCTGGAGCTGGGTCTGGCGGTGAAAAACGAGTATGGCGTGATCCTCTCAGCAGAGAGCGAAGAAATGCGTCAGCACTTCTTCTCCGTCGCCACGCTGGCATCTTTCATTCACGCGCAACGTGCCTGAGGATAGTCCGTTATGACCGAACAAAAAGCCATTTACGCTGAAGTTTCCTCGCTGCTGGTCAAGCTGTTTGAAGTTGATCCGCAAGATATCAAGCCTGAGGCGCGCCTGTACGAAGATTTGGAACTCGATAGCATCGATGCCGTCGACATGATCGTGCATCTGCAAAAGAAAACCGGTAAGAAAATCAAGCCGGAAGAGTTCAAAGCAGTACGCACCGTACAAGATGTCGTCGATGCGGTAGAACGCCTTCTCAAAGAAGCGTAATTCTCCGTGTCGGGCACACGCTCGTTGCCAGTCGTACAACTGCTGACAGGTCTACTGTTGCTGGCCTGGCCGTTTTTGATCTGGTTTGGCCTGGCGCATAACAGTCTGCACTGGTTGCTACCGTTGATGGCGCTACTCCTTTTTTTACGCTTTCGCCAGACCCGGCGACAGGCGGGGCCGCTGCGCGTCGTGACACAGGTAGTGGCGGTCGCGGGTATAACCTTGTGCATTGCCAGTTATCTGCTCAAAACGCACCAGCTGCTGCTGTTTTATCCGGTAGTGGTAAACGCCGTTATGCTGTCGGTTTTTGGTGGATCGTTATGGTCAGCAATGCCCATTGTTGAACGTCTGGCACGACTGCGCGACCCAAATCTGCCCGATGCGGGCGTGCGCTACACGCGCCGTGTGACACAAATCTGGTGCGCCTTTTTCATCATCAATGGCAGCGTTGCGCTCTTTACCGCACTGAATGGCGATATGACCCTGTGGACCACCTGGAACGGCATGGTTTCCTATCTGCTAATGGGAACATTGATGGTAGGCGAGTGGTTAATTCGCCAACTGGTGATAAAACGAGATACCCAATGAAGCAGCCCCTCACACTCGCTCAATGGCTCTGTGCCCCACGTCCGGACGACGTTCCTGTTGCGTGGCAGGAAGAGCATACCTGGACGCTTGGCCATCTGCGCCATGATGTGGCCCATTTGATAGCATATCTGCGACAGCAGGAAGGTGAACGCTGGGCATTGTGCTTCGAGAACAGCTATTTATTCATCGTCGCACTGCTGGCAACACTCCATGCCGGCAAAACACCGGTGATCCCAGGACATTGTCGCGTTTCGTTGTTAAACGAGCAGCACTTGCTGTTTGACGGCGTACTGAGCGATAAAGCGATGGACTGGCAGGGAACGCTGCGGGTGGTCAACTCCGCCATGACATCCGTGGCTCACGACATCACGTTCCCGGCAATACGCAGTGACGCCTTTGTGGAGCTATTCACTTCCGGTTCGACCGGCCAGCCGAAACGCGTGATCAAACCGATCGCTCGTCTGGATAGCGAAGCGGCATTGCTCGCTACACGCTTTGCCGATCGTCTGGCAGGTTGCCGGGTGGTCGCGTCAGTGGTACCGCAACACCTGTATGGCCTGACGTTCCGTATATTTTTGCCGATGGCCTTAGGCCTGCCGCTGCACGCGGCGATGCTTTGGTATGCCGAACAACTGGCGGCGCTGAGCGCTGAGCATCGGTATGCGTTTATCAGCAGCCCGGCGTTTCTGAAACGCCTCGACCACAACCTGACACCGCCGCCGGTAGAACTAATTCTGTCTGCGGGCGGTATGCTGCCCTGGCAGGACGTCACGCAGGCTGCTGACTGGCTTAATGTCTGGCCCGATGAGATCTACGGCAGCACTGAAACCGGGATCCTTGCGTGGCGCTATCGCCACCAGGATGATGTGGCATGGCTGCCTTTTCCCGGCGTCAGATTCCAGCCAGAAGACGACGCATTTCGTGTGTTTTCACCGCTAATTAACGCTGATGATGGCCTGTTACTCGATGATGTTCTGCAGTTTATCGAAAACGGACAGTTCCGCCTGATGGGCAGACGCGGGCGGGTGGTCAAAATTGAAGAGAAACGCATTTCACTCAGCGAAGTGGAGCAACGTTTACTGGCACTGGATGGTATCTGTGAAGTCGCGGCATTGCCGGTCTCACGTGGAGGACGTCAGGGCGTTGGCGTCCTGCTGGTACTGAATGACGAAGCCCGGCAACGCTGGCTTGAGTGCGGTGGTAAACCGCAAGAACTGACCTGGCGACGATCGCTGCTGCCCTGGCTGGAGCCTGTCGCGGTTCCCCGCTACTGGCGGGTGATTGATGAGATTCCGGTCAACAGTATGAACAAGCGTGTCTATGCGCAATTACAGGAGTTATTTCATGAAACCCCATGAAATCGAGCGCCATCAGGCACTGCCTCATCAGGCTGAGATTGTTTTACAACTCGACCCGTCTCTGTTTTGGTTCAGCGGGCATTTTAGCGTGCAGCCACTGCTGCCGGGCGTTGCACAGCTGAACTGGGCGATGGATTACGCCACCACGCTGCTGGTCCCAGGCTGGCGTTTTCACAGTATTCAAAACGTGAAGTTCCAGTCACCGCTATTGCCAGAGGCCACCGTCACCCTGAGTCTGAGCTGGCAGGAAGCGCGTCAGATGCTCTCTTTTAGCTACCAGCGCCACGACGGTGACGTGCGCCATACCGCCAGCAGCGGGAAGATTCGGTTATGCCGCTGACCTTTTCCCCATGCGTGTTGATCCCCTGCTACAACCACGGCGCGATGATGTCAGACGTGTTGGATCGTCTTCGGCCGTTCAATCTCCCCTGCATTGTGGTGGACGATGGCAGCGACGAGACTACACGAGATGAACTGGCACGCCTGGCGGCAGAATACAGCAATCTGACGTTAATTCGCCTGCCCATCAACGCAGGCAAAGGCGCAGCGGTTATTCGCGGAATGCAGACGGCGGCAGATGCCGGGTTCAGTCATGCCGTGCAGGTCGATGCCGACGGGCAACATGCCATTGAAGATATTCCCAGGCTGCTTGCATTGGCAAAAGAACATCCGACAGCACTGATTTCCGGACAACCGATTTACGATGATTCGGTTCCTCGCTCGCGCCTGTACGGTCGTTGGGTAACCCATATCTGGGTGTGGATAGAAACGCTCTCGTTGCAACTCAAAGACAGTATGTGCGGCTTTCGGGTATATCCGGTGGCCCCTACGCTGCAACTGGCACAGCGCGTAACGCTCGGCAAACGGATGGATTTTGATACTGAAGTGATGGTGCGCCTCTACTGGCAAGGCAACACCAGCTATTTTATCCCCACGCGAGTCACCTATCCGCAGGACGGGCTATCCCATTTCGACGCGCTTAAAGACAATTTGCACATTTCATTGATGCACACTCGCCTGTTCTTTGGCATGTTGCCACGCATCCCCTCCCTGCTTTGTCGTCGTTCATCGACACACTGGGCGCAGCAACAGGAAGTCAAAGGGTTGTGGGGAATGCGCCTGATGCTACTGGTCTGGCGTGTACTGGGTCGCAAAGCCTTCTCCCTGCTGCTGTATCCGGTCGTCGGCGTATACTGGCTCAGCGCTTCAACTGCCCGAAAAGCCTCTCAACGCTGGATTAGCCGCGTAAGGGCGCAACTGATCACACGGCGGATGCCAGTACCGCCAAACCTGACCAGTTATCAGCATTTCCTGCGTTTTGGCGGCGCGATGCTGGATAAGATTGCCAGCTGGCGCGGTGAGCTGCACTTCGGTCGCGATGTGATTTTTGCACCAGGTGCAGAAACGACGCTGAATATCAGCGATCCTCGGGGAAAACTGCTACTGGCTTCACATCTTGGCGATGTCGAGGCCTGTCGGGCACTGGCCCAGCTACAGGGCAGTAAAACAATCAATGCGCTGGTATTTAGCGATAACGCCCAACGCTTTAAACAAATCATGCAAGAGATGGCCCCGCAGGCTGGATTAAATCTGCTCCCGGTGAACAGTATTGGTCCAGATACTGCCATTCTGCTCAAAGAGAAACTGGAGCGCGGTGAATGGGTAGCCATCGTAGGCGATCGCATCGCAGTCAATCCCCAACGCGGCGGCGAGTGGCGCGTGTGCTGGAGCCGCTTTATGGGGCAAAACGCGCCATTCCCTCAGGGCCCGTTTATTCTCGCGTCTATTTTACGCTGCCCTGTAGATCTGATTTTTGCCCTGCGCCAGCAGGAGAAACTCCACATCTACTGCGAACCGTTTGCCGACCCACTGCTCTTACCGCGCGCCACACGACAACAGGCATTACAGAATACTGTCGATCGCTACGCCGAACGCCTTGAGCACTATGCGCTTCAGTCGCCCCTCGACTGGTTTAACTTTTTCGATTTCTGGCAACTGCCGGATACCAATGACAAGGAGTAAAGGGTGCTTAACGATCCCCGCTTTACGGCTGAAGTCGAGCTAACTATTCCGTTTCACGACGTCGATATGATGGGCGTAGCGTGGCATGGTAACTACTTCCGTTACTTCGAGATTGCCCGTGAGGCACTGCTGAACCAATTCGATTATGGCTATCGGCAGATGAAAGAATCTGGCTATCTGTGGCCCGTGGTCGACACTCGGGTGAAGTATCGCAATGCGCTGACTTTCGAGCAGCGTATCCGTGTACGCGCCCAAATTAAAGAGTACGAAAATCGCCTGCGTATCGGCTACGAAATTTTTGATGCCGAAACAGGTAAACGCGCCACAACAGGCTACACCATCCAGGTCGCCGTCGACGAAAAAAGCCGTGAACTGTGCTTTGTCAGCCCGGATATTCTGTTTGAACGGATGGGAGTGACACCATGAAATTATGGTCATTGCTCGTGCTGCTCGTCAGCCCTTTCGTCAGTGCCCTGACGCTCGACTCCCTACAACAGCGTTTTACCGAACAACCGGTGGTTCGCGCCCACTTCGATCAAACCCGGACGATAAAGGATCTGCCGCAGCCGCTGCGATCTCAGGGCAAGATGTTGATCGCCCGCGACCAGGGGTTGCTGTGGGATCAAACGTCCCCGTTCCCGATGCAGCTGCTGCTGGACGACAAACGGATGGTTCAGGCAATTAACGGTCAACCACCGCAGACCATTACCGCTGAGAATAACCCGCAAATGTTCCAGTTTAATCATCTGCTACGGGCGTTATTCCAGGCGGATCGTAAAGTGCTGGAACAAAACTTCCGCGTGGAGTTTGCAGACTTAGGAGAAGGTCGCTGGACGCTACGCCTGACGCCAATCACCACACCGCTGGATAAGATTTTTGCGACGATTGATTTAGCCGGAAAGACTTACCTGGAGAGCATTCATCTCAACGATAAGCAGGGGGATCGCACCGATATCGCGCTTTCCCAACACCAACTAACGCCAGCGCAACTGACCGATGACGAACGCCAACGCTTTGCCGCCCAGTAAACGCCCCGCGCTGTTATGGGGAGTCGTCTGCCTGCTTCTGCTGGGCATCTTTCTGACGTTGCTACCTCAGGCCCGCCTTAACAGCAGCGTGCTGGCCATGTTGCCAAAGCAGACGCTGGGCGCTATACCTCCGGATCTGAACGAGGGATTTATGCAGCGCCTTGACCGTCAGGTGGTCTGGCTGGTGAGTCCCGGTAAGCAACCGGACCCAGCGATAGCCCGGGACTGGCTGGCTTTACTGCAAAAATCGCACGCGCTAGCCCAGGTAAAAGGTCCAATGGATGCCGACAGCCAGCAGGCCTGGGGGGCATTCTTCTGGCAACATCGTAACGGACTGATAGATAACGAGACCCGCGCCCGGCTGCAAAACGGCGGCGAAGCACAGGCCCAGTGGATCCTGTCCCAACTTTACTCCGCATTCTCCGGCGTCAGTGGCAAAGAGCTACAAAACGATCCCTTCATGCTGATGCGAGGCTCGCAGCTGGCCATGGCCAAAACCGGGCAGCGTCTGCGCCTGATGGACGGCTGGCTTGTCACCCAGGATGAGCAAGGCAACTATTGGTATCTGTTACATGGCGAGTTGACCGGCTCATCGTTTGATATGCAACAGACGCATCAATTGGTCACCACGCTGAATACGCTGGAAA
This sequence comes from Citrobacter sp. Cpo037, assembly GCF_030332945.1. Lineage (NCBI taxonomy): Bacteria > Pseudomonadati > Pseudomonadota > Gammaproteobacteria > Enterobacterales > Enterobacteriaceae > Citrobacter > Citrobacter sp. Cpo037. The sequence continues at coordinate 139,288 of NZ_JAOWGW010000040.1, forward strand.
GTGAGCTCAAAGCCCACTATCCACAGGCTCAACTACTGTCTCGCGGGACGCTGTTCTATAGCGATTACGCCAGCCAGCAGGCGAAACAAGATATCTCTACCCTCGGCATAGCCACTGTGCTCGGGGTGATCCTGCTCATCGTGGCTGTATTTCGTTCGCTGCGTCCGCTGCTGCTGTGCCTGATTTCGATTGGCATTGGTGCGCTGGCGGGGACCGTCGTCACGCTGCTGATTTTTGGCGAGCTCCATCTGATGACGCTGGTGATGAGCATGAGCATCATCGGTATTTCCGCCGACTATACGCTCTACTATTTGACCGAACGGATGGTGCACGGTGCGGAAACATCGCCATGGCAAAGCCTTGCCAAAGTGCGCAATGCCCTGCTCCTGGCTCTACTCACCACCGTAGCGGCTTATCTGATTATGATGCTGGCCCCCTTCCCCGGTATTCGCCAGATGGCGGTATTCGCGGCGGTAGGTCTGAGCGCCTCCTGCCTGACGGTCATTTTCTGGCACCCGTGGTTGTGTCGTCGGTTGCCGGTACGCCCAGTGCCGGCAATGGTACTCATGCTACGCTGGCTTGCTGCATGGCGGCGGAATAAGAAATTATCCGTTGGCCTGCCGGTGGCGCTGGCGTTGTTCTCGTTGGCAGGTATGGCGACGCTACGCGTAGACGATGATATCTCCCAGTTACAGGCGCTGCCGCAGGAAATTCTTGCTCAGGAAAAAGCGATTACCGCCCTGACCGGGCAAAGCGTCGACCAGAAGTGGTTTGTGGTGTACGGCAAATCCGCTCAGCAAACGCTGGAGCGGCTGGAAACCTTTATCCCCACGCTGGAACAGGCAAAAAAAGACGGGTTACTCAGCGGATATCGCACCATTCCGCTCAATTCACTCGCCCGGCAACAGCAGGATCTGTCTCTGCTAAAAGATGCCGCGCCCGCCATCACGAAAGCCTTAAACAACGCCGGTCTGGCAACGGTGAACCCCGATCTTAGCGCCATGCCCGTAACCGTCGATGCCTGGCTTGCCAGCCCGGCCAGTGAAGGCTGGCGCTTGCTATGGTTGTCTCTGGCTGATGGCGAAAGCAGCGTACTGGTTCCCGTTGAAGGGGTGAAACAAAGTGATGCTTTAAATACGCTCAGCGCGAAATATTCCGGCGTGGCGTGGGTGGATCGTAAGAGCAGCTTTGACAATCTGTTTGCCCTTTATCGCCATATTCTGACCGGTCTGCTGTGCATTGCGCTGGCGGTGATTGCCTGTGGCGCCGTCATTCGGCTTGGCTGGCGTAAGGGCTTAATTAGCCTGGTCCCCTCAGTGCTGTCTTTAGGTTGCGGTCTGGCGGTACTGGCCCTGAGCGGTCATGCACTCAACCTGTTCTCGCTGCTGGCACTGGTGCTGGTACTGGGAATTGGCATTAACTACACGCTGTTTTTTAGTAATCCACGCGGTACGCCACTGACATCGCTGCTGGCTATCACGCTGGCGATGATGACCACGCTCCTGACGCTCGGCGTGCTGGTCTTTAGCGCCACTCAGGCAATCAGCAGTTTTGGCATTGTGCTAGTGAGCGGTATTTTCACCGCCTTCCTGCTGTCACCGCTGGCTATGCCAGGAAAAAAAGAGAAAAAAAGAAGATGATTAAACAGACATTCTGGCGTACCGCTGCGCTCGTCGCCACGTTGCTGCTGGCCGGTTGCAGCCACTCGCAGCCGGAACAGAAAGGCCGCCCGCAAGCCTGGTTAGAGCCGGGGACTCGTGTAACGCTACCTGCCCCGGGGATTTCTCCCGCGGTGAATTCACAACAGCTACTAACCGGAAGTTTCAACGGCAAAACTCAGTCACTGTTGGTCATGCTCAATGCTGATGACAAGAAAATCACACTTGCCGGGCTGTCATCAGTCGGCATTCGCCTGTTCCTCGTGACTTACGATGAAAAAGGACTGCACACCGAGCAATCGATCATCGTTCCACAATTGCCGCCAGCCAGCCAGGTGCTGGCTGACGTGATGCTCAGTCACTGGCCGATTAGCGCCTGGCAACCGCAATTACCCACAGGCTGGACGCTCGTCGATACGGGTGACACGCGTGAGCTGCGCAATGCCCGCGGCAAAGTGGTCACGGAAATCACGTATCTGAATCGAAAAGGAAAACGCGAACCGATCAGCATTGAACAGCACGTTTTTAAATACCACATCACCATTCAATACCTGGGTGACTGAGATGATCTACATTTCTGCCGTTGGCATGATTAATGCGTTGGGCAATAACACTGATGAAATCGCAGCCAACCTCACTCGTGGCGTAGCGCCGGGAATGCGCCCGCGCACGGGCTGGCTGCAAGGACACCCATCCGCAGTGTTAGCAGGCGTTGACGGTGAGCTGCCCGCTATTCCTCAGCACTTTAGCGCTCATCGTTCGCGCAACAACCAGCTATTGTTGGCAGCACTGATGCAAATCCAGCCACAGGTGGACGACGCTATCGCCCGATTTGGTCGCGATCGTATTGCTGTTGTTCTCGGCACCAGCACCTCCGGTCTGGATGAGGGTGACGTTCACGTAGATTTGATGCTCAACGGCAAAGAGAGCACTGACTGGCGCTATCCGCAACAGGAACTGGGCGATCCGTCGCGTTTTCTTAGCCACTGGCTGGCGCTGGATGGCCCGGCCTTTACGCTCTCAACCGCCTGCTCGTCCAGTGCAAGGGCTATCATGAGCGGACGTCGTTTGATCGAATCAGGTCTGGTCGATATCGCCATTGTCGGCGGTGCGGATACGCTAAGCCGAATGCCAATCAACGGATTCCACAGTCTGGAATCACTCTCCCCAACGCTGTGTCAGCCGTTTGGCCGCGACCGTTGTGGGATCACCATTGGCGAAGGCGCCGCATTGATGGTATTAACCCGCGAGCCACAGCCTATCGCGCTCCTTGGCGTCGGCGAATCCAGCGACGCGTACCATATTTCGGCTCCCCATCCACAGGGGGAAGGTGCCATTCGCGCCATCGGCCAGGCGCTTAACGACGCAGGAATGACGCCGGAACACGTGGGCTATATCAATCTGCACGGAACCGCCACACCGTTAAATGATCAGATTGAGTCCAACGTCGTGAGCGCGCTATTTGGCGAAACGGTCCCGTGCAGTTCAACCAAACATCTGACCGGGCACACGCTGGGCGCTGCGGGGATCACCGAAGCAGCGATCAGTATGCTGATTCTGCAACGCGAACTGCCGCTGCCACCGCAGGATTTTAGCCAATCGCCACGCGATGAAACATTGCCAGCCTGCGGCATCATTGAACAGCCGCAGTCGCTGACTCGCCCGGTTATCTTGTCTAATTCATTTGCCTTCGGTGGCAATAATGCCAGCATCCTGCTCGGGAGAACCTCATGAGCCACTTTTTACCACCGGGTGACTATTTACCGCATGATGCGCCGATGCTGCTTCTTGAAGAGGTCGTCAGTGTGGCGGACGAAACCGCCACCTGCCACGTGACAGTATCAGCAAACAGCGTACTGGCCCCTTTTCTCGACCCTGATGGCAATCTGCCTGGCTGGTTCGCACTAGAACTGATGGCGCAGACCATTGGCGTCTGGTCTGGCTGGCACCGCCAGCAACAAGGTCAGGCGAGTATTACGTTAGGCATGGTACTGGGCGCACGTGAGTTAGTCTGTGCTACTGGTGTTCTGCCTGCCGGGAAGAAGCTGAGCATCCATGTCAAATTGCTGATGCAGGATGCACGATTCGGTAGCTTTGAATGTGCCATCCAGGCAGACAACGAGACGCTGGCAACCGGTCGAGTCAACACCTTCCAGCCAACATCAGAAGAAATTAACACGCTATTTCAACAAGGAGCGTCCACATGAGCCGTTCAGTTTTAGTTACGGGTGCCAGCAAAGGTATCGGTCGCGCCATCGCCAGACAACTGGCCGCGGACGGTTTTGTGGTCGGCGTACACTATCATCGCGATGTGCAAGGAGCACAAGAAACGCTGGATGCTATCCTCGCCGCTGGCGGCGTAGGGCGCCTGTTGACATTTGACGTTGCCAATCGCGAGCAGTGCCGTGAAATACTGTCGCAAGATATTGAGGCAAACGGCGCATGGTACGGCATTGTCAGCAACGCTGGAGTCACTCGGGATGCCGCTTTCCCCGCGCTCAGTGATAACGACTGGGATTCGGTGATCCATACCAACCTCGACAGCTTTTACAACGTCATTCATCCGTGCATTATGCCGATGATCAGCGCACGCCAGGGGGGCCGTATCATCACACTGTCTTCGGTTTCGGGCGTGATGGGCAACCGCGGTCAGGTCAATTACAGTGCGGCAAAAGCCGGAATTATTGGTGCCACCAAAGCGCTGGCTATCGAACTGGCAAAACGCAAAATTACCGTAAACTGCATTGCGCCGGGACTCATTGATACCGGGATGATCGAGATGGAAGAAGCCGCATTGAAAGAGGCGATGTCGATGATTCCCATGAAACGAATAGGTCAGGCTGAAGAAGTCGCCGGGCTTGCCAGTTATTTAATGTCGGATGTGGCGGGCTATGTAACTCGCCAGGTGATTTCCATCAATGGAGGGATGTTATGACACGTCGTGTCGTGATTACAGGCATGGGCGGCGTCACCGCCTTTGGGGAAAACTGGCAGGCTGTCTCCGCCAGGTTATTGGCATATGAAAATGCGGTACGCAAAATGCCGGAGTGGCAGGTTTATGACGGACTGCACACACTGCTGGGAGCGCCGATCGACGACTTCACTCTGCCGGAACACTATACCCGCAAGCGAATTCGCGCCATGGGGCGCGTATCGCTGATGTCCACCCGCGCAACAGAGCTGGCGCTTGAGCAGGCCGGGCTGATTGGCGATCGGGTACTGACTAACGGTGAAACCGGGATCGCTTATGGTTCATCAACCGGTAGTACCGGTCCAGTGAGCGAGTTCGCGACCATGCTGACCGAGAAACACACCAATAACATCACCGGCACGACCTACGTGCAAATGATGCCGCATACCACTGCCGTTAACACCGGATTGTTTTTCGGTCTGCGTGGGCGAGTCATCCCGACATCCAGCGCCTGCACATCCGGTAGCCAGGCAATTGGTTATGCATGGGAAGCCATTCGACACGGTTATCAAACGGTGATGGTCGCCGGCGGCGCAGAAGAACTGTGTCCTTCCGAAGCCGCCGTGTTTGATACGTTATTCGCAACCAGCCAGCGCAACGACGAGCCGAAAACCACCCCATCCCCGTTCGATGAAAAACGCGATGGTCTGGTCATCGGAGAAGGTGCAGGTACGCTAGTGCTGGAAGAGCTGGAACACGCTAAAGCGCGCGGAGCAACGATTTATGGTGAAATCGTTGGCTTTGCCACTAACTGCGATGCTGCCCATATCACCCAGCCGCAGCGCGAAACAATGCAGATTTGCATGGAAAAATCACTGAATATGGCAGGTATTAGTGCCCGGGATATCGGCTATATTTCAGCGCACGGAACCGCAACCGATCGTGGTGATGTTGCAGAAAGTCAGGCAACCTCTGCAATTTATGGTGATAATGTTCCGCTATCCTCGCTTAAAAGCTATTTTGGACATACCCTTGGCGCTTGTGGCGCACTAGAGGCCTGGATGAGTCTGCAAATGATGCGTGAAGGCTGGTTTGCGCCTACGCTAAATTTGAGTCAGCCAGATGCCAATTGTGGCGCGCTGGATTACATTATGGGTGAAGCCCGCAAGATTGATTGCGAGTTTTTGCAGAGCAACAACTTTGCGTTTGGCGGCATAAATACTTCTATCATCATTAAACGTTGGCCGTGATATGTACCGGATCGTTCTTGGGAAAGTTTCTGTTTTAAGCGCTGGCGCACTGCCTGCCGCACTAAGTGAGCAAGCGCCGCAAGGTGCTCGCCGTGCGCGCTGGCTGGCAGGTCGCGTGCTGCTTTCCCATGCCCTTTCGCCATTACCGGACATCGTCTATGGCGAGCAAGGAAAACCGGCCTTTTCTGCTGACACGCCGCTGTGGTTCAATCTCAGCCACAGCGGTGATGATATCGCCCTGCTGCTCAGCGACGAAGGGGAAGTCGGCTGCGATATTGAAGTCGTGCGCCCGCGCGATAACTGGCAAACGCTGGCAAATACGGTATTCAGTCTTGGTGAACATGCCGAAGTCGAGGCCGAACGCCCGGAGCAACAGCTGGCGGCGTTCTGGCGCATCTGGACGCGTAAAGAAGCTATCGTGAAACAGCGCGGCGGTAGCGCCTGGCAAATCGTCAGCGTCGACAGTACCGCGCTAACTTCCTCACTCTCCGTCAGCCAGTGCCAGCTCGATACCCTGAGCCTGGCGGTGTGCACCCCCACGCCGTTTACCCTAACCGCAGACGCCGTGCAGCGCCTGGAAGCCTTAGCGTAAATTTTCCGGGAAGTTTTTCGGCAGCTCGCTCGCCGCACAGGCAATAACGTCATCGTTGTTCGCGCCGCAGTCACGTACGAAAGTGATGGTCGCGAACTCATCAATCACCTCGGTGGGATACGCCGGGCCGGCATCGCGGTACGACATCATCAGCGGAATATGGTCATTCTGGAAGCAGACCGTTTTTTCCGGATTATTGATCACCCAGCGAGGGAAAAAGATGGTGCCGTGAAAGAGTTTGTCACCCAGGTTTACGATCAGGCTGACGTCGGTCCCGGTCGGTTCGGTCCACGAAATTTTATAAACGCTCTCCCCGACCCGCACAATATAGGCCCGCTGATCTTTCACCCAACGATTTCCCACAATACCGCTGTGAATGCGGTAATCCAGCGTAGTGTCGTTTTTCACGTAGATCTCGTAATTCCAGCCATTATCGTAGGTATAGACCAGATGTTTGCCGACAAATCCCCTCAAATCATGTTTATCAAACGCGCTCATATTCGTTCTCCTCTTACTTGATGTGAGGATCTTAACGCTTCAAAAATTGGATGAATAACGCTATGTTTGCATCAAATTCATTCAATTATTAGATGAGTTATGCACAAAACAACCCTCGAGCAGTGGGCCCTATTGGAGAAAGTGGTGGAGCTGGGCAGCTTCGCTAAAGCGGCGGAAGAGACCAACCGTAGCCAGTCTTCGGTAAGCTACAATCTGGCACTGTTACAGGAGCGACTTGGCGTAACGCTGCTGACCCCGGAAGGCCGCAGGGCTGTCCTGACCCCGGCCGGAGAGCTATTGCTCAATCAGGTCAAACCGTTGCTGAAGGCCTTTTTATGGGTGGAAACCCGGGCCGCAACGTTACAAAACGGTACGCGAACGCGGCTGGATTTGATGGTAGATAGCATCTTCCCACGCAAACGCCTGTTCGCCATTCTCAAACAGTTTCAGCAGGCCTGGCCGCAAACGCAGGTGCGTCTGACCGAAGTCCTGGAGAATGGTGATGCTCGACTGGCAGCACATGCCGATGCGGACGTAATGGTCCTGACCCGGCGTCAGGATGTCACCGGACGCGGCGAATGGCTGATGAATATTGACTTCGTGGCCGTGGCCCACCGCGATCACCCACTCTGCATGCTGGATGCGCCGCTGAATGAAGACGCATTACGCGCCTGGCCGCTGATTCGCATTGCCGATCGCGACAACCCACAACAACCGGCGCGTGATGCCTGGACCTTCTCGACCATTGATGCCGCGATTGATGCGGTGATGTATCAGGTCGGTTACGGCTGGCTGCCCGAAGAACGCATTCAGACGCAGCTTGACCAGGGACTTTTACGCCCACTGCCGTTAAGCCATGGCGCTCGCCGCGCCACGCCTTTGCATCTGATCGTTAAAGATACGCTTGCCCCGCTGGATGAACAGGTCAGTACTCTGCTGCGTTTATTGCGAGAACATTAACCTTTTCCCCGGATGCCGGACGTGTGTTACAAAATACGCTATTCCCCTTACACCCTGTGCGCCAACGCGCCACATGAAAGGTTAACTGCAGATGCAACGAGTCACCATTACCCTCGATGACGATTTACTGGAAACGCTTGACGGCCTGAGTCAGCGCCGTGGCTACAACAACCGTTCCGAAGCGATCCGCGATATTCTGCGTGGCGCACTGGCGCAGGAAACTACCCTTGAACACGGCACTCAGGGCTTCGCGGTGCTCTCGTATGTTTATGAGCATGAGAAGCGTGATCTGGCCAGCCGTATTGTTTCTACCCAACACCACCATCACGATTTATCGGTCGCCACGCTGCACGTGCACATCAACCATGACGACTGCCTGGAAATCGCCGTGCTAAAAGGCGACATGGGCGATGTGCAGCATTTTGCCGATGACGTGATTTCCCAGCGCGGCGTGCGCCACGGCCATTTACAGTGCCTGCCGAAAGAAGAGTAATTGCCTGTTTCGTTGTGGGATGCCGGATGGCGGCTACGCCTTATCCGGCCTACGTCTGTTACCGTCTGTAGGCCAGGCAAGCGAAGCGCCCCGGCAATAATGATTACGCCATCGTGCCAATCGTCTTTCTGAAACGCAGCAGTGCTATCAGGAAGAACGCGCTACCAATCGCCAGCAGCGTCAGAAACTGCGGCCAGACAATGTCAAACCCTGCGCCGCGGTAAAGTATCGCCTGCGCGAGGCTGACAAAATGGGTCGTTGGCATGGTCAGCATAATGTCCTGCACCGCCTGCGGCATGCTTTCACGCGGTGTGGAGCCACCTGAGAGCATCTGTAACGGCAGCAGCACCAGAATCATCAGCAGTCCCAACTGCGGCATGGAACGCGCCAGCGTGCCCATAAAAATGCCGATCGAGGTGGTGGCGAACAGGCTCAGCGCCACGCCCAGCATAAACAACGGAATTGAACCTTCAATCGGCACCCCGAGCACGCCTTTCACCATCAGCATCAGCGACAGACCGGAAACCACCAGCACCACCAGCCCCATCGACCAGATTTTTGCCATCATAATCTCAAACGGCGTCACCGGCATCACCAGCAGATGCTCAATAGTCCCGTGCTCGCGCTCGCGAATCAGCGCCGACCCGGTAAGCACGATCGCCAGCATGGTGATGTTATTGATGATCGCCATCACCGCGCCAAAACGGGCGGGTTCCAGATTAGGGTTAAAGCGCATGCGCATTTCCAGTGCCACCGGCGGCTCATTGTTATCGCGGTAACGCGCCACAAAGCTGTTTACCTCGCCGCTGATGATATTCTGGATATAGCTGTTGCCGGTAAACGCCTGGCTCATCCGCGTGGCATCGACGTTAACCTGTATATCCGGTTGTCGTCCGGCCAGCACATCACGCTGAAAGTCAGGCGGAATGTTTACGGCGAAGGTATAGCGCCCGGCGTCCAGCCCGGCATCCATTTCATCGGCAGTGATCATCTCCGGCGGTAAAAACCACGGGCGATAAAAGCTATTCACAATCCGATTCGACAACTGCGACTGGTCCATATCGGCAATAGCAATCGGTGCCAGATGCAGCGAACCCGGCAGGACGGTCGCGGAAGAATAAACCGAAACCGTGAAGGCGAAGACGATCAGCGTCAGCATCGCTTTGTCACCCAGCAGGCTGCGCAACTCTTTGATGCCGAGGTTATAAATATTGCGTAATCGGCGCATCACCCCTCCTGTTTTTTCAGCAGTAATACGCTCAGACCAATCACCACCGGAATGGCTACCGCCAGCGGAATAAACAGCGGCCAGAGATCGGTCAGATCCAACGCTTTAGAGAACGTTCCACGCGCGATGGTCAGAAAATGGCTGGTCGGATAAATTTCACCAATCCAGCGACCCGGCCCTTCCAGCGAGGCAACTGGATCGATCATTCCGGAAAACTGCGTCGCCGGGATCAATGTAATAATCGCCGTACCAAAAATGGCCGCGATCTGGCTTTTCATAAACGTGGAGATTAACAGCCCCAGCCCGGTGGCAATGATGACGTACAGCAGCGCTGCCAGCGTCAGGGTCACAAAGCTCCCCTTATGCGGGACGCCGAACACAAACACCGACAGCGCGCACAACAGCAGGAAGTTCAGCATACCCAGCACGATGTACGGCAACTGTTTGCCGAGTAAAAACTCGCTGCGGGTCGTGGGCGTAACGTACAGGTTGATAATCGACCCCAGCTCTTTCTCACGCACCACGCTGAGGGCACTGAGCATGGAGGGGATCATCATCAACAGCAGTGGGATCACTGCCGGAACAATCGCCGGTAGACTCTTCACATCCGGGTTGTAACGATAGCGAGTTTCAATGGTCATCAGCCCGTTTTGCCCGCTGGCATTGGGCTGGCGCGCCATCACATCCTGCAGCCAGGTCTGGTGCATCGCCTGCACGTAACCCCTGACCGTTTCAGCGCGGCTTGGCATTGCGCCATCGACCCAGACGCCAATCTTCACCGGCGTTCCACGCGCGATGTCGCGGCCAAAATTTGGCGGAATTTCAATTGCTACCGCAACTTCGCCTGAGCGCATCCGTTTGTCCAGCTCGTCATAACTGCTGAGCGGCGGTTGCTCGATAAAATAGCGCGATCCCGCCAGATTCAGCGTCCACGCCTGGCTGCTGACGGTCTGGTCACGATCGAGCACCGAAAAACGCAGGTTTTCTACATCCATGCTGATGCCGTAGCCCATGATAAGCATCAGGATCACTGTGCCCATCAGCGCCAGCGTGGAGCGTACCGGGTCACGTCGTAGCTCCAGCGCCTCGCGGCGGCTGAAGCTGAACAAGCGTCGCAGGCTAAAGCCTTGCCGCGGCGGCTTACTGTTTTCATGCACTGTCGGGACATTGGCTGGCGCCAACTGAGTTTCCGGCGCCGGGCCTGCCGCTTCCTGCAACCAGGAGATAAACGCCTCTTCCAGACTGGCAGCTCCACGCTGTTTCACCAGCTCCTGCGGCGTACCGCTGGCCAGTACTTTTCCGGCGTGCATCAGCGACATGCGGTCGCAGCGCTCCGCTTCGTTCATAAAGTGGGTGGAGATAAAAATGGTCACTTTATCCTGGCGCGACAGGTCGACCATCAGTTGCCAGAACATATCCCTCGCCACCGGATCGACCCCGGAGGTCGGTTCATCAAGAATGAGCATCTCCGGGCGATGGATCACCGCCACCGCCAGCGACAGGCGTTGACGGATCCCCAACGGCAGCGCACCGGGCAGCGCATCTTCGACATCGGTCAGCGAAAAGCGCTCACTCATCTCCTGCACCCGACCAGGGATTTCTGCTTCGGGGATATGGAACAGCCGCGCATGTAGTTCGAGGTTTTGCCGGACGGTCAGCTCGCTGTAGAGCGAAAATGCCTGCGACATATAGCCTACCCGGCGGCGGGTATCGATATTTTTCGGGTCAACCGCTTGCCCAAACAGCCACGCCTCGCCTTCGCTTGCGGGCAGCAGTCCGGTGAGCATTTTCATGGTGGTGGATTTACCGCAGCCGTTGGAGCCGAGAAAACCGAAGATTTCCCCGCGCGGAATGCGGAAGTTAACGTGGTCCACCGCCACAAATTTACCGAAGCGCATGGTCAGGTTTTTCGCCTCGATGGCAATCTCTTCCTGCTCAGCGTGATACGGCGGGATCACTACCGGTTTATGTGCCTGCCGCTGGGCTTCAGGTAACAGCGCGATAAACGCCTGCTCCAGCGTGTTGCTGTTGGTTTGCTCACGTAGCTGCTGCGCGCTCCCGGTGGCTAACACCTCCCCGGCGTTCATCGCCACCAGCCAGTCAAAGCGCTCAGCTTCTTCCATGTAAGCGGTCGCCACCAGCACGCTCATGTTGGTCTGCCGCTGGCGAATGCTGTTAATCAGATCCCAGAACTGGGCGCGGGACAGCGGGTCGACCCCGGTGGTGGGTTCATCGAGAATTAACAGTTCCGGGTCGTGGATTAACGCGCAGCACAACCCCAACTTTTGCTTCATCCCGCCCGAGAGTTTCCCGGCAGGACGGTCGCGAAACGGTGCCAGTCCGGTGCTATTCAGCAGCTCGGTAATCCGCGCCTCACGCTCCGCTTTGTCATGCCCAAACAGGCGGGCAAAGAAATCGACGTTCTCATATACCGACAGCGTGTGATACAGGTTTTTCCCCAGCCCTTGTGGCATCCAGGCAATGCGCGGGCAGACATCCCGGCGATGTTTTGGGTCGCGCATATCGCCACCCAACACCATCACGTTGCCGTGTTCAATGACCCGCGCGCCGGAGATGAGCGACAGCAGGCTCGATTTTCCGACGCCATCCGGGCCAATCAGCCCCACCATACAGCGGGCAGGGATATCCAGCGTGATATTGTTCAGCGCTACCGTTTTCCCGTAATGCTGACTCACGCCGTCAAGGTGCGCCACGGGAGGAACGGGAACCAGCGCCAGATGCGTCATTGCGGCAACCTCACCACCAGGTCGTCAGGCCAGGCGCGACTTTCATCAACACGCACCCACGCCATGCCCGGCAGACCGGTTTTCACGTACTCCAGATGCTGCTGCAACAGCTCTGGCGGGATACGCGCTTTGACGCGAAACATCAGTTTCAGCCGTTCATCGCTGGTTTCGACCGTTTTCGGCGTGAACTGCGCGACGCTAGCCACAAAGCTGATGGTCGCCGGAATACGCAGATCCGGCGCAGCATCCAGCACCAGCCGCGCTTCTCCGCCAATCTTCAGTAAACCAGCCTGTTCGGTTGGCAAGAAGAACGTCATGTAGACATCGCTGAGATCGACCATATTCAGCACGCGACCGCCTGCGGAAAGCACCTCGCCCGGTTCAGCGACGCGGTACTGTACGCGGCCATCGCGCGGGGCTTTCAACTCGCTGTCATCAATATCAGCCGCAATACGACGTTCGGTAGCCTGCGCGGCTTCTACGCGGGTTTGCGCCTGAATGATACTGGTACGAGCGGCTTCAATGGCGGCTTTTGCCGCAGAGACCTGCGCCTTTGCGGATTCCAGTGCAGCGCGTGCGCTTTCTGCCGCAGCCCTGTCGTCATCCAGCTGTTGCTCAGACACAGCCCCACGCTGAGATAGCGAACGGGAGCGGACGTGGCGTTTAGAGACCGACTGCAGTTCCGCCTCACGCTGTTTTACCACCGACTGCGCGGCGCGCATTTCACTTTGCCGCTGCTCTAACAGCGCCCGCGCCGCCGCCACCGCACTTTCGGCCTCTTTGATTTGGGCTACCGCTTCCAGCCGCTGCTCCTGCAGCACGCGGGTATCCATTTTCGCCAGCACCTCACCCTGACGGACGAACTGCCCTTCCGACACGAGGATCGTGTCAATTCGCCCGGCAATCTTGGTGGCAATATCCACTTCAGTGGCTTCAATTCTGCCGTTGCTGGCTGCAAACCCCTCCGGTATTCCCGCAGGACGAAGCATCCACCATGCTATCGCGGCCACCACGACCAGGATGCCCGCCACCCACCACATCATATGACGTTTAAACTTATCCATATTCGACCCGCCGTAATCCCTGTTATCAAACGATGCGTGTCACAAAGCCCACTGAACAGCTATTCAGCGGGAGATTCCATCCGGGATAAGAAGGAATGAGAAACAATGGCCAGAGAGCAGACAGGCATGTAAGCAACCTGCGCCGCGAAGGAAGTGAATGATGAAAATGCTGTGAAATCGGGTAGTAATGTTGTCATCATCAGCGTTCCTGGCCGGAAATGAAACACGCATACTCATAACTGCTGTCTATTGAATACTAACACCTGGATTCAATATGTCTATTCGGTTGTAGCAGGGATGTTGCAGGAAAAAAATCGTGCCCGGCAATTCCTTCACCGAGCAAATTTCACAAGTGAGTTTTATTTAAAATGCAGCGGATACACGCTCAACGTATCGTCTTCGCTTATTCAGATACCTGTGTAGAGACATTAAAGTTGTATCCTTTAACCTGAAAAAGACTTTAAAGTTGTAAAGTTTTAAAAAAAACACATACAAAACATGATGCTAAGTGTGTATCACACGCTGTTCCAACATTATGCCTTGATGTTCTTGCAAGAACTGCAATTTACAGGAGGAAAAAGGTGTTTTTGTAGTTATCTGGCGTTACGTGACAGTGTTGGTCAGATACTTCCACCTCTTCAGAGTTAAAGTTTGATATATGGGAAAAAAAAACGCTCCCGGACGGGAGCGTAAGCCAGTGACTTCGGCGTCAAATGAGGGTCTAACAAGTGGAGCTGCGGGTTAATTCTGGGTGATCTGACTGCGATGCTTATCAGCCTGCTGCTGGTGAACAACGGAAGACTGACCATTATTCGCCTTCTCATGTACAGCTGCGGCCTTCTCATGCTCGCTCATTTCAGAAAATGACTTTGCTGTTTCGTTGGTAGCTCCGGGTTTAGCTTTCATCATTTTTTTATGCATTTCAGCCATGTCCTGGTGGGCAGCAGAATTGCTGTTTTGCATCATGTCATGGGACATTGCGGCCTGATCGTGACTGCTCATATCCATCATTGTCATGCTGTCTCCCTGAATTGCACTTTTTTCAGCAGATGACTGCATCTGGTGGGCAGGTGCCTGTGCATTATTTACCTGGTCATGCATGTTCATTGTCTCTGCAGCCATGGCAGATGAAGCGGCAGCCATAATGGCAACAAATGATACGAGAATCTTTTTCATGGTTGGGTCTCCGGTGTTTACATACCCAAACAATCAATGGCTTATAACAGAGAAAGCAGTTGATCTCAGGGCGGGTTAATCATCACTCCAGGAACCAGGTGATTGTGTTATCACGCTGCTCCTGATTTATGAATAATTATAAAAAACCGCCTCTGTTTATCGCGTGACTGAATGATGACAATTTTGTCACCTTCCAGGTTTCTCCTGAACAACGGGATTAATCCATTAACAGGCGCACTTTGAACACAATTTCACGCCCCTGCTGTTCTGCTGACAGCTCGCCGCCGTGAGCATGAATGATCGACCTTGTAATTGATAATCCCAGCCCCGCGCCTTCCGTGTTGTAGAACCTTGATGAGTCTGCGCGATAGAACCGGTCAAACAAACGTTCCAGATTAGCGGGAACCTGGCCGGACATCGTATTCGTAATCATCACGTTCACACAGTCACTGTCACGCTCAAGGTGTATCGCTGTACAGGTGTTATCGGGAGAATACTTGATTGCATTGGAAAGCAGGTTACTGAAAGCACGTCGGAGCATATCGCTGTCTCCGGCAACAACGCCCTCTCCTTCAACCGTGATTGTCTTTCCTGTTTCGTCTGCCAGGGGCTCGAACAACTCACGTAATTCATTCAGTTCGGCTGCCAGATCCACATCATGTTTATCCAGCCGCAGCAGACCATGCTCTGAACGTGCCAGAAAAAGCATGTCACTGGTCATTCGTGACAACCTTTTCAGTTCTTCCAGGTTAGCGAATAAAATTTCGCGGTAATGCGAAACATCCCTTTCCTTAGCCAGTGCAAACTGCGTCTGCATCATCAGATTACTGACTGGTGTGCGCAGCTCATGCGCGATGTCAGACGAGAAATCTGACAGTTTCCGGAATGCCCCCTCCAGGCGATCAAACATATTATTGAACTCCTGCATGGTCTCAGAGATTTCCGGCGGAGCCAGATCGGGATTTAGACGCTGATCCAGGCTGTGTACGGTCATGGAGGAAGCCAGACTGGTCATTTCCCGTAGCGGTTTCAGACCAATACGTGTGGTCAGCCAGCCCAGAAAAACAGAAATAAAGACCAGACCGATATTGAACCAGAACAGCCAGGTACTGAGTTTGTCCATAAACAGGGTGTGATACCCAGTATCCGTGGCAACCGTAATGATGACATATTTGCTTTTACCCTGTTCCGGCGTCACGGCAACCCGCCGCGAGATACTGCGATACACGGTGTTATTTTCTTCCGTCTGGATCATATAGTCGAGAATATCACCCGACTTATTAAGCAGGACCGCTGGAACAACAGAATTTTTGGCATAGAGTTCAACAATTTTTTCATTTTCCATGTTTTTTATAGAAATGAATAAGCCATTGTGCCCCACCATCGCATCGTTTATTTTTTCTGATAATGACTTAATATCCGTTTTGTTCCTGAACGTCTCTGTTTTAAGAAACTCTTCGGTGAGCTGAAGTTTACCTGTCAGAAAATCGCGGTCCTGATTATCGAAATAGCCATTAAGGGTGCTAATCAGGATAAAACTTGATAACCACCATACCGTAAGCATCACCGCAGAAAAAATCAGGCTCAGGCGTGTGGTCAGGGAAATTTTGAACCTCACTCTTCTCTGATCTCCAGGACATATCCGGCACCGCGAACGGTATGGATCAGTTTTGGCTCAAAGTCATCATCAATTTTACTTCTCAGACGTCTCACGGCGACATCAATCACATTCGTATCACTGTCAAAATTCATGTTCCAGACCAGGGACGAGATAAGACTCCTGGGTAACACTTCTCCGGTGCGTTGCAGCAGCAACTCAAGCAGAACGTATTCTTTACCGGTGAGATGGATCTTCTTCCCCGAACGGATCACGGTCCGGCGCACCATATCAACGGTCATATCGGCGATGGTGCAGACTGTTGCGGCCTGCGAGCGTGCCCGGCGCAGTAGGGTTCTTACACGTGCAACCAGCTCCGTAAAATCAAAGGGCTTAATCAGGTAGTCATCTGCGCCAAGCTCCAGTCCTTTCACTTTGTCCCGCACGTTGTCCTTTGCGGTTAAAAACAGGACCGGTTCTTCGTGCCCGGACTCCCTCAGTGCGCTGATGATTTGCCACCCGTCGAGGAAAGGCAGCATCACGTCCAGTATTATCAAATCATACTGTCCCTTCGACGCGGCCCCGAGACCATCGCGGCCATTATTAAAGAGATCGGCCTGATAGCCTTCCTCAACCAGTCCCTGCTGCAGGTAACGACCTGTTTTTTGTTCGTCTTCAACGATTAAAATACGCTGCATGGTCAACTCGCTGATATGAAAGTAAAAATCTCACGCATGAGCTTTGGCTGTCCCCTAGCTGACCTGAGACGGAGCAAGCATTCCGAGCCACGCTACGGCGCCCAGAATGATAATCGCAACAACGAATTCTGTCAGGATGCTGTTTCGCATCAGGGCAACGCTGCGATCATAATTCCCTTCCCTGACCATAACTTCAAGCCGGGGACCCAGGTGAAACCGGTTTGCTGCAGCCAGAAGAAGCATCAGAACAAACAGAGCCGTCTTGGCAAGCAATATCCTCCCCCAGGAACTGTTGAATAAGGGAGTTAAGTTACCCTCAGCAATATACAGATAGTTGACCAGCGCACTCAGGATCAGGGCTACAACAATCACCGTTCCTGCCGTGGCAAATTTTGCCAGGGAGTCAGATATCACAATGACGCTCTGTGCATTATGCTCGTTTCTGCGCATCAGCAGGATAGCAAATGCAACCAGAGCACCTGTCCAGGCACCTGCAGCGCCGAGATGGGTCAGATCGCTCAGTAAATGGAGATAGTAATGCAGACCGTCATGCATAACGGCGTGTCCTCCCCAGGCAAGTGTAGCCAGCGCCACGCCCCCACTCATCGTCATCAGCAGGCAGGACAATACTCTCTTATTAGTGTAAAGGAACAAAGCACCGAGTGTGGTAAACAGGGCACAGAGCCTGACAATCCAGCTAATACCCACATCAGTTTCTTCTATCACCATCTCGATAACATGGATGGATAATTCTCTGAGGTCAGTTACTCCACTCATGGCATTAGATACCAGGAGCATATTAATGCCAGTAAGAATGATGCCTGTAACAACAGCAAAGGTTATAAACGACCTGAAATTAGTCAGGTTATAGGTTTCATGTCTGACACCGCTTATTCCATATATCTGAAAAAATGGCAATCCAAATATTACCATCAAATCCAGATAAAGAAGAAAACGAATAACAATCATAATCAGGTCGTTCATAATATTACTTCACTGTAAAGGTGTAATTACCGGTAATAGGGTGCGTATCTGAAGAAACCGCGCGCCAGTCAACACGATAAGTGCCAGCGGGTAAAGGCTCTCGCGGAATAATGACCATCGATTTAGGGTCAGCGCCTGGCGCCACTTTTGCCGCGACCGGCATCGGAGAATGTGATGACATGCCTTTCATACCCGTCATCGTTAATTTTGCACCTGAGAATTTCACGGTCAGATTTTCCGAGAAATTAAGCTGAATCTTTTCCGGGGCCGCTACGGCTGAATCAGCCTGTGGCACAGAGCTTTTTAATTCCGGATGGGCCATAGCAGAGAAAGCAACGCCCATAACGAGGCCACCTGTAAGAATGGCTTTATTTAAAATCGACATTTTATTTACCTGTTTAGTTGAGTGTTTTATATCAGTGCGTTAAAACCAGATTCTGGCTCCCGCCAGGAATACTACCTGATGGTCTTTCTCACCTTCTCTTTTCGCCATATCGGATGTTTTCCCGTAAAGTTGATTCCAGGAAACGCCTATATAGGGTGCAAACTCACGGCGTATTTCATAGCGCAGCCGGAGCCCCAGCTCTGTGTCAGTCAGTCCCCTGCCGCGACCCCGCGATTCATCATCCTGACTGTAGAAATTCACCTCATAGGATGGCTGGAGTATGAGCCGGTTAGTCAGTAAAACGTCGTATTCTCCTCCCAGACGAAGGGCTGCTTTTCCGCCATTACTGACAAAACCCGTAATTTCAGACTCAAAATTATAGAGTGCCAGCCCCTGAAAACCGACAGCAGCCCAGGTCCGGGCAGAAGCAGGTCTGAAATCCTGCCTGACACCCGCAACCAAATCCCACCATGGGCCAACCGCATGTCCCCAGAGTAACTGCGCTTCAGCCGCCTCCGTTTCCCCATTGCTTCGTTCACCTTCACTCTTTAGCCAAATCCGATCTGTGTCGCCTCCAATCCAGCTGTTAACACTCCAGCTGAAATTGTTGGTGTTATCCGACCGTTGCCATTCCAGTTGATCCAGCAGAACCAGATAATTAATCGCACTGTCGTGAATCGCATGCCCCTGTAAATTGCCGAATGCAGCCTTCCGGTCGGCATCGGTAACAGGCGGAATTGGCGTTCTGCTCTCAGTTACAATGGGCTCCATTGACGTCATCTCAGTGAAATTCTCATCTGCTGGCATCTGCATGGCAGACATGTCGTGCCCGGCGTGGGGATCTGCAGAGACGGAGCCCGCCGCAATAGAAAGCTGTGAGGTAAACAAACCGGCGACCAGAACAGGTATGGCCTTCAAATTTCTCTTCATTCGCATCATTCCTCCACCCGGACTTCACGAAACATTCCCATTTCCATGTGATAGAGCAAATGGCAGTGATACGCCCAGCGGCCAAGCGCATCTGCTGTCACTCTGTAACTGCGTTTTGTACCAGGGGGAACATCTATTGTGTGTTTACGAACCATGAAATTACCGTTTTCATCTTCCAGATCGCTCCACATACCATGCAGGTGAATGGGGTGAGTCATCATGGTATCGTTGATCAGCGTGATCCTGAGCCGCTCACCGTATTTCAGCAGCACCGGTGCGGCATCTGAAAACTTGATTCCGTTAAATGACCAGGCAAACTTTTCCATGTGGCCGGTTAAATGCAGTTCTATGGTACGGCCAGGTTCACGTCCGTCAGGATCCTCAAAGCGGCTTTTCAAATCCGCGTACGTGAGAACCTTTCTTCCGTTATTTCGAAGACCAATACCCGGATCATTTAATTTCGGAGAGACGCTCATCGCCTGCATATCAACCAGTGGGTTATCCGTTTCTGACGCAGGATGACTTTGCATACCCGGCATTCCGGCCATCCGGGAATGATCCATACCGGCCATGCTGCTGTGATCCATGGGCGCGGAGGATGTCCCGCTATCCGGAAGGTCAGCACCGTCCATAGACATCATCTCTCCGCTGTTATCCATGCCTCCCATCTGGCTGTGGTCCATTCCTGCCATATCATGTCCCATTCCCCCCATACCCATATCTTCCATGGTCAACAGAGGACGGGGATCGAGGGGGGGAACGGCAGCACTTAACCCCTCTCTCGTGGCCAGTGTCCCTCGAGCGTAACCGGTCCTGTCCATGGATTGTGCGAAGATGGTATAGGCCTCACCCTGAGGCTCCACAATGACATCATAGGTTTCGGCAACGGCAATCCTGAATTCGTCAACGGTAACCGGGTTTACATACTGGCCATCTGCAGCCACGACCGTCATTTTCAGCCCAGGGATACGGATATCGAAATAGGTCATTGCCGAGCCGTTGATAAACCGTAAGCGTATCTTTTCACCGGGACGGAACAGTCCGGTCCAGTTTTTCAGCGGGGCCTGCCCGTTCATGAGATAGGTGTAGGTGTAGCCACTGACATCCGCGAGGTCAGTCGGATTCATTTTCATTTCAGCCCACATTTTCCGATCGGCAATGGTGGCTGACAGCCCCCTGGTATTCACGTCGCGGAAAAAAGAGCCAACGGTTGGTTTATTGAAATTGTAGTAATCCGACTGTTTTTTTAATTTTTTCAGCAGGCTGTGAGGATTTTCATCGGTCCAGTCAGACAACATGACCACATGCTCACGATCGTAAGCAAACGGTTCTGGCTCCCTGGCATCGATGATAATGGCACCGTATACCCCCTCCTGTTCCTGCAGACCGGAATGGCTGTGGTACCAGTAAGTCCCGTTCTGCTTAACCTTAAAGGTGTAAACGTAGGTATCATCAGGCTCTATGCCCATAAAACTCAGCCCCGGAACACCATCCATATTGGCCGGAAGAATAATGCCGTGCCAGTGAATGGACGTCTGTTCATTAAGACGGTTTTTGACCTTCAGGGTAATGGTGTCACCTTCTTTCCAGCGAAGAACGGGCCCCGGCAGGCCTCCATTGATTGTTTTGGCCTGACGCTCACTGCCCGTGATATTGACGGCCGTTTCACCAATGGTCAGGTCAAACTGAGTACCCTGCAGGGATGCGGCAACTGGCAGGCTCAGACTGGAACGCGCATTGAAACTCCATACGCCAAGACTTCCGGCTACGCCAGAGAGGGTTAACCCCTTCAGGAAAGTTCGTCGAGACGTTTTCAACAGCATGCGCATTCCCTTATTTAAAGTATGGTTACTGACAGAATTCGAGAACCGATTTAAATTAAATTACTGGTTCATCCACTTACAATGAAATGAATCTAGCACACCTTAAGAAACAAATTCATTACAATCGTGTAATGTACATAGCTGTATTACATTTACGTCATCTTCCCCACAGGTTGATTATTTTTATATATGATCATAAGGACATCTTTTATGTACCTCAGAAGGTAATTACACATGAATATATTAATCACGACCACTGCGTTTACAGCTTTATTTTGTGGGGCAGCTTTTGCTCAGTCCAGTGATATTGCCCATGAAGCACATCGATTTGTTAATAATGCCTCAGCCGTCAGTCATGTGAATTCCTCGACGCATGAAAACTTACCGGACAGGGTTAATAAAAACAACACGCCCTCATTCTCTGAAATGAATGAACATGAAAGGGCCATTGTTGCTCATTCATTTATGAACAACAGCACGTCCTATGCGCATCAGAAAATGATTGAGGAACATAAAAAAATGCTGTCCGGCAGTGATGCAAATTCAAAGACCTCGTCTTCTTCTTTTAACGAACTGAATGCCGGAGAAAAAGCCGCTCTCGTGCATGAGCAGGTCAATAATGCCGGTGCGGAAGCACATCAGACGCAGGCAAGAAAGCTTCGCGGGCTGTATTCGACCAGGTAACTGCAGGCGGGTTAGTGCTTAGCGTCAGGTGCGCAGCAGGGCTTTACTGACGGGTTACGTAGCAGGACATGAGCCCCATATTGCTCTGCCGTAACCTGTTTCAGTCCCGTTAATCATCACCGTCGGGCTGGTCATACAGTTCCCAGAGCTTCAGGAGCAAACGGGAAACAAGATATGTTACAAAAATGACGACCATCAACGGTGCTCCCGATTAACTGACAGATGACACGCCTCCTGAAAACCCCTAGCATACGCCGCAGTGTTCATGCTAACGGCGAATTCCAGTAAATGTATTCTACCGATGTCGTAAAAGAAAATGCCTACCTTTCAGCCACCCGCTCGGGGCTGGAATCGAACGAGATCGCTACTCTTCAGCGCTCCTTGCCTTCCCGGTTTAATCTGCGGCATTTGAAAAAAAATGAATCATTAAAACTCGTACTGCAAAAGAAAGCGGGAAAATCACGTGTCGTGGCCTATAAATTTACGTCCGGTTCATTTAATTACACGGCGTATCGTATATCAGATAAAAAGTTCTATAACCTTTCCGATACTTCCGGGAAAGGCAGTCTCGATTATCCGTTACCGGCCACAGCAAGACTCAGTTCGCCTTTCAATCCTGCAAGACTTAACCCGGTATCGGGAAAAGTGAGTCCCCATAATGGCATTGATTATTCCATGCCCATGAACACGAAAATAGTCAGCGTCATCGACGGAAAAATCACCCGGGCCGAATACAACAGTACCATGGGATATTTTGTTGAAGTAACGGGAAAAGCCGGTGTTAAAACTCGCTATCTCCACCTCAATAAAATACTCGTTACTAAAGGGGCCAGGGTTACACGGGGAGGTGCTATTGCGTTATCCGGTAACAGCGGACGTTCATCCGGTCCTCATCTGCATTACGAGCTGGTCATCAATAACAACCCTGTTAACTCTCTGGCGTTCCGGGCAGCGGCACCCGCTGATAACAAACTCGAACAGCATGCCTTTGCGCATGCCAGAGACTACGAACGATACCTGGACTGATAACGGGACCGCGACGCGGCCCCGTCTGCCGGATTAATTTTTTTTATCGTTTTCACTTCCGTGATGTTGATGATCTCCATGCCCTCCGTGGCCGTGGAAAAGATGCATTAGCGGGCAGACCAGCAATAACAGATATGGCCAGTAACCTGCCACATGTGACCAGTGTTCGCGCAGGAGGGCAAATGCCGCGATCGCGGCGACAGCAATAAGCGCATAGGTGGTACTTTTCATACTGGACTCCTTCTGTTCGTAACTGACCCTTCACTCAGTGTTATTTCCCGAGCCTGACACTTTTCAGACGCAACGCATTCACAATGACGCTGACGGAGGAAAGAGCCATGGCCGCCGCCGCAATAACTGGCGACAGCAGTATTCCATACACAGGATAAAGCAGACCTGCAGCCACAGGCACGCCAAGTGCGTTGTAGATAAATGCAAAAAACAGATTCTGACGGATATTTTTCATGGTGATCTCTGACAGATGACGGGCCCTGTTCAGTATCATCAAGTCGCCTTTGAGAAGGGTGACTCCGGCACTTTCAATTGCCACATCTGTACCCGTTCCCATAGCTATGCCCACGTCAGCCGCTGCCAGCGCCGGGGCATCATTTACACCGTCCCCCGCCATCGCAACCACATGACCAGACGCTTTCAGTCGGGTTATCACTGCTTTTTTGCCGTCAGGCAGAACCCCGGCTTCAACCTCATCTATTCCCAGTTTCCGTGCGACTGCTTCAGCAGTAAGCTGGTTATCCCCGGTGAGCATAACAATGCGGATCCCCGCCTGACGCAAAGCTTTAAGCGCATCCGGCGTGGTTGCTTTCACGGGATCCGAGATAGCTATCAGGCCTGCAAGGTACCCATCTGTGGCCACATAGATAACGGTAGCGCCTTCCATCCGCAACGTATCCGCAACGGCCTTTTGATTATCAATAACGATACTGTTTTCCTGCATAGCCAGTTCATTACCAATAACAACCCGTTGACCTTCAACATCGCCTGAAACACCTTTCCCCGACGGAGCATTGAAATCACTGACTGCGGGTATCATGATCCCCCTGTGCTGGGCTGCCCGGACTACAGCCATACCCAGCGGATGCTGCGAGCCTTTTTCCACTGCGGCCGCTACACGTAAAAGAGATGCTTCCCCACCCGGATTGAGACTGATAATCCCTGTCACCGTAGGCGAACCTTCCGTGAGCGTGCCTGTTTTGTCGACAACCAGCGTGTCCACTTTTTCAAGACGTTCAAGGGCTTCGGCATTCCTGATTAACACCCCGGCCTGGGCTCCTTTGCCTACCCCCACCATTATCGACATCGGTGTGGCCAGCCCCAGTGCGCAGGGGCAGGCAATAATCAGGACCGACACAGCCGCAATCAGACCGTGCGCCATCCTGGGCTCGGGCCCCCAGACAGACCAGATCACGAAAGCAACAACCGCGATAAGTATCACCAGAGGAACAAACCAGCCTGAAACGCTGTCAGCCATTCTCTGGATGGGGGCACGCGAACGCTGTGCATCAGCGACCATCTGAACAATTCGTGAGAGCATCGTTTCATCACCGACTTTCTCTGCACGGATGATAAGACTACCTGTCTGATTAATCGTCCCCCCAATGACAGGGTCACCCTTCGTTTTGGTAACCGGCATAGACTCCCCGGTCACCATCGATTCATCAACGGTTGTTTTGCCTTCGATCACGATACCGTCGACCGGAATACTCTCTCCAGGTCTGATGCGGAGCTTATCGCCAGGCAGGACATCTTCCGCATTAATATCCGTTTCATGACCGTCATGATCCAGCCGTCTGGCGGTTTTGGGGGCAAGGTTCAGAAGCGCAGTAATGGCGCCTGAGGTTTGTTCCCGTGCCCGCAGCTCAAGAACCTGTCCCAGCAGAACAAGCACCGTAATAACTGCTGCGGCTTCAAAATAAACGGCCACCAGGCCATCCATGTTTCTGAACGATGCAGGAAACCAGGAGGGGAAGACGGTTGCAATGACGCTGTAAACCCAGGCTACGCCGGTCCCCATTGCAACAAGGGTAAACATATTCAGGGAGCGGTTACGTAACGACATTCCGGCCCGGGCGAAGAATGGCCAGCCACACCACAACACGACAGGGGAGGCCAGAAGCAACTGCAGCCATGTGTTGTACTGTGGCGGTACTGTATTCCTCAAGTCGGGAAACAGATGAGATCCCATTTCGAGTACCAGAACCGGAAACGCCAGCAACAACCCCAGCCAGAAGCGTCTTGTCATGTCGTGAAGTTCATCACTCGGCCCCGTGGATGCCGTAGCTACGAGCGGCTCCAGTGCCATTCCACAGACAGGACAGCTTCCGGGACCACTGCGGCGTATCTCCGGGTGCATCGGACATGTCCACACACCTTCAGAATTCTCTTTTTCCGCCTGGTGGTGAGGCTGTTTTATCTGATCAGGGCTGACTTCGTGATGATCGTGGTGATGGTGATGGGAATGTTCACTGGCATCTTCGGTAAGATAACGATCGGGATGGGCTTTAAATTTACTCTCACAGCTGGCGGAGCAGAAATAAAGTTGATGGTCCTGGTATCGAATGCTGCTGTGCGCCCTGTCGGGCAGGATGGCCATCCCGCACACGGGATCTC
Source organism: Citrobacter sp. Cpo037 (assembly GCF_030332945.1). Taxonomy (NCBI): domain Bacteria; kingdom Pseudomonadati; phylum Pseudomonadota; class Gammaproteobacteria; order Enterobacterales; family Enterobacteriaceae; genus Citrobacter; species Citrobacter sp. Cpo037. The sequence goes on from NZ_JAOWGW010000040.1 coordinate 164,620, forward strand.
TCACCTTATGCAATACGTGGCCCTCGTCCGGGGATAATGTCTGCTCAGAAGCAGTCTGGTTGTTGTGTTGCACTGCATTGTCATTTTTCACAGTAACTCTCCTTATGCATACCGAAGCATCTTCTGTCTTCAGGGTATGTCATGGATGCGATTACCACGAATATCGCCGGCACAGGAGTGCCTGCTACCGGCGTCCCGTTATCAGCCGTTCCGCTGACTATTCGATTCGCTGGAAGACTTTTTTACTTCCATCCGGTGAGAATGCGATAACATCGTAAGCCTCTTTTCGGGCTCCCATCTCCATTCCAGGACTTCCTGCTGGCATACCGGGGGTGGCGAGACCGTATATACCCGAACCAGACTGCATTGCCTTATGTATCGTTGTCGCAGGCACATGGCCTTCAATGATCAAATTACCGGCAACCGCGGTATGACAACTTCGTAGTCCTGCAGGAATAGCATGCTTTTCTTTCAGGGCTGACAGCGCCTGATCATTCATGACGTGAGTTCGTACTTCAAACCCGTCTTTTTCCATCGCTTTGCCCCACAGGGAACAACAGCCACAGTTTTCAGATTTGTACATATCAATCACTTTTTCACTCGCCATCGCGGGTAGTGAAAGGCCGAGAGCCAGCGCCATTAGAACCACTTTTTTCATACTCACCTCTGTATATTATCGATATAAACCCTGACGTCAGGGTGAATCAGTAAAGAAGGACACCCACAGGGGGTGCCCTTTCAGGTTCAGGACACGCTTTTTTTATGTCTGCGCAGCCAGATTAATTTGTAGGCGGCAGGAATAATGAACAGGGACAGCAGCGGAGCCGTGATCATCCCACCAATCATGGGTGCCGCGATACGGCTCATGACTTCTGAACCTGCACCGGTTCCCCAGAGTATTGGCAGCAGACCCGCAATGATCACCGCCACGGTCATGGCTTTCGGCCGGACACGCAGTACGGCACCATGATAGAGGGCTTCATCAAGGCCTTCCGGTGTGAACGTCTCTTTACGGGACAATTCCGGGTGCGCTTCAATGGCATGACGCAGATACATCAGCATGACCACGCCAAACTCTGCTGCCACCCCGGCCAGGGCGATAAACCCGGTTCCGGTCGCCACTGACATATGGAAGCCCTGCCAGTACAGGAACCATATCCCGCCAACCAGGGCAAACGGCAGGCTCATCAGGATCAACAGGGCTTCATCAACCCTGCGGAATGCCAGATATAACAGGATGAAGATGATCATCACCGTCATCGGTACCATCAGTTTTAATTTCTTATTGGCGTGCTCGAGTAATTCAAACTGTCCTGAGAATGCCACACTGGTCCCCGGTCTCAGTTTCACTTTCTCACTGATGGCCGTCTTAATATCGTTCACCACCGACACCATGTCCCTGCCGCGGGCATCAACATAAATCCAGCTGGCTGGCCGGGCATTTTCGGTTTTCAGCATGGTTGGTCCGGAAACGACCTTAATATCGGCAACATCGCCCAGCGTAATTTGCTGCTTCATTGGGGTCAGGATTGGCATCTCTCTCAACGCCTGCGGACTGTTACGGTAATCCTGCGGATAGCGAATGTTAATAGGGTACCGGGCCACGCCTTCAACCGTCTCACCCACCATAGCCCCACCGATTGCTGAAGAGACGAACAGCTGGACGTCGCCCACAGTCATCCCGTACCGGGAAGCTTTTTCCCGGTTAATGTCCACATCAATATAACGTCCACCTTCCAGTCGTTCAGCCAGTGCGGAAACCACACCAGGTACGGTTTTAGCGACTGCTTCGATACTCTGTGCTGTTACATCGATATCCGACAGAACAGTACCCGATACCTTAATACCTATCGGACTTTTAATGCCGGTTGAGAGCATATCAATACGGTTACGGATAGGCGGTACCCAGAGGTTGGCCAGACCCGGTAAACGGACGGTCCTGTCGAGTTCTTCAATAATCTTGTCAATCGTCATGCCTGGACGCCACTGATCCTCAGGTTTCAGTTGGATGGTGGTTTCCATCATTTCGAGCGGAGCAGAATCCGTGGCGGTCTCAGCCTTACCGGTCTTGCCAAAAACTGAGGCCACTTCAGGCACCGTTTTGATTAGTTTGTCCGTGGTCTGTAAGAGCGCAGCAGCTTCTCCAGGAGACACGCCAGGTAACGTTGACGGCATATACAACAGGTCACCCTCGTTAATCTTCGGTAAAAACTCGCCGCCCACCTGACTCAGTGGCCAGATAACAGTGAAAATGGATAAAGCCGCAACCAGCAGGGTTGTTTTTGGCCAGTGTAGTACCCTGAGCAGTAACGGGTGATACGCTTTAATCAGCAACCGGTTCAGTGGGTTACTGGTCTCAGCAGGAATTTTCCCGCGGATCCAGAACCCCATCAGAATAGGGATAACAATGATTGCCAGTATGGCTGCACCCGCCATGGAATACGTTTTTGTAAAGGCCAGCGGACCAAACAGACGCCCTTCCTGCCCTTCCAGGGTAAAAATAGGAATGAACGATAATGTGATAATCAGCAGGCTGATAAACAGCGCTGGACCCACTTCAACGGAGGCGTCAGTGATAACCTTCCAGCGGGTGGCATTATCAATCTGTTCCCCGGGATGCTGATGGTCCCACTCCTCAAGCCGTTTATGCGCGTTTTCGATCATGACGATGGCGGCATCCACCATCGCTCCGACGGCTATTGCAATCCCTCCCAGCGACATAATGTTGGCATTCAGCCCCTGGAAGTGCATGACGATAAAGGCGATACACAGGCCAAGTGGCAGAGAAATAATCGCCACCAGGGCAGAACGGACATGCCAGAGGAACAGTGCGCAAACGACAGCAACAACGATAAACTCTTCAAGAAGCTTGTAACTGAGGTTGTCAATCGCACGATCGATTAACTGGCTGCGATCGTATGTCGTTACGATCTCCACTCCTTCAGGCAGGCTTGCCTTCAGCGTGTCCAGTTTATCCCTCACCGCCGTAATGACTTCGCGTGCATTTTTGCCCGAACGCAGGATCACCACTCCGCCAGCGACTTCGCCCTGACCGTTAAGCTCAGCGATACCACGCCGCATTTCCGGTCCCATTTGTATGCGGGCAACATCACGCAGGTAAACAGGTACTCCATTTTCCCCCGTTTTCAGGACGATATTTTTGAAATCATCAATAGTCTGAAGATAACCGCTGGCCCGGACCATATACTCTGACTCAGCAATTTCAACAGATGAGCCACCGGCTTCCTGGTTAGATGAGCTAAGAGCTTGTTTTACTTCTGGCAGACTGATGCCGTACTGCGTCAGTTTTACCGGGTCAAGCTGGATCTGATACTGCTTAACCACGCCGCCTACGGATGCAACTTCAGCGACATTAGGAATGGTTTTCAGCTCAAACTTCAGGAACCAGTCCTGCAGAGAACGCAGTTCTGAAAGGTCGTGTTTTCCGCTGCGATCGACAAGGGCATATTCAAAAATCCAGCCCACACCCGTGGCATCAGGACCGATTTCAGAACTCACACCAGCAGGCAGTTTTCCCTGAACCTGATTCAGATACTCCAGCACGCGAGAGCGCGCCCAGTACAGATCGGTGCCGTCTTCAAAAATGACATACACATACGAATCCCCGAACTGTGAAAAACCACGCACGGTTTTTGCGCCAGGCACGGACAGCATGGTGGTGGTAAGCGGATAGGTGACCTGGTTTTCTACAATCTGCGGGGCCTGGCCGGGATAGCTGGTTTTGATAATGACCTGCACATCTGACAGGTCAGGCAAGGCATCTACCGGCGTGTTAATAATCGTCCATGTTCCCCAGATGCTGAGAAACAGGGCCCCCATCATGACCAGGAAACGGTTGGCGACAGAGCGCCGGATAATCCATTCAATCATCGTCGTCTCCTCAGTGCCCTGAATGCATATTTACAGGCTGGTCAGACATTGCTGGCATACTGCTTTTTGTTTTTTCAGGGTGGCGCATACGTTCCAGCGCGCCCGTAATATTGGCTTCGGAGTCAATGAGGAACAGGCCACTGACCACCACGGTATCGCCTTCATTCAGGCCGGAGCCGATGCCGGACTGTTGCTGTGATTCATGCAGAACGTGGATCTGTTTCGGCACAAACTTGCCTTCATCATCAACAGTAATCACGCGCTGTTCTTTGCCGGTATCGATAACGGCCTGGCTTGGTATCAGCAGCATCTCCTGGCTTCTGGTATTCAGTTTCAGATAGGCATTCATGCCTGGCTTGAGAAACTCATCCTTGTTAGAAACCTGGAGGCGGACCTGAAGCGTGCGGGTTGTCTGATCCACGCTGGGAAGAATGTTCCATTTTTCGACATGGAATGTTTTATCCGGATAAGCCGGTACCGAAATTTCAAACTGCGACGTATCTTTCAGCAGATAGGCGATAGATTCTGGCACTGCAGCGCTGATCCAGACCGGGTCCATCCCCTGAATCTGAGCCACCACCTTATCTTTCGAAATATTCATGCCGGTGCGCAGGTCAAATGCAGTAATGACACCATCAATAGGTGCTTTAATGGTAAAACGGGTCTGGATTGTGCGGGTTGAACGCAGCCTTTGAATATCTTCTTCCGGCATACCAGCCAGACGAAGTCGCTCCAGAACCCCTTTTATCTGGGTTGGCGTACCGCCTGTACCGGATAACAGCAGAAACTCACTTTGTGCCTCAACCCATTCAGGAATGGTGATATCGATAAGCGGAGTGCCTTTCTTCACATGATCGCCAATCGTCAGGGGATACACTTTTTCGACGAAACCATCAGAACGCGCCTGCACAATGACAAACTGATATTCGTTGTAACTGACATTAGCCGGGATTGTCTGAGAATAATTCAGCATTCCTCGCGTGACTTTTTGCGTTTTTAATCCCAGATTCTGAACCTGGGTTGGGTCGATACGGATCCCGCCACTGCTTTTATCGCCACTTTCATCAGCATATTTTGGCACCAGGTCCATATCCATAAAGGGCGATTTTCCGGGTTTATCAAATTTGGTATCCGGTTTCATCGGGTCATACCAGAAAAGTACCTTTTTCTCCGGTGCCTTTTGTTCTGTTTGTACTGTTTTTTGTGATGAGTTTACATACTGCCAGGCAGTAACCGATATCAGCCCTCCTGCTATGAGGCTGCTGATAATTATTGCAGCATATTTTATCTTTAAAGAAGCCATACAATTTCTCGCTGAAAAATCAAAACACCTGGCATATGCGCCCGATCATTCATTCACAGTAATCCCTTAATGAATGTTCAGGCGCACTGGATGTATTCGCTCCGGACTGTTAATCAGGATTGCGTCACGTTAATGCTTTTGAGTAAGGAGATATTGCCCTGCTGAATAAACGAGAAATCGACATGGTTGCCGGTTTTCAGGGCATTGATAGCGTCGTCTGCATTAACAAAAGTGAAGCGCATGGTCATTGCAGGCCAGCCCACCGCAGGGATTGCTTCGTGCGAAATGGTGATTTTTTTACTATTCATATCAATGTCTTTAACGACACCGGTGCCCTTGATAACCTGCTGTACCGAAGCATCACTGGCAGCATTCATATCGCCATGCTGATGTGTTTCAGCATGAAGACCGGCAGAGAACATGACAGAGAAGGCACCAAATAAAACGGCTTTAAGTGAATTACGCATTTTTAATTTCCTGATTAATTAAATAAATTTACTCTACCCAACCGCCACCCAGCGCGGTAAACAGATTAATTTCGTTAACCTGTCGGGAATAGGTAAGATCGAGAATGGTTTGCTGCGTAGCGAAGAGGGAACGTTCTGCATCCAGCACTTCGATGTAACTGACAGCACCACTTGCATACAATCCTCTGGCACGCTGGAGAGTTATCTGAAGTGAATCAAGATAACGCTGCTGTGACTCAAGTTGCTGGCTAAGGCTGTCGCGCAGCGCAAGCGTGTCGGAAACATCCTTAAAGGCTGACTGAATTTTTTGTTCGTAATTAACCACCGACTGTTGCTGGCGAATTTCAGCCAGCTTCAGATTGGCTTTATTCCTGCCAGCATTAAATATAGGTATTTCAATTTTAGGGATAAAATTCCACATTCCACTTCCTGACGTAAACAGGCTGGACAGCTCCGTACTGCTTGCGGAAAGACCACTGGTCAGGGTAATGGAGGGGAAAAAGGCCGCTCGCGCTGCGCCAATATTGGCATCAGCCGCTTTCAGCTGATATTCCGCTTCCATAATATCCGGTCGCTGCAGCAAAATTTGTGAAGACAGATTTGGTGGCAATTTTACTGGTGCTATCTCCCCGCCTTTCATCCCTTTTTCTGACGGAAGTGCGCGGTACGTTCCCAGCACCAGTTGCAGGGCATTGTTTGCCTGAGCCAGATCGCCTTCTCGTTTGGCTATTTCGGCGCGGGTACTTTCGATTTGCCCCCTGGCTTGTTCAAGCGCCAGAACGTTCGTACTCCCGGTCACCAGTTGTTGCTCAACGAATGCATAAGACTGTTCATAATTTTTCAGCGTTTCCCGCGCAATACGGAGTTGTTCGTACGCCAGTTGCTGGCTGAAATAGCTCTGTGAAACGTTGGAGACCAGCAGGATGTGTACGGCACGACGGGCTTCTTCGCTGGCAAAGTAGTTCTGGCGATCAGCCTCACTCATGTTCTTAAGTTTGCCAAAAAAATCGAGCTCATAGCTGAGCTCCAGACCCGCGTCGTACTCCTGCGTGGTCGGCTTGTCACCTTTCAGACCACCGCTGTATGTAATCCCGGATGAGGCATTCAGTTGGGGATAACGATCTGCATCCGTGACGTTGAACTGGGCCCGGGCCTCTTCAACCTTCAGGGCTGCCATTCTCAAATCACGGTTATTATTCAGGGCTTCACCGATCAGCCTGCTGACCTGGGGATCGACAAAAAAGTTTCGCCAGCCCGTATCCTGATAGCTGTTTACCGCAGGCGTCAGACTGTTTTTAGACAATGAAAACTGCTGGGGAACCGGAGCTGGCGGACGCTGATATTCAGGTGCCAGAGAAACACAACCTGCCAGGATGAATATGGTACTGATGCTAAGTAATTTTAATTTGAACATAACGCTTCTCGTACAGGCAGACCTGGTAAATGGTTCAATCGAAGTCCAGAGTATTGATAGGGATACTTTACCGAACGCTCTCTGTTTGCCGGGTGACAGGATAATGACAATGTTGTCATTTTTGCTGTAATCCGTTGATAACGATCGTGGGCGCAATAGAATGACATTAGCAGCCAGCCGGGGAGCAAGATGAAAATATTGATCGTCGAAGACGAAATTAAAACAGGTGAATATCTCAGCAAAGGGCTTACAGAAGCAGGGTTCGTAGTGGATCACGCTGATAATGGTCTTACCGGATATCATCTCGCCATGACCGCCGAGTATGATTTAGTCATTCTGGATATCATGCTACCTGATGTGAACGGCTGGGATATCATCCGTATGCTGCGCACTGCCGGAAAGGGTACGCCGGTCTTACTGCTGACGGCCCTGGGCACGATCGAACACAGGGTCAAAGGACTGGAGCTGGGTGCGGACGATTATCTGGTTAAACCCTTTGCGTTTGCCGAACTGCTCGCCCGGGTAAGAACCCTCCTCAGGCGGGGAAACACGATGATCACGGAAAGCCAGCTTAAAGTGGCTGACCTCTCGGTTGATCTCGTATCCAGAAAAGTCAGCCGCGCCGGGAACCGCATTGTGCTCACCAGTAAAGAGTTCAGCTTGCTGGAATTCTTCATTCGCCATCAGGGAGAAGTTCTTCCCCGCTCCCTGATTGCCTCTCAGGTCTGGGACATGAATTTTGACAGCGACACTAACGCGATTGATGTCGCAGTAAAGCGACTCCGCGCTAAAATAGACAACGATTACGGGACAAAACTGATCCAGACAGTGCGGGGCGTGGGCTACATGCTGGAGATCCCGGATGCATAGCAAACCGTCCAGACGACCTTTCTCACTCGCTCTGCGGCTGACCTTTTTTATCAGCCTGTCCACAATACTGGCGTTTATCGCCTTCACCTGGTTTATGCTGCATTCTGTTGAAAAGCATTTTGCCGAGCAGGATGTCAGCGATCTGCAACAAATCAGCACCACACTGAGCCGTATACTCCAGTCCCCGGCAGATCCGGATGAAAAAAAAGTAAGCAAAATAAAGGAATCGATCGCCAGCTACCGCAACGTTGCCCTTTTGCTCCTCAATCCCCGGGGTGAGGTGCTGTACAGCTCTGCGCAGGGGGCAGCACTACGCCCGGCCGTGAATTCAGCCGATTTTAGCGAGCACAGCCGCGCACGGGATGTCTTTCTCTGGACGGTGGAGGATACTGCGAGAGCGATGGATACCGGGTCCGGAATGAAGATGGAAACGTACCGGATTATCGCCTCCTCTGGCCAGGCGACATTTCAGGGCAAACAGCAGAACTATGTCATGCTGACTGGCCTCTCCATTAATTTCCATCTCCATTACCTCGATGCGCTGAAAAAAAATCTGATTGCGATTGCCGTCGTGATAAGCCTGCTGATTGTTCTGATCATTCGCATTGCTGTCCGTCAGGGGCACCTGCCCCTTCGTAATGTCAGCAATGCCATTAAAAACATCACCTCCGAGAATCTTGATGCGCGGCTGGAACCGACACGCGTTCCCATTGAGCTGGAGCAGCTGGTTATCTCGTTCAATCATATGATTGGAAAGATTGAGGATGTTTTTACCCGCCAGGCCAATTTCTCTGCCGATATCGCGCACGAGATCAGAACACCCATCACCAATCTGGTGACGCAGACTGAAATCGCTCTGAGTCAGGATCGAACGCAGAAGGAACTTGAGGATGTCCTCTATTCCAGCCTTGAAGAGTATAACCGGATGACCAAAATGGTCAGCGACATGCTGTTCCTGGCACAGGCGGACAATAATCAGCTGATACCTGACAGGGTTCGGTTTGACCTCAGAGCAGAAGTCATGAAAGTCTTCGAGTTTTTCGAAGCCTGGGCCGAAGAACGCAATATTATGCTCAAATTTAACGGGATGCCCTGCCTGGTTGAGGGAGATCCACAAATGTTCAGAAGAGCGATCAATAATCTGTTATCCAACGCCCTGCGTTATACCCCAGAGGGACAGGCAATCACCGTCTCAATAAGAGAGCAGGAGAGCTTTTTTGACCTTGTGATTGAAAATCCGGGGAAACCAATCCCTGAAGAGCATTTATCAAGGTTGTTTGACCGTTTTTATCGGGTGGATCCGTCCAGACAACGAAAAGGAGAAGGCAGCGGCATCGGCCTTGCGATTGTGAAGTCAATCGTGGAAGCACATCACGGAAGAGTGCAGGTGGAATCGGACGTACACTCAACGCGTTTTATCTTATCCGTGCCCAGACTGGAGAAAATGATTCCGGACACCCAGTGCTGGGAATAAAGATTTAAATGACAAAGATGTCATTAGCCTGTCATGCAGCAAACAGAAGCCATTCGATATAATTAGTGCAACTTATCAGGAAGGCTGGATTGCTTTATCAATATCCGGCGTCAGTGGACGCCAGGAAATGAATATCCAGTCCCCTCCCGGAGAAATAAACACTTCCGAACCTGTTTCAGTTATGGAACTGAAAACACCGGTTGTACTCCCCCGGACATCACTAATTAAGAAATGGAGAGTTATCATGAAAAATATCGTATTAGCATCCTTGCTGGGCTTTGGCTTAATTTCTTCGGCCTGGGCCACTGAAACCGTGAATATCCATGAGCGGGTCAACAATGCACAGGCACCTGCTCACCAGATGCAGTCTGCTGCGGCTCCTGTCGGGATCCAGGGGACTGCACCTCGTATGGCCGGTATGGACCAGCATGAACAGGCCATTATTGCTCATGAAACCATGACGAACGGGTCGGCGGATGCGCACCAGAAAATGGTGGAAAGTCATCAGAGGATGATGGGAAGTCAGACCGTTTCCCCTACCGGGCCGTCGAAGTCATTAGCGGCAATGAATGAGCATGAAAGAGCTGCAGTTGCCCATGAATTTATGAATAACGGTCAGTCTGGCCCACATCAGGCCATGGCCGAAGCGCATCGTCGCATGCTCAGTGCAGGCTGACGGCGAGGGAAGTATCTGTGCTGTCCTTATTTCCTTGATAGATTTTTCCGTAACCGGATATATGGCAACATCTTTGCCCCCTACAGGGGGCATTTTTATCAGATTCTGCTACAGTTAACGGGCATCAACGCTAAAAGGATATTTTTTATGAAAGCCAGAAACACTTTATTTGCAGTATTAATGTTATCCCTGCCAGCGATTTCAGCAGAACATTCAGAAATGAAAATGACTGATATGTCTACCTCGGCTTCGTCACAGGAATATATGGCTGGCATGAAAGACATGCATGACAAAATGATGGCTGCCGTAAATGAGTCCGATCCCGACAAGGCTTTTGCGAAAGGCATGGTAGCGCACCATGAAGGGGCAATAGCAATGGCTGAGACCGAGCTCAAATACGGAAAAGATCCGAAAATGAGAAAGCTCGCGCAGGACATCATTAAAGCTCAAAAAGGTGAAATTGAGCAGATGAATAAATGGCTTGATAGTCAAAAGTAAACATTGTAGAAATGTCACGACAAGCGTGATTTTACATCGTTCCTGGGCGCGGGAGTCGGTTAATCTTTATATAATTCAAACCCGATTAATTGCGGGTTTTTACTACTCTGTACTCCGGTCCTTTGTTGAGGACCGGAATATATGCACCTGAGATGCTTATTTAATACATTATCTCGTCATGGATACAATGTCGCTCAGGATCTCAACCAGCTCGCTTCTCTCCTGCGTTCCGTCATGATAGGTTGATCTTGAGATGATTCTTTCTGATGTCATCTGAGGCCAGAATTTATCTAGTACATTATCGGGTTTCATTCCCACAGCCCGGCCGATTATTTTTTTAGCGTCACAGGTGTCCGTAAACGTGACGGCTACACCAGTAATTTCCTCGATAAGATCCGGGCACAGATAGTTTTCTATCTCACGTTTGCGCGTAGCGAAAAATACCTTACCGGCCTCCTCTACTTCTTTTTTACGCTTCTGGATGGACAGAACCTGTGCAGGGTCTCCCCCAATATCGGAGTCCAGAAATACGCACCAGGGAAGCCCCAGATCTTTGGCCAGATTCAATGTAACCCAGTGTTTGACGCTACCACACCCTCCTATGAGGACTGGCACTATTTTCACGTCCTCCAGAGAGGCTGGCAGCGCACCTGACTGTTTTAATGAACTGGCCGCATGCCTCAGGAAAGTAACATCCGACTTTCCCTCTACCAGAACAATCCCCTGCGCCCTTTCCATACCGGTCTCTGGCAGCACCCCCAGGCTTTCAGTGGCTTCCTTCAGCACTGCGTCATCCGGCATTTTTACTACGGGTTCACCCGCCTCATTTCGGGTAACATAACGTACGCCTTCGACAGGGATTAATCCGGCCAGCGCCGGGACATGGGTGGTGACGATAATCTGACGGTGCGGCTGGCCTGCCAGTGCCAGTAACGCTTTCATCAGCATCATCTGATAGTTCGGATGCTGTGACGTTTCAGGCTCCTCTATGGCATAAATCACATTTCTGGGCGTCCCCGCGACATTCTTTTCAGCCTCAGCCCGAAAAAAATTCAACAGGATAAGCCTCCTTATCCCGCTGCCGCGCTTATTGATGGGGATGCCATTTTCCCCGTCCAGGGTGAAATTGAAGGTCCACTTGGGTTTCTCCTTAAATCGTGGAGTCAGTTCACTGGCGAGTTCGGGGGCCATTTCACGTAATTTATCCAGCGTTCTCTGTGCGACATCCAGGACGCTGTCCTGAATCTCATTTTCCAGCGCTGTAATTTTGTCCTGCAGCGCAGCCTGAGCGTCTTTTACGGCCTGCTGTAAGGGGTTTTTAGCTTCGGAATCCCCGTCGCTGCTTTCCCTGTCGGCTTTGAAAATCGCATACGTGGGCAGCAAATCGAGGATCTTACCCCATAATGATTTTGTGTCGGTTCCGAACTCTTTATCGACATCCAGCATAATTTCCGAACAGGTATAGGGGGCTGCGGCTTCCCTGATGGCCTGACGCCATAACGATGCAGTGCGTTTATCCGCCACATTTTTTTCAACTTCTTTTCCCACCGCCTTGAGCTCAGAAATTTTCATGCCCAGTAAATTTCTCAGGGGCTCCTCATCCGGGTGGATGCAGCGGATGCAGGTCTGCTCCGGTTTTCCTGAGGTCGTTGCTTTAAACGTTTTGACGATTTCAAAATTGCCGTCCTCATTCAGCAGATGTTCTGAGGCGAGCGTGGTCTGCACCCTGTCGTCGATCATGATAAAATCGGGCAGGTCATCAAATTCACAGGCTATTTCAAAACGGCCGTCCCCTTCTCTTAGGCTGAAACAGTTCATGTCATTCTTGTCAGCCTTCATTCCTTCTGTTTCAAAAAAAATAGCCAGCGCTTCCAGAAGCGTTGATTTCCCAAAGTCATTACGACCGACAATACCCGTCATGCTTTCATCAATAATGATTTCAGTAGAGTTTCTGTAGCCTCTGAAGTTTTTCAGTTTTAATTTTCTGAGCCGCATATGAAGTCCTGTGTGTAAGAAAGCGTTTTGCTGCAACCTGAATACAAAATATATTTTCAAATGCCTGCCAACAAGCAGGGATAACCGTTATTCAGAATATCTTAACGACATTTCGGGATTATGATCTGGTCGCGCTTTCAGAACTTTACTGCCCCTCAAAACACCGGAAACTAACTTGTGGTTGGTTACATGGCAAAGTTAAAACTCCAGAATCACGGGTAATGATTTCAATGCTTATTGTATTTTTTGGAATTGACTCATGAGCTTTATAATTTAAATGATAATAATAACCATTCTTTTATGCGTAATATTTGCTACTGACACTGATGAATTTAAAAGAAGATAGATTTTCATTTACGGATTATTTCCTAAATTCATCGATAATGTGATCGACATAAAATTTTCACTGAAGAATGAAGAGATAATTTAAGGCCGAGCGAAATAGCTCAAAATGGTGTATTTAACATAACAGAAGAAATGAAAGGCTCTATCGCAACCTGATACTTCAGGCCGCTAAGGGGTTAATCTTGTTGAAGAAAAATTAGACCGGGAAGCGCCAGGCGTCACCATTTCTCCCGCCTGGCTGGAAGTGAAGAATAATTGTGCATAGCTCCGTATTCGGGCTTTGCATCTGACAATGGTTCCCTGGATGAAAGTACGATCTCCACTCCAAGGACGCTGAACACCCTAAACAAACGCTCAAAACCCGCACTTGCAGGGTTGGCCTCTAGTCGGGCATAAGTTTGCTGTGTTATACCCAAACGTTTAGAAACATCTTTTTGCGTCAGTCCATTGGCTTTGCGAAAGCCGATTAAAACAGGACGTAACTGATTCAAAGTCTTCAAAGCGTATTGAGTGTTCATAAGTGACCTTCCGTATCGACGGGTTAACAAGCATAACGCAGGGATTTACAGCATATAGGCTGTAATGCTCATTAACAGACTATAGGCTGTAATACGAATCTTGCCAAGATGCGGCATCTTTCAAATACAAGGCCGTATTGGGTAAGCAGTACACCGTTATATAGCACCCCTTGCCCCTTTGCTGGAGAGGGACCCACGTGATCGCAGGTCTTTTAGACGTTGTTGCTAACCGGCATCATACACAGGTGGTAACCCCCAGGGAAACTCTATGAGTGATAATTTATTCCTGCCCCAGTCAAAATATAAAACCTTATCTAACTAGCTTTCTTAGTATTTTATAAATGAAGTGAAATTAGCTAAGAAGTTTTACATTGTAAAGTGAGCAAAAATATTTACCATTCAACTGGCAAAATTTACAATCTGCAGCCCTTAGCCTGAGAAAATGCACATTAACAGAATAATCATCAAGTCCGATAGAGGCATAACTTACGTCCTCAAAAATATCAGAAATAAATGAGTTGAAATTACAAAAATTAACTTCACCTAACATCTTGAACACCGCAGAAATATATCTATCATGCATTATCTTGACTTCGATAACCTTAGATAAACTTGAATGCGACTTACATTTGAAGAGATCAAAGAGAAAGTAAATCAGCATATTTTTATTGTCCGAAATCCATTTTAAAATTTTATTACGTGCACATGGTAATATATACACTGGATTTTTGAAAGGGTTTGAAACGTCAACCACAAGGGAACAATAACCATGAGGATTTATTCCACTTATAATTAAGTCACTAAGTCCTTTCACTGCATTCAAATAGTTATCAAAACAAACCTCATATAAACTGGTACTATGAACTGCACATTTAGATTCAAACAACCATCTATGACGCAGATAACCAATGCCTTTAGAGTGTATATCTTCAACAATACATTTGTGACAGTAACGAATGTTTGAGATGTTTACCAATGGATATGAATTAGTTATGTGAAAATTTTTCCGACAGGCATCTTCAACAGCGTTAAAATACCCGTAAACACCAGAAGATAACGACACTATATTGGAAGTTAGTATATAACCATTTCTAGTGGCAAGAATGTCATATATATCCTGCAAGCTATGCAATTTGTACATATCAATCAGTTCGAAACGAGGAAAGGCATCGTACCTTAGTGCGCCATGCTTTGATATTATGTTCCTGCAATTGGATAAGTTATACATTATCTGTGAACGCAGAAGAAAACTGTGCCACAATTCATTTTCGTAAACCATATAACTCCCTCTTATTTAATTAGTTCCATTTTTCTGAGAAGTATCATTGTCATTGGTAGTTTATCTCTGTATTTCAAAAGCCAGCCATGCCCTCCCAGTAAAGCATCTAGACTTGTAAGTGACATCGAGTACTGCCCCTGAGATAAAACATCATTTATTAATGATGATGAGATAATATCTCTCTCGCTCCAGTCTACTCTTTTATTTTTATAGCATCGTATTGTTTTAGGAAGACAGGAATTAAGCCAGTCACATTCATGTTTATTTAGCCAATAGAAACTTGCATAACAACTTTCTTTGACTAACTTTCGTGTTATAGAAACGGATTGATTATGTATAAATCTTAATATTTTCTGCTTATGACGCCGTCTTAAAGAATCTTTTTTACATTTTTTACGCCATGAGCATAAACCGTAACAAGATGAAATTACAGAGGATACAGCTCCTTCCGATAATGAGTTTTTCTCAGCTATGGATGCCAGACTAAACCCCCTTACAGCCATAGACTTGATAAGCAATTCAGTGAATATATTAATTTTTGTGTTTCGCTTAAACGCCCTCAGGTATTTTTTATAAATAAGTGTTTTAATGTAACATCTGCTGCGACTAAATTCCTTCCCAAGGTTGCTAACACTAGTATTATTTTCAACTATATGAAAACTGTATTTCTTATGACTTTTAAAGATTTCTTTCTTTTTATTAGTACGACTTCCTGCATACGTTGGCCAGCAAGTATTTAACAAACAATAACAAAGCAAAAGATGCTTTGTGGGATGCTGACAACATTTGTCTTTGAGTATAGGCTCCCAGTAATGATAATCAGTTAGGGATGTTGGTATAAGTCCCGATGAACCCTCCCCAAATAACTGGCACTTAGCATAAACATGTGCGTAGAATACATTTTTCTTTAAATTTCCATCCAATGATAATAAATTCAACTTTTTAAGTACATCCATGTAATTGGGGTGTGTAATATCTTTTCTTCTGATTATATTTAGGGACTCATAACAAAACTTAGCAAAATCGAAGTCTATCTCATTGCTAAGTTGTTCTGTATACGAAACAGGAGGCATCAGTCCAATACGTATGTGCGGTGAAGAAGGGACATGGATGCTTTCAAGCGCTACCGGATGCCGATGGCAGGTTGTAACCCCATGAAGCTGATGCGCCAGATGCCAATAAGTAACACCATAATGAAAAGTATCTTCACGAGCGCAAACCGGGCAAAACTTCAATAGTGTGCGCTGCCCTAGTGAAAAATTACTAAGGCGGCACAATCGATTAAGCCTGGCAGGGGTCGTGTTGAAATCCATAATTTCATTACGACTGATTGGTAGTGCCCAGGCAAAAAGAGGGAGTAAAGTCTGTTCATGCCAGAGCTGATCTGCACTTTCGGATGTATGAAGAGAAATAGCCTTTAATCCTGAATTGAGAATTGGATGGACGTTCATATCAGGTTTGTTGAAAATGATCGTTAACAGAGAAGATGGGGACATACCGTACACGGTAGTTGTCCGACAAAACCGGCTGAACAAGGATTCATCAGGCAAAACAGGCAACATTCTCATTTCCCACACCTCTCTTTGACCGTTACGAACTGTTACCTCATTACAATTTATTAAGTGGATCTATATTTATAAGCCCGCAACGCTGAAGAGCATCGTAGGTATTTTTCTTTTCAGCTGTTCTGTTGATAACAAGATCGTGGTCAAGAGACAGTATTTTCTCGTCGAAATTGCGCAAAACCTCGTCTATTTTTCCTACGAATTCCTTGTGCTGTGGCCTGTCTATATCCCCAGGGATCAAAGACTTTAGGGACTTCTCTGCCATGATTTTAGCCGAAGCATCACCCTCATTAGATGCAGAGAGCCATTTAGCTTCCTCATCTTCAGTCGCGGCCCCCGGGAGTGGAGTATCCTTATATTCCTCCGTATGACTCACGAGTACCGGTACAGAGGCCGACAAGACTGCGCCAGTGATGATTTCATTGCCGCTACCGATAACCTTTAATTGTGCCCCCCGATAAATCATCTGAGCCAATCCAATATTGCCTTTAGATAAAATGAATAATTTTTCGTTTAACTCATCATTTAATGGAGTTTCAACATTTGTCCATTGTAATGGCCATAAATAATGAATAAACGATTGCCAGTCTTGTGAATCGTATCTAACATTCTTAATTTTCATGTAACCACCAGACTCTGCCCGCCTGGCAATTCTCATTTTCTTTGTCAGCGTCTCGTCAAAAGGATGATTTCCACAAAAAACCATAGATACCCCCATGGAATCTACAATTTCATGTAAAAAATCAATCAACTTACTCTCACCCCCGGTTCTTGAAAATTTAAGCCTCTGCATTTCATCAATAACAAGGATACCCAAAAATGATGATTTAATTCTTTGTGCAATCTGGCGAGCCAGAGCACCATTTCTAATCTCAGGTGTAGTTCGTTCAATACCAATTGCATCATCTAATTTTTGTAAAATCTCTTCACAAAGGTCTCTCACACTTGAATTGTATGGACAATTAATCTTTACCCATACAATTTGCTTACTGAAGCCGGGAAAAACTCCTTTATAGCTGCTGTGTTCTATAATCTGAGGGAAATGATCCATGACTTGCTCAATCATGGTAGTTTTTCCAGAACCACTCATTCCAACTATCGTAATAGTTTCAGCCTGGGATTTAAAATATCCACTTTCTGGCTCAATATCAGGACGCTCATTTCCATAGTAATGAAGATATTGAATTGTTCCGCTTTTTAAAGGATTACGAGCTGCATAGCTTTCCCTAAG
This sequence comes from Citrobacter sp. Cpo037, assembly GCF_030332945.1. Classification (NCBI taxonomy): domain Bacteria; kingdom Pseudomonadati; phylum Pseudomonadota; class Gammaproteobacteria; order Enterobacterales; family Enterobacteriaceae; genus Citrobacter; species Citrobacter sp. Cpo037. The sequence goes on from NZ_JAOWGW010000040.1 coordinate 182,146, forward strand.
TGCCCGTAAGATCATCTTATAAGCCTGGATAAGATTGGTTTGAGGGCAACGGAATTTCTTTATACGTTCGACATACTGCTCTCTAACATTCGCCGGGGCAGTCCAGCGGATTTTTTCGTCAATTTCGGGGAAATAACTCATTTCCAGAAGTACTTCATCTTCCGTAAGCGCTTCAGGAAGTGCTTCAATTAAGGGATTGCCACGATACTCAGGTAACTCCTGTTCTTTATATATCGCTGAAACGCGCCGTATAAGGTTCATTATTCTGCGTCCTCAGTCTTCTTCTTACCTTTTAACCATCTTTGTTTCTCCTCCCGGCCAGGCAAAAGCAGAACATTACTGGATGAAGGAAGTAGGGGTTCAGATCTTCCATTAGCAACATGAGTTCGCCCTAATGAATCAAGTTCATTTTTCCTGTTCTTTTTAATATCTTTACCATGTACCCGGCGAGATTCGTATATTTCATTTAATCTTTCGTTACCTTTCCTGTTAAATTCATCTTTATTATTGATATTGCTGAGCGAATCCAGAGTAAATAAATTAATTTCTTTTTGAGTATCTACCCAATCAGCCATTACATCTGTATCAAGATGAGCTTTCCCTTTAAATACATCTCTTTTCTTAAGTAGGTAATGTTTTTTGAAAATGCTATTTTTGTCAAATCTTACATATATATAATCTACGCAATTGTCATCTATTCTTGCTTCACAAGTGGTTCTTCCAAATACTCTGACACCTGATGCAATTTCAGGATCACATTCATAAAAAAGATTATTGTACTGAATCCCACCGGCGGTAATGTTAGCGTTCACAGGGATTAACAATCGTGCGATCACTTCGTCGGCCCCAACGGCTCTTGCGCTGAATCTCCCGTGCTTTAAGCTTATCATCCAACTATTTTTTGGTGATATTACGAGATCATTTTCAATCAGTAAGGGATTGATATAAGCCAGTTCCTCATACGTTCTCTGATTATGTGCAAGTATCTCCCGAATCAGTAAAGACGTGACCTCCTGAATCGTTAAACAAGCCCTGGATTGCGGTGTTGGCTCTCCTTTAACAATCTTTCCCCTTCGTGTTGTTCCAATAAGCCTATGAATAACCTCATCATTCAGAATGCCGAAACAGCGTTCAACAATGCTTTTTCTGTCGCCTCTACCGACTGGCGCAAACTCAAGTTTTGTCAGGGGGGTCATCTCTTCCTGAGGTTTAAGACCAATCATCTCCCCGTTGTCACACATCAATGTTAATGGAATGTGAGAACAAGGCCAATCATCATCAGTAATAGAGATTCCAAATAATCTACAATATTCTTTTTTTGGCATAAAGCAATTTGCTAACGCTTGTCGGGCGGCTCGCCATGAAGCATGGTATAAAGAAACATGAAGGCCAACAATCATTCTTGTTGCACGATCCACCACTGTATAAATAGTAGGACGCCCAATGACTTTTCGTCTGTTTAAACTCGAAATAAGATGTACATCAGCGACAGTTGAGTCTATTTCGAAAACATCACCCGGCAAAACAGTTGTATTAGCCACACTACCTAAAAGCGCCCGCATTTTGAGGTCTATTTCTTTTTTCGTGTTCTTCTTATTTATCGAGAAATCTTTAGTGAAGAGTTTTTTATTCCAGTATGAAAATTGTTTTAAAGAAGGAACATATGGAGCTCTATTTTCTAGGTTTGCTGTTTTAATTTCATCCCTAAAATACAAATCAATATGTCTCTCTAATGTTTTCTTTATCGTATCTCCGTTAACTTTATAATGATACGTAATGAGAGATTTTCTAATATTATTTATATCTCTTTCATTAAGAATGAAAACACGTGATCGTTCATTAGGTAATGCTCTGTTTTTTTTGGAATTCCCAAGTTTAATTTCATGTTTGATTCTACTTTTCCCAGCGGCGCCACAGTTCGAGAATGCGGGTAGCAATGCATAAATATCCTGCCCATGTCGCCAATACAACGCCAGAAGCGTTCTGATAGTATATTGTGATATTTTTTTATTTCTGGAGTAATCCATTAAAAGGTGCGACTTTTTATGTAATGCATAGTCGAACAGAAACATTCTGTCATCTACAAGATCTTTAATGATATTGTAATTTTCATCTCGCCTTCCTCTGTCTTTATCTGTTATTTCTTTCTCATCTACTAACATATATGAAGGATATATATAATCTTTACAAGTTATGCTATTTGATTCAATATAATATTTAAACATTGAAAATGAGAAAGGGATTGGCTTACCCGTTCTTTCTGATTTTATTTTAAACAAAATTAACAAATCGACCTTTCTGTCAAAATCCAAAACACGGTAAAGTCCCTCTGCAAGCAAATCAGTGCCTTGAGAGAGCCAGACTGAATTCCTAATAATATCCATTTGCGTTCAGTCCTATATAGTGGTCATTGGAAATTATCTTTATCAGACCGGTTTCGAGTATTGGATATGATAAATCAACATTTATCATTTTTAATCCAATCATTGCCTGCAATAACATCATCGCTTCTTGTGCATCTACCCCAAAGATTGATGAAATCATTGCACGTAGTCCTACTATGGGATAAACATCTGGTTTAAGCTTCCATAGGATTTTATCAAGAGGATATTTATCATAAAATTCAGAACCATCTCTTAATACAGAAGTAGCCCAGCAAATGTTTTTACCGACGACGTTATTGAGTTCCGAGCCAACATAAATTTGAAACTCAACATCAATCAACTGCCAAAACATCCTCTCTATTTCAAGTTTTTGGGCTTCGCGTTCAGGTATGCTCTCGTTATGTTTTACTGCTATAGCTTTGTATCGAAGTCCGCCTTCAGGAGTTCTCAAGGTCAGTAAAAAATCGGTTGTCATAACATTCAGAACTTCGACAGGTACTCCTCTTACTCCCCTCACCATAGGATGTTGAAAATGTAGATGATTTGCTATTTGTTGGGTAAGCCGGAGAGGAAAGAGTGGGAATTGTTCCCGGATATCAATCACCGAGTCATTAAACTCAGCCAGATAGAAAAAGTTACTTTCGACAGAAGAAAGGAGATGATGGTTTCGAAACGTCTTAAGGCCAAAGACTATCGAACGGTTTCCACGGGATTTAACGTCCTTAGCTCTAAGCCAGGGCTGATAACTTTGGCCATAGCCCACTCCTATGCCGTCACCTAGCGCATTTTCATAATCCAAATAGGATTTGAGACGCCTACCCCTAGCCATGATCGTACCCTAAAAACGACATTGATACGTACCTATATGTGCATTTTATAGTCTCCAACCCTATAACCACACATTCAGTAAGTATACAACATTAGCGTCGTTTTTTGAGAATGGTTACAACTTTAGTGCTTTGTGTACAACTTTATTGTCCTCGGACAATACCAAATCCTGTGCGCATGCCCAGGCACTCGACCACGCCCACTGGAAGTTATAGCCTCCCAACCAGCCGGTGACGTCCATCACTTCGCCGATAAAGTAGAGCCCTGGCACTTTGCGGGCTTCCATCGTGCGCGATGACAGCTCGTTAGTATCGACACCACCCAACGTGACTTCAGCGGTACGATACCCTTCCGTACCGTTCGGCTGCACCCGCCACTCGGTCAGCGTTTCAACCAGCGTCTGTTGATCGCGCACGTTAAGCTGCTTCAGAGACACGTCAGGAATTTGCCCTAACTGCTGCAAGCATTCCACCAGACGCTTTGGCAACTGCATTGCTAAGGTGTTCTTTAAGCTCTGGTTAGGATGTGCGCTACGTTGTTCGTCGAGGAAGCTTGCGAGGTCAACATCCGGCAACAAATTAATGCTGACAAATTCGCCTGGCTGCCAAAAACTGGAAATCTGCAAAACAGCTGGGCCCGAAAGTCCTCGGTGTGTAAAGAGCAGATTTTCACGAAATACGGTGCCGTCTTCGGCGGTGATAACGGAGGAGACCGACACGCCAGAGAGCACCTGAAGCTGCTCCAGCAGTGGCTTATGCAACGTAAAGGGCACCAGTCCCGCGCGCGTTGGCAACACCTTCAGACCAAACTGTTCGGCAATTTTATAACCAAACGGCGTTGCCCCCAGACCCGGCATGGAAAGCCCACCTGAAGCGATAACCAGTTTTTTCGTGCCGACCGTCATGCCATTCAGTTCGAGGGTGAAACCTTCATCATCCTGCACCACGCTCAGGACTTCGCTCCGTAACCGCATAGTTACGTTACCTTTTTCACACTCGTCTACCAGCATATCGACAATTTGCTGAGCGGAATCATCGCAGAACAGCTGACCCAGCGTTTTTTCATGCCAGGCAATACCGTGTTTGCCCACCAGGTCGATAAAATCCCACTGCGTGTAACGCGCAAGTGCCGATTTGCAAAAATGGGGGTTTTGGCTCAAATAGGCGGCCGGTTCGACATAAAGATTGGTAAAGTTGCAGCGTCCCCCGCCAGACATGAGAATCTTGCGCCCTGGCTTTTTACCATTATCAATCAGCAGTACTCGACTACCTGCTTGTCCTGCCTGCGCGGCACAAAACATACCCGCTGCGCCAGCGCCTATAATAACGGTATCAAACCTTTCCACGTTGCGATCCTCTCTAAAAAGCGGGTGTGAATTGTAAAGATTCCTCAGTGGTCGCACCAGCACCAAACTACCGATAAAGTGTATTTAACTGAAATATATAGGATAATTCTTTAGTGGTGTAAAACAAAGCAGGAGACAAATCAAAAAAACTCTATATTTCACTTTGCCCGCGCCGCCAAAGTCACTGATAATGCGCCGCGTTCATGTCCTCAAAATGGCGTAACGTCCTATGCTACATTTGTTTGCTGGCCTGGATTTACATACCGGGCTTTTACTATTGCTTGCTCTGGCTTTTGTGCTGTTCTACGAAGCAATTAACGGCTTCCATGACACAGCCAATGCTGTCGCAACCGTGATCTATACCCGTGCAATGCGTTCGCAATTGGCGGTGGTCATGGCTGCGTTGTTCAACTTCTTTGGTGTTTTGCTGGGTGGTCTCAGCGTGGCATATGCCATCGTGCATATGCTACCAACGGATCTGCTGCTTAATATGGGATCGTCACATGGCCTTGCCATGGTGTTCTCCATGCTGCTGGCGGCAATTATCTGGAACCTGGGTACCTGGTACTTTGGTTTACCTGCATCCAGCTCCCACACGCTGATTGGCGCCATTATCGGTATTGGTTTAACCAATGCACTGATGACCGGCACCTCGGTGGTGGACGCACTTAACATTCCGAAAGTTATCGGTATTTTTGCTTCGCTTATCATCTCGCCAATTGTTGGTCTGGTGGTTGCAGGCGGTCTTATTTTCATTCTGCGTCGTTACTGGAGCGGTACAAAAAAACGTGCCCGTATCCACCTGACGCCAGCAGAACGTGAAAAGAAAGATGGCAAGAAAAAGCCGCCGTTCTGGACCCGTATTGCACTGATCCTCTCCGCTATCGGCGTAGCGTTCTCTCATGGCGCTAACGACGGGCAGAAAGGCATTGGTCTGGTGATGCTGGTGCTGATTGGCGTAGCGCCTGCAGGCTTCGTGGTGAATATGAATGCTTCCGGTTACGAGATTACCCGTACCCGTGATGCAATCAATAACGTCGAAGTCTTCTTCCAGCAGCGCCCTGACCTGCTTAAACAGGCCACAGGCGTAGACCAGCTGATTCCGTCCCCGACGGACGCGGCCCCCGCGACGACGACAGAGTTCCATTGCCACCCGGCGAATACAATCAACGCGCTGGAACGTGCGAAAGGTATGCTGGCGAACCTGGAAACCTATGACAAGTTAAGCGTCGAACAGCGTGGTCAGCTGCGCCGTATTATGCTGTGCATCTCTGATACCACCGATAAAGTGGTTAAGCTGCCTGGCGTAAGCGCTGACGATCAGCGTCTGCTGAAAAAACTGAAAGCTGACATGCTGAGCACCATTGAGTACGCGCCTATCTGGATCATTATGGCCGTCGCACTGGCGCTGGGTATTGGTACGATGATTGGCTGGCGTCGCGTTGCCACCACCATCGGCGAGAAAATCGGTAAGAAAGGCATGACTTATGCCCAGGGGATGTCGGCGCAGATGACCGCCGCAGTCTCTATCGGCCTCGCCAGCTACACCGGTATGCCCGTTTCCACCACCCACGTTCTCTCTTCTTCCGTTGCGGGGACGATGGTTGTTGATGGCGGCGGATTGCAGCGTAAAACGGTAACCAGCATTCTGATGGCCTGGGTCTTCACCCTGCCGGCTGCGATTATTCTTTCCGGGGTGCTGTACTGGCTGTCCCTGAAGCTTATCTAAGCGAATGCACGGTAAAAAAGCGGGTCAGGAAGCTGACCCGCTTTTTTTGTATCTGTTGTTGGAATCAGTGCCAGATAATCAGCGCAACCATGCTGATTAGCACCAGGCCACATAGCGCGCTGGTGAGAATGAACTGACCGCGAACCCGCTCACAACGGCGAATAAATTCATCATCATGATGATCGCGGTAACGCTGAGCGTAGATATACCACACCAGACGCATCTGCTTGTTCGGTTGCCCATGCGAGGTAAAAAAGCCCCCTCCATCTACATACTGGTAAAGTAATGGATCGCAACCACGAAGTACCACTAACAGTGCGCGTAGCGAAGAAAAATAGCGCGCCATATTAACAATGCAAACGACACATAAAGCCCAGAATAATGCAATGGTGCTTATCATACCTCCTCCCCGGCGACCCGCCCACGGAACTCCTTTCCGGGACTACCGCTCCCCGATACCCTGCCAAACCATTCAATGAAGAGTGCAGCCGAAACCGTTCGTGTTAGTATCACGCATCCGAACGCCTCTTTAGATAGTGTAGGAGATTAGTTAATTTTTTTGCCATAAGGTTAATCGCTATCAATGCAATTAACTTAAAAATTTGTTTAACTATTTGGCAAGCAAGGCGGATTGACGGATTATCCTGGTCGCTATAATGTAAGGATAGTCCTTATATGGTACGTTTTTACGACTGGGCTAGCCCCGCGCACAAGGTTCGCAGGACGCGGATGACGCGGCGGCATATAACGCCAGCAGGCTAGTCATCGACAACTTATGGAAGGAGTAACACTATGGCTTATAAACACATTCTTATCGCGGTTGATCTTTCTCCGGAAAGCAAAGTTCTGGTTGAAAAAGCGGTTTCTATGGCGCGACCTTACAATGCTAAAGTCTCCCTTATCCACGTTGACGTAAACTATTCTGACCTGTACACCGGGCTTATCGACGTGAATCTGGGCGACATGCAGAAACGCATTTCTGAAGAAACCCACCACGCGTTAACCGAGCTGTCCACCAATGCAGGCTACCCTATCACCGAAACCCTGAGCGGTAGCGGCGACCTGGGTCAGGTTCTGGTTGATGCCATCAAAAAATACGACATGGATCTGGTCGTCTGTGGTCACCACCAGGATTTCTGGAGCAAACTGATGTCCTCCGCGCGCCAACTGATCAACACCGTCCACGTCGACATGTTGATTGTTCCGCTGCGTGACGACGAAGAAGCATAAAATGCTTGCCGCCGGAAGTTAACCCGGCCCACTGCAAGTCGTTAAGCCTGTAAACGCCCGCCTTTGCGGGCGTTTTTGTTTTTATCATTCGGTCACAATTAGTACATCCATCCAGCTAATAAATCATAATTAGTGTGATCAACTAATTGGATCGAAAACCATCTCTATAATACTCTACCCTTGCGGCCAATAACCGCAGTCTATAACAAAATAAGACTTTTTCGGCGCGTTTAAGCATACGCGTTCATACTTTTCGGGATGGCTTTGAAAGGCGATGGAATATGAATAAAACTGCACCTACGGGCTTGCTGCAGCAACCTCGTCCGTTCTTCATGATCTTCTTTGTGGAATTATGGGAACGATTTGGCTATTACGGCGTACAGGGCATCCTGGCGGTATTTTTTGTTAAGCAGCTCGGATTTTCACAAGAACAGGCATTTGTCACCTTTGGTGCCTTTGCCGCACTAGTTTACGGCCTGATCTCGATCGGCGGCTACGTCGGCGACCACCTGTTAGGCACCAAGCGCACGCTGGTACTCGGTGCCATTGTGCTGGCAATCGGCTACTTCATGACCGGGATGTCGCTGCTTAAGCCGGATCTAATCTTTATTGCTTTGGGTACCATTGCCGTTGGTAACGGGCTATTTAAAGCCAACCCGGCAAGCCTGCTGTCAAAATGCTATCCCCCGAAAGACGCCCGTCTGGACGGTGCTTTCACCCTGTTTTATATGTCGATTAACATCGGTTCGTTGCTGTCACTGTCGCTGGCGCCGGTGATTGCCGATAAGTTTGGCTACGCTGTGACTTACAACCTGTGCGGAGCCGGACTAATCGTCGCGCTGCTGGTCTACTTTGCCTGCCGCGGAATGGTGAAAAATATCGGCTCTGAGCCAGACCATAAGCCACTGAACTTCCGTAACCTGCTGTACGTGCTGGCCGGTACGGTAGTGATGGTATTTATCTGCGCCTGGCTGATGCACAACGTGCAGATTGCCAACCTGGTGCTGATCGTCCTGTCGATTGTCGTGACCCTCATCTTCTTCCGTCAGGCATTCAAACTGGATAAAACCGGGCGCAACAAGATGTTCGTGGCCTTTATCCTGATGCTGGAAGCGGTGGTGTTCTACGTGCTGTACGCGCAGATGCCGACATCGCTGAACTTCTTTGCGATCAATAACGTACACCATGAAATTCTTGGTTTCGCCATCAACCCGGTGAGCTTCCAGGCGCTGAACCCGTTCTGGGTGGTACTGGCGAGTCCGGTACTGGCCGCAATCTATACCCGTCTGGGCAACAAAGGCAAAGACCTGACCATGCCGATGAAATTTACGCTCGGTATGTTCCTGTGCTCATTGGGCTTCCTGACGGCCGCCGCTGCCGGGATGTGGTTTGCCGATGCACAAGGGCTGACGTCGCCGTGGTTTATCGTGCTGGTGTATCTGTTCCAGAGCCTGGGTGAACTGCTGATTAGCGCCCTGGGACTGGCTATGGTCGCTGCTCTCGTGCCACAACATCTGATGGGCTTCATTCTTGGGATGTGGTTCCTGACGCAGGCCGCGGCCTTCCTGATGGGGGGTTATGTCGCTACGTTCACCGCCGTACCAGAGAACATCACCGACCCGCTGCAAACGCTGCCTATCTATACCAACGTCTTCAGCAAGATTGGCCTTGTCACCCTGGCCGTAACGGTCGTGATGGCGATTATGGTGCCATGGCTGAACCGCATGATTAATACGCCGAGCACCGAGCAATAACCTTCAGTGCCGGATGGCGGCTATTGCCCCTGTCCGGCCTACATTCAACATGCCCGGTCGCCTTGCGCTATCGGGTATTTTCACTCACTACCCTTTACGCGCGTCTATCCACTCCTGCACTTCCACCACAAAAGTGTCCGGCGCTTTGCGGTACATTTTGCGCGCCAAGTCCAGAATCGTATGCTGGCCGAGCGCTTCTTCCATTCGCTGCTGGGCCATGTCCATTACCGAACGCACGCCACAAATGCCTTCACAGGCCCACTCCGGTGGATGTTCCTCAAATATCGCCAGCCGCTGGCGAATTTCACGACACTCAAAGATGCGCTTATCGCCATCAATAGCATTCACCACATCCAGCACCGTGATGTGTTCAGCGGGTTTAGCTAACTGGAAACCGCCACCTTTGCCTTCAATGCTGCGCACCAGACCCGCTTTGGACAGACGGGTGAAAATTTTTGCCAGATAGTCATACGGTACGCTTTGCAGTTCGGCTATTTCCCGCACGCTCATATCCCGCGCGTCGCCCTTACTGTCGACCATACACATCAGGCTATGAATGCCGTACTCAACTCCCGAACTGTAGAATGCCATTCTCTTATCTCAGCCAAAATGAATCTGAGTTTATTGTAGCTTTTTCATCTCATTCATTCCAGACAGCAAAGTAATCCCTTTTCACAAAAGAACTTTAAATACATACTTATCAAACAGATAATCAAAAAACACTACCCTTTGTGGCAAAAAGGATCTCGATCGCATTGCAATTCTTAACTACGACAAATAAAATCCGAGTAAATAATTCGTAGTCACCAGTGAGAAAACCCCAATGCGTAAACAAATTCTGATCGTGGGCGCCGGCTTTGCCGGTATGTGGGCAGCATTAAGCGCCGCACGACTAGCGGATAAACATCAGCAGGCAATTGATATTACAGTAATTGCGCCACAGCCGGAGCTGCGTGTCCGCCCACGCTTTTATGAAAGCGCCGTTCATACGCTGGTCGCACCACTGCAACCGTTGTTTGACGTTACCGGCGTCAACTTCCTGCAAGGTCACGTCGAGCAAATCCTCCCGGACTCTAAAGAGGTGAGCTGGAAAGATGCCAACGGTGACACTCATCTGCGTCGCTATGACCGCCTGGTGCTCGCCAGCGGAAGTCATGTAAACCGCGACGCCGTCGCCGGTGCCGCCGAGCACGCGTTTGACCTCGACCAACTCGAAAGCGCCGCCGTACTGGAGCAGCACATTAAAGATCTGGCATTACAACCGGAAAGTGAGGCTCGCAATACCGTGGTGGTCTGTGGTGGTGGTTTCACCGGGATAGAGATGGCGCTGGAATTACCGGGTCGTTTGCGCGAAATATTGGGTGCTGATGCTAAGACCAGAGTTGTCGTAGTTGAACGCGGTGCTCAGCCAGGCGGACGCTGGAGCCAGGAATTACGTGACGTGATTATCGAAGCCTCTGCTGAACTGGGCGTCGAGTGGCTGGTCAATGCGGAAGTAGAGTGCGTAGATGCCTCCGGCGTCACGCTGAAAGATGGGCAGGTGATTGCCTCTCAGACGGTTATCTGGACCGTCGGCGTACAGGCTAATAACCTGACAGCACAGATTAACGCCCCGCGCGATCGCCAGGGCCGTCTGCATGTGAATACCAATCTGCAGGTTGTGGGTCACGATGATATCTACGCCACTGGCGATGTGGCCTATGCCGCCACCGACGACAAAGGCAACCATGCGTTAATGACCTGTCAGCACGCGATTTTGTTGGGTAAATTTGCCGGTAATAACGCTGCGGCGGACCTGTTAAACGTAACACCACTGCCATATCGTCAGGAAAACTACGTCACCTGCCTGGATCTTGGTGCCTGGGGTGCAGTGTATAGCGAAGGATGGGATCAGCAGGTGAAACTGACGCGCACAGAAGCGAAGAAGCTGAAGGTGTCGATTGTCAGCGAGCTGATTTACCCACCGAAAGCAGACCGAGCAGTAGCATTTGAGATTGCCGACCCGCTGGCACCGTTTGTTTAATGGATAATGCCAGATGCGGCTAACGCCTTATCCGGCCTACAAAGACACGCTGTCGTAGGCCTGATAAGCGCGGCGCATCAGGCAGCACAGCGCACCAAGCCGGGATGTGACCTACAAAGACACGCTGTCGTAGGCCTGATAAGCGCAGCGCATCAGGCAATTCAGCGCACCAAGCCAGGATGTGGCCTACAAAGACACGCTGTCGTAGGCCTGATAAGCGCAGCGCATCAGGCAGCACAGTGCACAGACCTACAAACTATGCTGTCCCAGCGTAGATATCAAACCGATGCCCTTTCGTCACAACCGCGTTCGGCGTGGCGACATCCGCCAGCGGCGGCGCGTAGTCTGGGCGCTTCACCACCACACGTTTGGTGGCCAACTGACGCGCAGGCTCCAGCAGCCCATCCGCATCTAAATCCGGCCCCACCAATGACTGAAACACCCGCATTTCTTTTTTCACCAGCGCGCTTTTCTGCTTATGTGGAAACATCGGATCGAGGTACACCACCTGCGGGCGCGGCGTGATATCGGTTAACGCCGTCAGACTCGACGCATGGATCAGCTGTAAACGTTCCTGCAGCCACGGACCGATTTCCGGGTCGGCATAGCCGCGCGCCAGGCCATCATCAAGCAGTGCCGCAACCACCGGATTACGTTCCAGCATTCGTACGCGGCAGCCTACCGAGGCCAGTACAAACGCATCGCGCCCCAGCCCAGCTGTCGCATCGACCACATCCGGCAGGTAATCGCCTTTAATGCCAACCGCCTTCGCCACCGCTTCACCGCGTCCACCGCCAAATTTGCGCCGATGGGCCATCGCACCGCCCACGAAATCCACGAAGATACCGCCGAGTTTGGGTTCATCACGTTTGCGCAGTTCCAGATGTTCCGGCGTCATCACCAGCGCCATCAGGTTATCTTCATCGTGTTCCAGTCCCCAGCGGGCGGCAAGAACAGATAAGGCGCCGTCTCCGGCGCCTGTTTCATCTACTAAGCAGATTTTCACGTGAATAATCAGCCTTTGATCCCGTAATGCTCCAGCATTGCATCCAGCTGCGGCTCGCGGCCACGGAAGCGCTTGAACAGTTCCATCGGCTCTTCAGAACCGCCACGGGTAAGGATATTATCGAGGAACGATTGTCCGGTCTGACGGTTGAAAATCCCTTCATCTTCGAAGCGAGAGAAGGCATCTGCCGCCAGTACGTCTGCCCACAGATAGCTGTAGTAACCCGCTGCGTAGCCACCAGCAAAAATATGGCTGAAGGCATGCGGGAAGCGGCCCCACGTTGGGCCCGGCACCACGGCGACCTGTTTTTTAATTTCCGCCAGCGTCTCGAGGATTTTAGCCCCTTGCTGCGGGTTAAACTCCGCGTGCAGACGGAAATCAAACAGACCGAACTCCAGTTGACGCAGAATAAACAGCGCTGCCTGGTAGTTTTTCGCCGCCAGCATTTTATCCAGCAGTTCCTTCGGCAGCGGTTCACCGGTCTCAAAGTGACCAGAGATAAACGCCAACGCTTCCGGCTCCCAACACCAGTTTTCCATAAACTGGCTCGGCAGTTCGACCGCATCCCATGGCACGCCGTTGATACCGGAAACGCCCGCGGTTTCGACACGGGTCAGCATATGGTGCAGACCGTGGCCGAACTCGTGGAACAGGGTGATCACTTCATCGTGGGTAAACAGCGCAGGTTTACCGTTCACCGGACGGTTAAAGTTACAGGTCAGGTAAGCGACCGGCTTTTGCAATGTGCCGTCTGTCTTACGCATCTGGCCGACACAGTCGTCCATCCACGCCCCACCGCGTTTGTGTTCACGGGCATACAGATCAAGATAGAAGCTGCCGCGCAGCTCGTTGTTTTCGTCGTACAGCTCGAAGAAACGAACTTCCGGATGCCAGACGTCAACATCGGTGCGCTCTTTGGCGGAGATGCCATAAATACGTTTAACCACTTCAAACAGACCGTTAACGGCTTTGTTTTCCGGGAAGTAAGGACGCAGCTGCTCGTCGCTGATGCTGTAGAGGTGCTGTTTTTGTTTCTCGCTGTAGTAAGCGATATCCCACGGCTGCAGCTCATCAACACCAAATTCCGCTTTCGCGAAGGCGTGCAGCTGAGCCAGTTCTTTCTCACCCTGCGGACGGGCACGTTTCGCCAGGTCGGTCAGGAAGTCGAGTACCTGCTGCGGGTTCTCCGCCATTTTGGTAGCCAGAGATTTAAAGGCGTAGCTCTCAAAGCCCAGCAGTTGTGCCAGTTCGTGGCGCAGCGCGAGGATCTCTTCCATTATCGGACTGTTGTCCCATTTGCCCGCGTTTGGCCCCTGGTCAGATGCGCGCGTGGAGTATGCACGATACATCTCTTCACGCAGCCCCTGGTTATCACAGTAGGTCATCACCGGCAGGTAGCTTGGGATATCCAGGGTTAACAGATAGCCTTCCTGCTCTTTGGCTTCAGCCTGCGCTTTTGCGGCGGCCAGCGCGCTTTCCGGCATCCCGGCAAGTTCCGCTTCGTCGGTCACCAGCTTGGTCCAGCCCATCGTAGCATCGAGGACGTTATTGCTGTACAGGTTGCCGAGCTCAGACAGGCGGGTGGCAATCTCACCATAGCGCTGCTGTTTTTCCTTCGGCAGACCAATACCAGAAAGCTCAAAATCGCGCAGCGCGTTATCAACCGCTTTTTTCTGTGCGGTATTCAGGGTGGCGTAATGATCGCCATCACGCAGGTCGCGGTACGCTTTGTACAGGCCTTCATGTTGTCCAACCCAGGTGCTGTATTCAGACAGCAGCGGCAGCGTTTGTTCGTAGGCTTCACGCAGTTCCGGGCTGTTTTTCACCGAGTTCAGGTGGCTAATCGGAGAGAAAATACGCCCCAACACATCGTCAACTTCCGCCAACGGCTGGCAGAGGTTTTCCCAGGTGTACGGCGCGCCCTGCGCAACCACTCGCTCAACATTTTCACGGCAATCGTTCAGCGCCTGAGTGACGGCAGGCACAACGTGCTCAGGCTGAATTTTAGAAAACGGCGGCAGTTCGAAGGGAGTCAGCAATGGATTGGTCATTAGCGCGGTCCTGTTGAAAAGAGTGAATGAAGCGCGTATCCGGCGCTGTGCATATTAATTTGTACAATGGGGTTAAGTGTAGAGGATTTCAATGCTAACCGTGACGGAAAGACGCCCGGTGGCGCTGCGCTTACCGGGCCTACGGGTAATCTGTGCCGATCTGCTGTAAACTGTGGCAAATCGTCATTTCAGCGGAATTTCATTACCCATGCTCAGTTATCGCCACAGTTATCACGCAGGCAACCACGCCGACGTCCTTAAACATACCGTTCAGAGCCTGATCATCGAGTCGCTCAAAGAGAAAGAAAAACCGTTTCTCTATCTGGACACCCATGCTGGCGCTGGCCGTTATCAGCTGAGCAGTGAGCATGCCGAACGTACCGGTGAATATCTGGAAGGGATCGCCCGCATCTGGCAGCAGGACGATTTGCCTGCAGAACTGGAACCCTACATTGGCGTGGTGCAACACTTCAACCGTAGCGGTCAGTTGCGCTACTACCCGGGCTCTCCGTTAATTGCTCGCCAGCTGCTGCGCGAACAGGACAGCCTGCAATTAACTGAACTGCACCCGAGCGACTTCCCTCTGCTGCGCAGCGAATTCCAGAAAGATGAGCGCACTCGCGTGGCCAAAGCCGATGGTTATCAGCAGCTGAAAGCAAAATTACCGCCGGTTTCCCGTCGAGGGTTGATCCTTATCGATCCACCCTACGAAATCAAAAGCGACTACCAGGCAGTAGTGACCGGTATTAACGAAGGCTACAAACGTTTCGCGACCGGCACCTATGCGTTGTGGTATCCAGTGGTTCTGCGCCAACAAATCAAGCGCATGATCCACGATCTCGAAGACACCGGCATCCGCAAAATTCTGCAAATTGAGTTGGCGGTGCGCCCGGACAGCGATCAGCGCGGCATGACGGCATCCGGCATGATTGTGATTAACCCACCGTGGAAGCTGGAGCAGCAGATGAACAACGTCCTGCCGTGGTTGCACAGCAAACTGGTTCCGACAGGAACCGGGCATACTTCCGTAAGCTGGATAGTGCCGGAGTAATCGCAGCCATCGGTGGAACCTTTTAATATCAGGTATACAATCGCGAATATTTTGGCGGATGGCGTAACGCTTCTCCGCCCTACAATGAACATAAAGGAGCGGTCATGACCAAGCACTATGATTACATCGCTATTGGCGGCGGCAGCGGCGGTATTGCCTCCATTAACCGTGCAGCAATGTACGGTCAAAAATGCGCACTGATTGAAGCCAAAGAGTTAGGCGGCACCTGCGTTAACGTTGGCTGCGTACCGAAGAAAGTGATGTGGCATGCCGCACAGGTCCGCGAAGCGATCCACATGTACGGTCCGGATTACGGTTTCGACACCACTATCAATAAGTTCGACTGGGATAAACTGATCGCCACGCGTACCGCTTATATCGATCGTATTCATACCTCGTACGACAACGTGCTGGGCAAAAATAATGTCGATGTGATCAAAGGCTTTGCGCGCTTTGTGGATGCCAAAACCATTGAAGTAAACGGTGAAACCATTACTGCCGATCATATTTTGATTGCCACCGGTGGTCGCCCGAGCCATCCGAACATTCCTGGCGTGGAATATGGTATTGATTCTAATGGTTTCTTTGAGCTGCCAGCGTTACCAGAACGCGTGGCTGTTGTTGGTGCAGGCTACATTGCCGTTGAGCTGGCTGGTGTGATTAACGGCCTGGGTGCCCAAACGCACCTGTTCGTACGCAAACACGCGCCGCTGCGTAGCTTTGATCCGATGATCGTCGAGACGTTGGTTGAGGTGATGAACGCCGAAGGCCCGACTCTGCATACTCACGCGATTCCAAAAGCGGTTGTTAAAAACGCTGACGGCAGCCTGACCCTGCAACTGGAAGATGGTCGTAGCGAAACGGTAGACTGCCTGATTTGGGCGATTGGTCGTGAGCCAGAAACGGACAACTTCAATCTGGCTGTTACCGGCGTGAAAACCAATGAAAAAGGCTACATCGTCGTTGATAAATTCCAGAACACCAGCGTGCCGGGTATTTATGCCGTCGGCGACAACACCGGTGCCGTTGAACTGACGCCGGTTGCCGTTGCCGCGGGCCGTCGCCTGTCCGAGCGTCTGTTTAACAACAAACCGGACGAACATCTGGACTACAGCAACATCCCGACCGTGGTCTTCAGCCACCCGCCAATTGGCACCGTGGGCCTGACCGAGCAGCAGGCTCGCGAACAGCACGGCGATGACCAGGTGAAAGTGTATAAATCATCATTTACCGCGATGTATACCGCTGTCACCTCACATCGTCAGCCGTGCCGCATGAAGCTGGTTTGCGTCGGTCCGGAAGAGAAAATTGTCGGTATTCACGGTATTGGTTTTGGAATGGATGAAATGCTGCAAGGCTTCGCGGTCGCGCTGAAAATGGGCGCAACCAAGAAAGACTTTGATAACACCGTTGCGATTCACCCAACGGCGGCAGAAGAATTCGTTACCATGCGTTAAGCAATAAATAAACCGGATGGTGCTTTGCCATCCGGTTTTCTCTTATTTACCCTGCATATATGGCGTATACACGCCGTTTAAGCTTTCGAGGAACGCCACGATATCGTCGATATCTTCCTGCGGCAGTTCTTTACCCACCTGATAACGCAGCATCAGTTTTACCGCACCATCGAGCGTAGGCACATCACCGCGATGGAAATAAGGCGCGGTCAGCGCAACGTTACGCAAGCCCGGGACTTTTTGACGCAGCTTGTCACGTAATTCATTAGTGACGTTCATGCGGCCAATATCTGCGGCAGTGACCTCACCGAAATTAAAGTCCTTTTTCAAACCCAATGGCTCAAATGAGCGCCCGCCTAAAATAATACCGCCATGACAGGTCGCACACTTATTATCTTTAAACAATTGATAGCCATGTTTCTGCTGAGCAGTTAACGCCGCTTCATCGCCGCGTAGCCATTTATCAAACGGCGAATTTGGCGTAATTAGCGTTTTCTCAAACTCAGCAATCGCATCGGTAATATTATCCCCGCTGAATCCCTGCGGATAAACCGCGATAAACTCTTGCTTCAATTGCGGATCTTTATCCAGTTTCTGGATAATTTCATCCCAGGATTTAGACGCCATTTCGATAGGGTTCAACGGCGGGCCGCCTGCCTGCGCCTGCAATGTTGGCGCACGACCATCCCAGAATTGTTCAACGTTGAAGACCGAGTTAAACACCGTCGGCGCATTAATCGGGCCAACGGCGCCGCCTACGCCGATCGACGTTTTCCGGCCATCCACGCCGCCTGCATTCAGGGCGTGGCAATGCGCGCAAGAAATCGTGCTGTCACCTGAAATACGCGGGTCGTGGTAAAGCGTAAAGCCAAGCGCTACTTTGCGGGCATCGGTTGGGATGCTTTCCGGTATCGGTTGTACCGGTTCATTACGATGCTGCGCGGCGGTATCGTTACTGGCGTAATACTGCTCACGCTGTTTCGCAATCCAGCCCAGGATCTCGGCTCGCTCCGTATCGCTGACCTTCCCGGCCCAGTGCAGCGCGGTATATCGCGTTGGCGGCATGGTGTCGTACTGCATCACCCACTCAATTTTATTCAGGTCGCTTTGCGAAACGGGTTTATCTGCGACCAGCGCCGCACGAACGGCTTCGAGATTGAATGATTTGTATCCCAGTTGAATATCATAATTCATCAACTGCTTAGCGACAGGAAAAGAAGAATAGAAAGGTAATTCAGCTGAAGGCGTGTGACAATAATCGCATCCTTTTTCGCGTAAAAATCCTAATACCTTATTATTTTCTTCCAGCGTAGAGGCCTGAACATCAGCCTGTTTGCTACGTTGATTATCGTGATACCACACATAACCGGATAATCCAAAATAACAAATCACGATGCCAGCTATGGCAATCGCGGTAAGACGGGTAATGATTTTCATTATTTTACCCTCACCGTTGTGAGTTATTGTAACCCAGAAAATTAGAATAATTAATGCACTGTCTTTGTCAGACCTGACCATCATAGGAAATGAGGGAATTACTATTTTGATAAGTATCAAGCAATTACATGGGGGAGAACTATCAATAGAATAGCCTGCGCCTATTATAGAGATAAGGCGTTACCTGTCTCTGTTCACACCTCGTTGCAATCGAATGCTCTGAAAATGGAATATATTCAGATTATGCAGAACTTTGAATTATCCATTATTTTCATTGGGATAGTCTGATTCTTTAAATTTTGCTCAGCATTAAAACGTGATCAACCGCACGCTTTACTCACCCGACACCGAAGCGAATGTCTACGCTTAACTGACGACCGGGCAATAGCCTTAATCTTTCAACGTCCATCGGAGGTCTTTCTCATTATGCTCAACCAGAAACTACCCCACGCCCCTTCTGAAGAAATGACGATCGACATCGATCTGCTTTATGAAATGGATCCGTGCGAGTTAAAGCTGGATGAAATGATTGAGGCGGAGCCTGAGCCGGAGATGATTGAAGGGCTCCCCGCTTCAGATGCGTTAACCCCTGCCGATCGTTATCTCGAACTGTTCGAACACGTCCAGTCATCCAAACTGTTTGCGGATAGTAAAACCTTCCCAGATTGTGCGCCCAAAATGGACCCGCTCGACATTTTAATTCGTTATCGCAAGGTTAAACGCCATCGGGACTTCGATCTGCGACGCTTCGTCGAGAACCATTTCTGGCTCCCGGAAACGCCCTCCAGCGAATACGTTTCTGACCCGGAAAGTTCGCTGAAAGAGCATATCGATCAACTGTGGCCGGTGCTGACGCGCGAGCCGCAGGATCACATTCCCTGGTCCTCGCTACTGGCGTTACCGCAGTCATACATTGTGCCAGGCGGGCGTTTTAGCGAAACCTACTACTGGGATTCCTACTTTACCATGCTGGGTCTGGCAGAGAGCGGCCGCGAAGATCTGCTGAAATGTATGGCAGATAACTTTGCCTGGATGATTGAAAACTATGGTCACATCCCGAACGGCAACCGCACTTACTATCTGAGTCGCTCACAGCCGCCGGTATTTGCGCTGATGGTGGAACTGTTTGAAGAGGATGGCGTACGCGGCGCGCGTCGTTACCTTGATCATCTAAAAATGGAGTACGCGTTCTGGATGGATGGCGCCGATTCCCTGGTACTCAACCAGGCCTACCGCCACGTGATCAGAATGTCTGACGGCTCTCTACTTAACCGCTATTGGGACGATCGTGATACGCCACGCGATGAATCATGGCTTGAAGACATCGAGACCGCCAAGCATTCGGGTCGCCCACCCAATGAAGTGTATCGGGATTTACGCGCGGGCGCGGCTTCTGGCTGGGATTATTCATCGCGCTGGCTACGCGACGCAGGCCGCCTTGCCAGCATACGCACCACGCAGTTCATCCCAATTGACCTGAACGCATTCCTCTACAAGCTGGAAAGCACTATTGCCAATATTTCCGCGCTAAAAGGTGACAAAGAAACGGAAGCACTGTTTCGCCAGAAAGCCAGCGATCGTCGTGATGCGGTAAACCGCTATCTCTGGGACGATGAAAACGGCTGCTATCGCGATTACGACTGGCGGCGCGAACAAATGGCCCTGTTCTCTGCCGCCAGTATTGTGCCGCTGTATGTCGGTATGGCAACACATGAACAAGCCGATCGGCTTGCTAACGCGGTTCGCAGTCGCCTGCTAACGCCCGGTGGCATTTTAGCCACGGAGCATGAAACCGGGGAACAATGGGATAAACCCAACGGCTGGGCGCCGCTGCAGTGGATGGCGATCCAGGGCTTCAAACTGTACGGTGACGACCATCTCGGGGATGAAATTGCCCGTAACTGGTTGAAAACGGTGAATCTCTTTTATCAGGAACACCACAAGCTTATCGAAAAATACCACATAGCCGACGCCGCGCCGCGCGAAGGCGGCGGCGGGGAATATCCGTTGCAGGACGGCTTTGGCTGGACCAATGGCGTGGTGCGCAGACTCATCGGTTTGTATGGCGAACCCTAGTGGCTGACGGTCTGAGTCATCAGGCTGTCAGTTAATTGCATCATACAGCTCGGCGTGAATTTTCTGCCATTTCTTGTTCTCAGGGCTTGGCTGGGCGCGAACACGCAGCTCGGCCTGCTCAAGATCATATTGCTGACGCGCAACGACCGCAGGCACGGAACAAAAACTTTGCAGATAACTTTTATGCAGCGAAGTGAGCGATGCCCCATTCGACATCGCATGGCTGAGCGTAGTCATAAACTGTCGGCATGGTTTGCTTTCATCCATCTGCGAAGGGTAACGCAGCAGCAGTCTCAACACCTCAGTATTGCCCGCCGAAAACGCCTGCTCCGTCCACGCCAGCTTCCAGTCCATCCCGCCCTGCAGAAAAAGTGACGTCACGCGGGTGTCATTGCGATCGATAGCCGCCCGCATGTTAAAGGCATCCCAGGTGATGCCCATTCGGGTCACCGCCTCCCGTGCGCTAGGGGCATCACGCCGTGGCTCCTCTTGTACGATTTCAACGGACTGTCCGGAAGACGCCTGTGGCGCCGGCGAAGTGAATAACCAGAACGCACCCAGCGAAATCGCCAGCACCATCACGCCGACCGCTACCCACAACATACCGGAAATCAGCTGTTCACGTTCTTCCGCCGTGCGCTTGGCCCGCTTTTCCGGCGGATCAATACTGTCTGCGATTTCATGCTTATCGCCTCCCGCTTGCTCGTCTTTTTGCTTTGCTGTTTCCCAAAACTGGCGGACCATGGCCTCATCAGATTCCAGATACGACGCAGGATTAATGCGCGTACGCCGTTCCTCAAATGCCCGTTGCACAGGATGAGTTATCTGTCGGTACTGGTAGTCCAGCAATATCAGTTGTACCGACGTCAGCGGCTGCTGCGCGATAACGCAGTTACGAGCCAGGCGGCAATCATCCAAAAACATGCGTAGCGTGATGCGCGGCTCAACAAATGACATGAGCACTGAAGTATCGTTAAAAATCTGCGTAAAGTGGCGAACGAATAATTTCTTATCGACGACCATCAGTGCCAGCTCGCTAAACATCATACCGTCCAGCGCATCTCGTCCTTCGCCCAACTTTAGCCAGCGACGCAGACGTTCACCACCAAAGTGCTGTTTCAGAAAGCTGTTGAGAGGATGTTGATCCGGCCATACCCGTGCAATCAGAGATTTGAGGGTTAATTCTATTGCGCGAAGTTGACGCTGCGCCCGCATCTGAGCATCCGGCTCCACAGGTGCAATTTCGGTTTGATACTTCAGGATGGGCTGTTGCTGGCGTAATTGTTCCAGAGAAGCCACAAAGCGCAGCGCTGAAATCAGCTGGTTTTCACTGACGTCCTGGCCATTTTCATATTGGGGTACACTCTGTTGAAGATGACGTAGCCGCAGAGTGAACTGGCTCAATTGCGCATCATTCATCTGCAACCGTCTGGCGACAGCCCCCCAGCCGCCCAGATTCAGTCGTGCCTGATCCAGCTGTTCGAGAAACCACCGCGGGTCTTTGCCTTCTGCGGCATGTACGCCTAGAAGCAGTAATATTTCTACCGACGCCTGGCGGATAATCCCCAGACAATGTTCAAAGGGTGTACATGTCGCTTGTAACGCGCTATTGGTCATCATCTTCCCTAAAAGGACCCAAAACGTGCGGCCTCACAATGGTATGTAATTATCTTTTTTAAACGCAACGTTGTGCCGATGTAGACTAGAACACATTCATATAGCAAATAAATAAGTTTTACAGTGACTTCCGCACAATCATTGAAAATTATTCTGGAGATAAGCCTGTGCCTGTACTGCAAACATCACGTCTGCTCTGCCGCCCACTGACAGAAAATGACTGGACGTTCTTCTTAACGCTACAGCAGAACCCAGATGTGATGCGTTTTGTCGCTGACGCACGTACTGAAGAGGAAGTACGGACAGCCTTCGACTCCCGCCTGCCTGAATGGTTTCCCGGCAGCCCGCACTGGCTATGTCTGCTCTTGTGCGATAAGACATCGGGAGCACCGCTTGGCGTGACCGGATACATTCAGGAGAACAATGAATGTGCCGAGGTTGGCTTTCTGCTCGCCCCAGAGGCGCAGGGTAAAGGTTATGGCGCTGAATCTCTGCATGCCGTGTGTGAATACGCCTTTGCCAGCGGTGGTCTGCGGCGACTGACCGCCTGTGTCACCGCAGGAAACGAAGCCTCACGGTGTCTGTTGGAAAAGGTCGGGTTCATTCATGAAGGCACGCTACGCGCAAGCTACTGGCTACATCAAACCTGGCACGATGACTGGATTTTTGGTCTGTTAAAACAGGAATATCAGCCGCCCAAGGCATAGGTCGTTTTGCGGTAAATACTGGCTGTCAGGCAACTAGCGTAACGGCGTGGTTTTTTTAGAATAGGTCTCTTTGCACAGAGATGATTATGCCGCTGCGTTCGACACATTTCACGCCCGCCTGTATCGCATTTATTAAGCAATGGCAGGGCCTGTCGCGGGAAAAGTATCAGGACAAAAAAGGCATCTGGGTCATTGGTTACGGGCACGAAATCTCCGCCAATGAATCCTTTGATACCCCAATTACGGTGATGCAGGCAGAAACATTGCTGCTCGCAGATATGAGTATCTGCGAGGCATTCATCCATAAGGAAATGACGCAAATAAAAGACAGGTTTCAGCTGGAAGCATTAATTACGTGGATATTCAGCGTGGGAATTACCCAATTTTGCGCTAAAAATATCTGGCCGGTGTCTATTTCACAGCCAGAAATATTCTGACTGTGAAATATGTTCCTAGTAAATGGTGTTGTTTAACATCATTGCCGCCTGCGTACGGTTTTTTACCTCCAGGCGCTGATACAACGACTCAAGATGGGCTTTTACCGTTCCGGTACTGATATTTAACAGTCGACCAATTTGTTTATTAGATTCTCCGGCGGCCAGCATGGTCAAAATCTCCCGCTGGCGCGCGCTGAGCAATCTGATATTTTGCCCACCGCTTTCGGTAGCGGTTATGCAGTCTCTGGGGATAAACATCATACCCATCGCGACGCTATTGAGGGCCAGCGTAAAGGTTTCCGCGTCAGAATCGCGCGGAACAATGGCCAGCACGTTCAGTTTAGTGACCTCTTGCAACCATTTTTTACGGCAGTCCGTTGCGGTCACCAGCACCTTCACCATCGCAAAGCGCTCTGCTATCTGTTGCAGCAAGCTACAGCAGAACTCAGCATCAAGGTCGCCATCCAATATAACTAATGCCTCGGGTTTATCTTCCAGCGTCAGCCAAAGTTCATCTGCCTGACTGACACCCTGAACATCCACTCCTGGAATACGTTGCTGCAAACTTACATTCATTCCATGAATAAATATTGACTGCCTGTCAAACATTACTACCTGCATTATTTATCTCCATCCGAATAGGATATTAGCCTTAACATGCGGAAGGGTATTACCCATAGGGTAAAATAAGAAGTCACCATTTGGCGGGGGCCATTTTACCGATAGACAGAGAAGAAAGAAGCAGAAGTTATGAATAGTTACAGCTCAACCCGAAGGATCATACAAAGGAACAAAAACAGGTTCGAAAACTAGGGAAAGTCTTAATATTCGATGCTCATGATAAGACAATGAATATTAATTAATATGATTTTATATTTTTAGCTAAAAATAAGATATCAACGACAATGGATAAATCTGTTACAAAATACAATCTAGCATTAAGTGCTTATTCAACGCATGCCGTGACCTGTTGAATAAGCACCTTATGGGTTTACAGGAACATTCCGCCGGATACCTCGATACGCTGTGCCGTCATCCAGGCCAGTTCATCGCTGAGCAGCGCAGCAATGGCGTCGCCAATATCATCAGGTAAACCAACGCGTCCCAGCGCCGTTTGCGATGCAATGTACGCATTCAATTGCGCATTATCCCGCACATTTCCGCCGCTAAAATCCGTTTCTATTGCGCCTGGCGCAATAATATTCGCCGTTATGCCGCGCTCTCCCAGCTCTTTTGCCTGATAACGGGTTAGCACTTCCATCGCACCTTTCATGGCTGCGTATGCGCTGTAACCCGGTAGCGCAAAGCGGGCAAGCCCGGTAGAGACATTGAGGATGCGACCACCTTTATTTATCAGCGGTAGCAGGCTCTGCGTCAGGAAAAAGGGCCCCTTAAAATGGATGTTCAAAAGTTGGTCAAATTGCGCTTCAGTAAATACCGGATACGGTGCGTTGATGCCGATTCCGGCATTGTTCAATAAATAATCAAACGCGTTACTTTGCCACTGCGTTTGTAACGTTCCCTGCACCTGTTGAACAAACTGAGGGAATGTAGAAATATCGCCGACATTTAACGGTAATGCCGCCGCTTTACCGCCAGATTGGCGTATTTCACCCACAACCTGCTGCGCTTCTTTTTCATTGCTGTTCCACGTCAGGATAATACCGATTCCTTTACTCGCCAGCTTCAGCGCCGCGTTTTTACCGAGTCCGCGGCCGCCGCCAGTCACCAATGCGATACGTTGCGTCATAAGAAACCTCATTTCAGGTGTTGTGAAGATTGAGACAAAGCTTATTAGGTGATAGAAGAACAATAAATACTGCTAACTGCGCATTACTGTTTCATTTAGAACAACAATAGGGCATGAGAATGGATAAAATTCACGCAATGCAGTTGTTCATCCGCGTCGCAGAACTGGAGAGCTTTTCGCGCGCCGCAGACACCCTCGGACTTCCTAAAGGTAGCGTATCGCGCCAGATCCAGGCTCTGGAAAATCATCTGGGCACGCAGTTGTTGCACCGCACCACCCGCCGCGTTCAGCTCACGCAAGACGGCATGATCTATTACGAACGCGCGAAAGATCTGTTGAGTAATCTGGATGAGCTGGATGGGCTGTTCCATCACGATCCGTCCAGCATCAGCGGCAAGCTGCGCGTTGATATGCCGGTCGGTGTAGCAAGAAACCTGGTGATGCCCCGCTTACCGAGCTTTTTGCATCAGTATCCGGGCCTGGAACTCGAACTCAGCAGCAGCGACCGCCTGGTGGATTTGATCCGCGAAGGTTTCGACTGTGTGGTACGCGTGGGCGCGCTGAAAGATTCAGGGCTGATTGCGCGTCCGCTGGGGAAACTCACGCAGATTAACTGCGCCAGCCCGCAATACCTCGCCCGCTTTGGTTATCCGGAAAATCTGGAGGATCTTGCCTCGCATGCGGTGGTGCACTACTCGGTCAATTTAGGAACGCGTGCGCAAGGTTTCGAAGTGGCGACAGAAAATGGCACGCAATGGGTTAAAACCGGCGGCATGCTAACGGTAAACAGTACCGAAACCTATCACGCGGCATGCCTTGCCGGTCTGGGCATTATTCAGGTGCCGCGCGTTGGCGTGCGTGATGCCCTGCGCGCCGGTACGCTGGTCGAAGTGTTGCCGCAATATCGCGCCGAGCCAATGCCAGTCTCTTTGCTTTATCCGCATCGGCGCAACCTCTCCCGCCGGGTACATCTGTTTATGGAATGGCTGACTGGTGTGATGAAAGACTATGTGGATTAGTCCATTTTTCAGGATGTGCCCCTGAGCAGGCTATAATGTCATGAGTGAACAAAATAAGGACAACCGATCGGATGACGCAGGAACAAGACGCAAAACACCCTACGCCAGAACATAAACCAGCCTCCGCCGAGCCGGAGAAAAACGCTAAAGCGAACCAGGCGCTGAAAACGGCTCTGACCTTCGCCGATAAAATTCAACGTCAGCCCATCATCGCCCATCTTATTCGTGCCGCAGAGCGGTTTAACGATCGTATGGGAAATCAGTTTGGTGCCGCCATTACCTACTTCTCGTTTCTGTCGATGATCCCAATCCTGATGGTGTCGTTTGCCGCCGCGGGTTTTATTCTCGCTTCGCACCCTACGCTGTTGCAGGATATCTTCAGCAAGATTTTGCTGAACGTCAGCGATCCGACGCTCGCTTCTACGCTGAAAAACACCATCAATACCGCAGTTCAGCAACGTACCACTGTAGGTCTGGTAGGGCTTGGCATCGCGCTCTATTCCGGCATTAACTGGATGGGGAACCTGCGCGAAGCGATTCGTGCCCAGTCGCGGGATGTTTGGGAACGTACGCCGCAGGATCAGGAAAAAATTTGGGTCAAATATCTGCGTGATTTTGTTTCCTTGATTGGCTTACTGGTTGCGCTGATTGTTACTCTGTCCATTACCTCTATCGCCGGTTCCGCCCAGCAGATGATTATCTCTGCGCTGTATCTCGACGGTATCGAATGGCTGAAGCCCGCCTGGCGGCTGATCGGCCTGACCATCTCTATTTTCGCCAACTACCTGCTGTTCTTCTGGATTTTCTGGCGGCTACCGCGTCACCGACCGCGTAAGAAAGCGCTCATACGCGGTACCTTTATCGCGGCACTAGGATTTGAAGTCATCAAAATGATCATGACGTATACGCTGCCATCACTGGTGCAGTCGCCGTCAGGCGCGGCATTTGGTTCCGTGCTTGGACTGATGGCGTTCTTCTACTTCTTCGCTCGTCTGACCCTGTTTTGCGCAGCCTGGATTGCCACAGCGGAATACAAAGACGACCCGCGTATGCCGGGGAAAACCCACCGCTAATTCATCATTTATGGCGGATGGCGCTACGCTGATCCGGCCTACGGGAGAGTTTTGTAGGCCGGATCAGCGTAGCCATCCGACAATTATAATGCCGCCTGCTCTCACTGATTTAGTGAATAAATCCAACCCGTAACTTTTATTTAACCAGAAACTGGTTTTATCATCCAAGTTTTAAATTGTGTGAAGCATTTCATGGAAGTGAAATCTCAAGCCTAAAAATTATCCCCTTTTTGCTCTATTTTTGACCGATCTCAAAGTTTGTTACAGATTGAAATGTCTCTTTTGCTGTGCGTAATATGACCTTTCGTTCGGCCAAAAATAAGAAAATATTATGCAAGCAACAGCCACAACACTCGACAACGAACAGGAACACACCCCGGTCAACTCGCGCAATAAAGTTGTCGTCGCCTCGCTCATTGGCACCGCCATTGAGTTCTTCGACTTCTATATTTACGCCACCGCCGCGGTGATCGTGTTTCCCCATATATTCTTCCCGCAGGGGGATCCGACCGCGGCTACGCTACAGTCCCTCGCCACTTTTGCTATCGCCTTTGTGGCCCGACCTATCGGTTCCGCGGTGTTCGGACATTTCGGCGATCGCGTCGGCCGTAAAGTCACGCTGGTTGCTTCACTACTCACAATGGGGATCTCGACAGTCGTCATTGGCCTGCTGCCGGGCTATGAAACTATCGGCATTTTCGCCCCGCTGCTGCTGGCTCTGGCGCGTTTTGGTCAGGGTTTAGGTCTGGGCGGTGAATGGGGCGGTGCAGCGTTGCTGGCGACGGAAAACGCGCCACCGCGCAAACGCGCGCTGTACGGATCATTTCCGCAGCTGGGCGCGCCTATCGGTTTCTTCTTCGCCAACGGTACCTTTCTGCTGCTCTCCTGGCTGCTGACCGACGAACAGTTCATGAGCTGGGGCTGGCGCGTACCGTTCATCTTCTCCGCTGTGCTGGTGATTATCGGTCTGTACGTCCGCGTTTCGTTGCATGAATCCCCGGTCTTCGCCAAAGTAGCCGCGGCGAAAAAACAGGTGAAAATCCCGCTGGGTACTCTACTGACAAAACATGTTCGCGTGACGATCCTCGGCACGTTCATCATGCTGGCGACCTATACGCTGTTCTATATCATGACCGTCTATTCGATGACGTTCAGTACCGCCGCAGCGCCTGTAGGGCTTGGCCTGCCGCGTAATGAAGTGTTGTGGATGCTGATGATGGCGGTCATTGGTTTTGGCGTCATGGTACCGGTGGCGGGCCTGCTGGCCGATGCGTTTGGTCGCCGCAAGAGCATGCTTATCATCACCACGCTGATCATTCTGTTTGCGCTGTTTGCCTTTAAACCGCTGCTCGGCTCTGGCAATCCGGTGCTGGTGTTCGCCTTCCTGTTGCTGGGCTTAAGCCTGATGGGTCTGACATTTGGCCCGATGGGCGCACTGCTGCCGGAGCTGTTCCCGACCGAAGTGCGCTATACGGGGGCGTCGTTCTCGTACAACGTTTCGTCAATTCTCGGCGCATCGGTTGCCCCATACATCGCCGCATGGTTGCAGGCGAATTATGGTCTGGCGGCTGTCGGTACGTATCTGGCATCGATGGCGGCGTTAACGCTGATTGCACTGCTGTTGACCCACGAAACCCGCCATCAGTCGTTGTAATTCTTTTGCCGGATGCGGTGTAACCACCTTATCCGGCCTGGGTTGAGCATGAAATCCAGGCTGGATAAACATCCGGCCAGACATCACTTCTTCATCTGTGACAGGATCGTCCGGCACTGATTCGCGTCACCCTCTGACGGCGAAATCAGCGCCAACAAGGCCGCCGCAGGAGTGACTAACGTGGCTAATGCGGCAGCAACCGCACCGCGCGCAATCAGCGGTCCGGCCTTCACGCCAGCCTGCGGATTCTTAAAGGTGCCGCGAACATACAGCGGCGAACGCAGAGTAATAATACGAATCCCTTTGCTCTCCGGATCGATGGTTAAATCCAGTTGCTCCGACGCAAAGCTCGCCGTACCAGTGACATTAATGACTGCGTTTTCCGTGTCGAAAGCAAAAATCTGCGGACGCGCCACGCCGTTAACAATATCCAGATTCGCCGCCGCGCAGTTCACCCGCACTTCGTCATCACCAAATATCTGCCCGACAAGATAGTTCCCCAGATTCAAGCCCACAATTTCCATCAGATTCCGGCTGATCAAGCCGTCATTCATCAGCAGTTTCAGGTTGCCATTGCTGTTACCCAGCAGCGCCGCTACCGAGTTTCCACTTCCGCTAAACCGGGCGTCCCCGTTCATTTCACCGAGCGTTTTCTGCATCAGTTCCACATCGGGCATCAGCGCTTTTAGCTTCAGCCGCCGCGCCTGAATATCCGCCTGCCCCCGCATCGGCTTTTTATCTCCTTCCAGATGGATGCTGGAGACAATGCTGCCTCCCGCAAGACCAAATTTCAGCGGTTGCAGGCGCAGGTCGGCATTTTTCAGGATGATATGAGTGGAGAGATCGCTGATCGGCAGGCTACTGCCATGCTCAATACGCCGTCCTTTGAAACGCACGTCAGCGTCCATCACGTTCCATTTATCGGTTTCAAAACGGTCATACGGCAAGACCTTGTCCACAGGCTGAACGCTCTTCTCACCTTTGCGCTGTTCAGATTGTTTTGCCCGTTCCGCCCCTTTGCCTGAATCCACCCCGATCAGCGGCCCCAAATCGGCCAGCCTCAGCTGGCGTGATTCCACATCGCCCTTCAGCATGGGTCGCGGCTTACCGGTGGTATAGGCCAGCGTTCCGTGAATATCGCTGTCGCCAATGCGGCCATTGAAATCGCGATAATCAAAAACAGAGGATTTTTCCGGGTCAATTTTCGCCACCAGACGTCCGTCGGTTTCAAACGGCGGCGTATCCGGGAGCAGTACGCCGGTCAAATCGTACAAATCCCCTAGCGAATCTCCCGAGAATTTAAGCCGCAGATCCGCCCCGCCCATATTCATCGGATCGTTTATCGTGCCGATAAACGCTACGCGCGTATTGCCCGAACGGAAATCAGCCTGAATCGGGAAAGGCGTATCTTCGCCACGCAGCGCCAGCATCCCGCCTATTTTTCCGCTACCACTCAGCGGTTCGCCGTTATATCGCCCTTGCGCTTTCAGCCCAAACACGTAGTCCTCGACGCGGGCGTTGCTCTCTTTACCTTTTGCGCCGGTCACTTCGCTAAAGGGCAACGGTTTACCCAGCGGATCGACCAGGATCTCAATCTCCGACTTCGTCACCTTATCGTTAATGGCGATACGTCCCTGGTCGAACAGAATGTTATCCAGCCGGAAAGACCATGCGGATGGCGGCGCATCAGGATCGCGGTTTTCGTCCCCAGCTAAGTTAAAGGTCCAGTTATTGTTTTTCTCCGACAGGCGGATCAGCCGCGCATCGGGTTTGACCAGCTTGACCCACGGGAGCCAGACGGTTTTTGTCAGCAGTGCCAGCGGGGCGAGCGTAGCTTCAACGCGCGGGAGATGCACCATGGTGACGTCGGGAATGTCCGGCGGGTTGCCGAGGATGATATCTTCAGCATGAACGTGCGGCCACGGAACCCAGCTACGCCAGCCAGTTTCCTGCTTCTGGCGTTCCCAAACCACGCCCAGGTCACCCCGTATAGCAAAGGGCCGGTTGAGTTCTGTAGAGACTTTCTGGTTGATGGTCGGTTTGAGCCGGTTCCAGTCAAATGTCGCAATCACAATAATGAGTACGACGATCAACAACAAGAAAACCCCTATTACTGAAGTGGTTATTTTACCTGTTCTCGTCATGTCTAACCTCCTTACTTCCTTCCTTGCCTGTCCTAAAGATAGTCCAGCAGGATGAAAAGGAGGTGCGCTACGCCCTCATCAAAGTGACAGAATTACGTCTTCGAGGGTATCCAGGGGCACTGGACGAGAGAGAAAATAGCCTTGGGCCGCGAAAGCCGGTGAGTTTTGCACATCACGCCACTCTTCCAGCGTTTCAACGCCTTCGACAATGACACCGCGGCAATAGCGGTTCATGAGCTGTAATAGTAGTGTGAAGAGATTACGTCCCTCCGGCGTCTTGCGCAGCATGACGAACAGATCCCGCGCCACTTTGATATAGTCATAACTCACTTCACTAAGCGCCGAGAAGTTCGCCATTCCGGTACCAAAGTCATCCAGCCAGAGCGGACCGAACTCGCACATTGAGGCGAACGACGCCCCCTTCGGCAAGCGGATATGTTCCACCAGCTCAAAACGCAGCCACGGCAGGCCTTCAATGATTTTCAGGATTTCGGGATCCTGACGCATCGCAATGAGCGTTGGTCCGTCGACGTTCACAGAAGCCAGCAGGTTGTTGGCTCTGAAAAAGCCCCCTTTCAGCTCAAGCTGCAGAAGTTGCTCTTTCACTACATCAACACGATGCCGTACAGCCACTTCAGCAAAATAGCGGTCTGGTGCAATACGTTGGGAAGGGTTATCAGGATGGCTCACGACGGTCAGCAGTTCAACGGCCATCAGCCGTCCGTTGGTCTGGTAAATTGGCTGGTAGGTGTAAGCACGCTCGCACTGCAGCCAATAGCGTCTTTCCAGCAAGCTTTCAATACTCGCATCGGGCGTAATGAGCTGCTGGGTAACCTGCTTTATCATCTGAGATGTCCTGTAAATAAGAGTGTGACTGACCGGACTCGTCAAAGGTTATCGGCGCTCAGAGGAAGAACTTTACGTTCAGCTGTGCGCAAAAATAAAAACTAAGCGGCAAAAACAACGCAGAACACGTGCTGGCTCAAAAAAATAATGGAACGATGTTTTAATATAGTTGACCACTTAACACCCACAGCGCACACTAACGCTAATTTTTTTCAGAGCAGGTTACGACTATGTCCAGAAAGATTGCCGTGATTGGCGAATGCATGATTGAGCTGTCACAGAAAGGCGCTGACGTTCAGCGCGGATTCGGTGGCGACACGTTGAATACATCCGTTTATATCGCCCGTCAGGTCGATGCGGCGGCACTTTCCGTACACTATGTGACTGCACTGGGTACCGACAGTTTTAGCCAACAAATGCTGGAGTCCTGGCAGGGTGAAAACGTGGACACCTCATTAACCCAGCGCATGGAAAACCGCCTGCCGGGTCTCTACTACATTGAGACCGACAGCACTGGCGAGCGCACCTTCTATTACTGGCGTAATGAAGCCGCCGCAAAATTCTGGCTGGAGAGCGAGCAGTCTGCCGCGATTTGCGAAGAGCTGGCGACATTTGACTACTTGTATCTGAGCGGAATCAGCCTGGCGATTTTAAGCCCGGCAAGTCGTGACAAGCTGCTGTCATTGCTGCGTGAATGCCGTGCCAACGGTGGAAAAGTCATTTTTGACAATAACTACCGTCCACGCCTGTGGAGCAGTAAAGAAGAGACCCAGCAGGTGTATCAGCAAATGCTGGAATGCACCAATATCGCATTCCTGACGCTGGACGATGAAGACGCACTGTGGGGTGAAAAACCCGTTGCCGAGGTAATTGCCCGTACTCACGCGGCTGGCGTACAGGAAGTGGTTGTGAAGCGTGGCGCAGACTCTTGCCTGGTTTCCATTGCAGGCGAAGAACTGATCGACATTCCGGCCGTTAAATTGCCGAAAGAGAAAGTGATCGATACCACTGCGGCCGGAGACTCCTTCAGCGCCGGGTATCTGGCGGTCCGTCTGACCGGTGGCGATGCCGCCGAAGCCGCAAAACGAGGCCACCTGACGGCAAGCACCGTCATTCAGCATCGTGGGGCGATTATCCCCCGCGACGCCATGCCGCAATAATTTATTGTTCCTGTAGGCCGGATAAGGCGTTAACGCCGCATCCGGCACTGGGTAAGCCGGGAGCGCTTCGCTTGCCCGGCCTACAGGTTACGATACCCTTTACTGTACAGGCGGGATATCCGTCACTTCAGGGTGTGATTCATCCGTTTCAACAGACGTTGCCGCTGCGGTAACGGGCGCCATAATGCTATCCCACGTCGCCTGCAGATCCTTCATATTGAATTCAGGTTCGCCCTTCGGCTGCAGCAGAATTAACGCCATATCTTGCGATAGCTGCTGACGCAGGTCCTGATTCAGCATCTCAACGCTCAGGCTGTTGAGGAAGCTCTGGCGTAAACGCTGGTACTGTTCAGGCGCAATATCCACCACCTGATTTTGCAGCGAGCGCAAACGCTGGCTGATCAAAATATCGGTATCGGTACGACCATAGGTGGCAAACAGCTTCTGCAGTTCCAGATTCTTTTGCGCTACCAGCGCATTGAACTCTTCTTCCGGCAGTCCTTTATCACGCACTTTCGCCAGCTCACGCGCAACCGTACCCAGATTGGCGTTCAGCTTATCGTTCGGCGACTCAACGTTAATCGCGCACTGCGCGCGCAGGAACAGCACCCGGCAGTCAAATCCGAGGCCAATGTCTTTGGCATTGTTTTTGGTTAGCTCTTGCTGAATGTGCCAGAACAGCGCCTCACGCGCTAAATCAGCGCGCCAGTAACGTAATAACGCGGCAGATTCACGGATCGGTTGCCACGGCGTATCCCACATAATAGACAGGCGATCCTGGCGTACCGCATCGGTCATAATGCTCACGGCTTCTGCTCGCAGCGGAGAGAGCGTGGGTACCGGTGCAGGCGTTTCGCGTTTTCCTTTTAACTCGCCAAAGGTTTTATTGATTTGCTCAGCTACGCTGCGTGCATCAACGTTACCGACGATGATCAGCGTCATCGCGTCCGGGGTATACCATTTCTGGTAGAAAGACTGAATTTTCGACGCATCTACAGGCGTTTTCAACGGATCGGCGGGATCGTGCCCCAGCAGGGTCGATCCCTTCAGACGGTAACGCCACCACCCTTCTTTGGTATCTGACGGCCAGGTTGCAACCATATCTTCGCTATTCAGCGCATGATTGACCGTTTCAGAGGTAATGCTCAGTATACCGGAGATATTCGCCAGATAAGAAAGTGACTCTTTCAGTAGATCGTTACGGCTGTTAGGCAGACTGAGGTTATACAACGTGGAATCATAGGAAACGATAACCGGCGGCATGGGACGTTTGGGATCGAACCCCTGCTGCCACAGTGAACGGGCTTGCGAGGCATCGAGGCCACCGCTTTGCGTCAGCGCGATACGCGGGATCGCATGGCTGAAACCACTCTGTTGCGCACTTTCGGTGAGTGAACCGGTATTAACCAGCAGGCGAACCTCAATACGGTCGCTCGGGCGCTGGGGAGTGGCTAACACTTGCCACTGTAAACCATTTGCCAGCGTGCCCTGTTGCCATGCTGGATCAGGCTGGAGCGCATCTGCCTGCACATAGCCGGCAGTGGCCATCATCAGCAAGCCGCCCGCTAAAAGTCGAATTTTTGTGCCCTGCATGTGAACCCCTGATCAACTATCCTGGAAATAAAAAGACAGCCCTCGAAAGGACTCTCTGAATATGACGTTAAAAACACTTCGTGTTAGACCGCGAGAACATAAAAATGTCACGGAAGAAGTGAAAAAATCCCGAGCCGCCGAATCGACGGTTTCAGGCACAGGGGGTAATTATGCGCAAACGCCCGCAGTCCTGGAAGGGACTACGGGCATAAGTGACGAGATTAAGAGGATAAATCGTGCGTTTTGCCATCCGGCGCACGATTATTCAACGTGTCATCCAGCTTTGTGGTATCCAATTCTTTCACCCATTTAGCCACAACAACAGTTGCAACACCGTTACCAATCAGGTTGGTCAGCGCACGGGCTTCAGACATGAAGCGGTCAATACCAAGAATCAGCGCCAGACCAGCAACCGGCAAGTGACCCACCGCAGAGATAGTCGCGGCCAGAACAATAAAGCCACTCCCGGTCACACCCGCTGCACCTTTTGAGGAGAGCAGAAGCACCACCAGCAGGGTTATCTGATGGAAGATATCCATGTGGCTGTTGGTTGCCTGAGCGATAAACACCGCCGCCATTGTCAGATAGATTGATGTCCCATCAAGGTTAAACGAGTAGCCCGTGGGTATAACCAATCCGACAACCGACTTCCGACAGCCCAGTTTTTCCATCTTATCGAGCATACGCGGCAGCGCGGACTCGGAAGAAGAAGTCCCCAGAACGATCAACAGTTCTTCACGGATATAGCGGATGAATTTAAAGATACTGAAGCCAGTTGCGCGGGCAATTGAACCCAGCACCAGCACCACAAACAGAATACAGGTGATGTAGAAGCAGATGATTAGCTGACCCAGTTGCACCAGCGTTCCGACGCCATATTTACCGATGGTAAAGGCCATAGCACCGAAAGCACCGATCGGCGCCAGGCGCATGATCATATTAATGATGCCGAAAATAACCTGCGAGAAACTTTCAATCACGTTGAAAATCATCTGGCCCTTGCTGCCCAGACGATGCAGCGCAAAACCAAACATTACCGCAAACAGCAATACCTGCAGGATGTTACCGCTGGCAAACGCGCCAATGACGCTCGCCGGGATAATATCCATCAGGAAACCTACGATCCCCTGGTCTTTTGCCTGTTCGGCGTACATTGCAACCGCTTTGGCATCCAGTGTCGCCGGATCGACGTTCATCCCGGCACCGGGTTGCACCACGTTGACGATGATGAGGCCGATGATCAGCGCAATGGTACTAACAATTTCAAAATAGAGCAGTGCAACCGCGCCAGTGCGGCCTACGGCTTTCATACTTTCCATGCCTGCAATGCCGGTAACGACAGTACAGAAGATGACAGGTGCGATGACCATCTTGATGAGCTTAACGAAAGCATCACCAAGCGGCTTCATTTGGGCGCCTAATTCAGGGTAGAAATGGCCAAGGAGAATACCTATGGCAATCGCTGTCAGGACCTGAAAGTAAAGGCTTTTGAATATAGAGGTTTTCATAGGGTGTCCTTAAAGTAAAAACCACAGGTCTTGTAAGGTTTTGTTTAACCTGCGGCCTTAAGGTAACACCCACACAACTTGACAGAAATGTACCTGGATCATAATTGATACAGAAATGTTAAAAATTTTGAGCTGGCTCGCACAAGCGAGACCTTTTTTAACTTTTGTAATCAGCGCTTTCCGGCGCCAGATAACGTTCTTCGAAGATATTTGCCGGAACCGGTCGGGCAAACAGGAACCCTTGTGCCACTTCCACCCCGGCTTGTGATAGCCATTCACGCTGCGCTTCGGTTTCGACACCTTCGGCGATCATCTGCAAATTAAGGCTGTGGGCCAACTGAATGATGGCGGAGATCATGCTGCAATCCTCAGGTACCCCATCGACAAACATCTTATCGATTTTGAGGACATCCACCGGTAGCGACTTCATGTGCTGCAGCTGTCGCAGGCCCGCATACCCCATGCCAAAGTCATCCAGTGCGATACGTACTCCCGCATTACGCAATGGGCGCAAAATGGCCACCGCAGCGTGGGGATCATCGATATGTCGGCTTTCAGTCACTTCCAGGATCAACGTACCAGGCTTGATGCGATAGCGGTTTAACAACTCCAGCAGGTCCGAGACCATACTCGGGTGCATCAGCTGTAGCGCGGACAAATTCACCGACAGCGGCAGCATCAGACCCCGTTCCTGCCACGCTGACAGCTGGCGGCACGTCTCTTCCAGCACCCAGTAACCAACCGTCACCATCAGGCCGCAGG
This sequence comes from Citrobacter sp. Cpo037, assembly GCF_030332945.1. Classification (NCBI taxonomy): domain Bacteria; kingdom Pseudomonadati; phylum Pseudomonadota; class Gammaproteobacteria; order Enterobacterales; family Enterobacteriaceae; genus Citrobacter; species Citrobacter sp. Cpo037. The sequence goes on from NZ_JAOWGW010000040.1 coordinate 218,787, forward strand.
ACTCAATCCTGTCGATTAACCCTTCGGGCAGCTCCCAGCTTCCGTCCGGCTGCTGCATCCGCAATAATGCTTCTGCGCTCAACACCTTACCGCTGGACATTTCCACCTGCGGCTGCATCCAAAGCGCGAACTGCTGGTTATCCAGCGCGCTGAGAATATCGTTCTCTTCCGTCAAACGCTGCTGCGCCTCTTCCATCTGTAACGGATCAAAGAACTGAATTTGATTTTTACCCTTATGGCGCGAGGTTAACACGGCCGAGAGAGCGCGGCGGTAAAGCTGTTCTGCGGTCAAATCACCATAGAACATTGCTACCCCAATGTTGCAGGTAGGACGCAGTTGAATACCCTGAATAGGTAATCGCTCGTTAACGATAGTGAGTACTTGCTGACCTAAAGTAATAGCGTGCCAGGGTTCTTTTACACCATGGGCGATGATGGCGAAGTCATAGCCACTCACCTGGGAAAGCACCATCCTGGGGGCTAATACCGACTTGAGTTTTTCGACCAGCGTAAGCAGCAGGATTTCCCGCTGAGTTTCGGTTAACACCCCCGCGGTGTCACGTAGGGTTTCGCAGGTGACAATCATCAGCGCCGTCGTCTGCTGGCGGGTAACAACCTGCTCCAGCAGCCCCATTAAAAACGACTTATTGGGCAGTTCGGAAACCGGGAAACGCATTGCAAAGTCGCTTTGCTCTTCGCTATGTCGCTGAATCAACTGCTGATTAAGATTGTAGCTACGCACCAGCATACCAATCTCATCATCCTGATGTAGACGCGGCAATGCCAGTTGATAGCCAATCAGATCCTGCTGTTGAATGTCGTTCAGCTCACGGGCAATTTTACGTAAGGGGTGCACAATCAAGCGGTTAATGCACCAGGAGATGGCGACGGTCAATATTAACGACAAAAGTAAGTAAATGGTCACTAACGTCGAGAGCGTACTCATCACGAATTTGTACATGCGGTACGAATCCGCCTGCAGTACCAGATACGCCAGCGGTTGCGGATTAGCTGAACGCTCAAGGGAATAGATCGGCAGCGAAATTTGTACCGGAAGCTCAAACAGGCGAGTCACCGTAACAGGAACGGGGCGTTCAGGGATAAAGCTCATCCGCAACGCCTGAAACTGATTGGGCAGCACCACATCGGCGCGACTTACCACGCCCGCTGGCCGAATACTTTTTAAAATGGCTTCCGCTTCGGGAATATCCCCTTTCAGGATAGTGTCCGACAGAGGCTCACGGACGGAGCGAGCGATACTTTCCAGTTGCGTAGCCGTGTTATAGCGGTTTTGCTGGACCAGATGGAACAACAAAACGGTGCAAAAAATAAAAACGAACACCATAACAACGGCCGCAACCATTGCCATCTGCTTAATTGTTAACGAGCGACTGACACGCAAACTGACTCTCCACGGATAGACGAAACTGCCGTCAGAGTATACCCGATCGTAGCGGTATTAAGAGAGGCGGTATCTGAAAACTTCCCAGCGTGCATTATCGCGACAGGATAGGCACCTGGCGACGAGATTTATCTGCATTTAAGCCGAAAAAGGCAGCAAGGTCGCCCCCTGCGGCCTGGTTCGGGCGCATGTTGCCATCACGGCAGGCAGACGCCTACAAAGCGCATTACTTCCTGTTACGCAGCCAGCTCACAATCAGGCTGGCAATGGTGCCAGCGATGATTGGAGCCGCTAAATCGTGCCAGAAGGCCACGCCTAACTGTGCGAGCGTCATATAGCCGCCTGTGTTGCAATGGCAACTGTTCACGGCTATCCTTGAGTTGTTCAGGTTCAAGTCAGCCCCCGTTTTGTTGCCAGGTTTATACCGAACAACGTGCGGGGGTTTTCTCTTTCCAGCAACCGATGCCGCCGGGGATCAAGCCCCCGCAACATTGCGCCTCACCGAGAATTCCCGGCTTGCCGCTGATTCTACGGCAGCCCACTTGCCATATCACTGCGCAATATTGCGCTCTGCGTAGCACCTCGCAATTCACCCATTTTCTCACCAGCACGCTGGAAAGATTCTTTCCAGTTGGCAACATTCCTGCCGACCATTAGTTCAGACAAAAACATAACGCATTGATATCTATCAGTTCATTTTCTGGCACAGCGATTGCTATTTGACTGTGAGCTGTTCTGTTCCGAATTAAAGGAGATATCATGTCTGACTGTCGTACTTACGGATTCAACACCCAGATCGTTCACGCGGGGCAACAACCCGACCCTTCAACTGGCGCGCTTAGTACGCCTATTTTCCAGACCTCAACGTTTGTTTTTGACAGCGCCGAACAAGGTGCCGCCCGCTTTGCGCTCGAAGAGTCCGGGTACATTTACACCCGCTTGGGTAACCCCACCACCGATGCGCTGGAGAAAAAGCTGGCTGTACTGGAAAGAGGTGAAGCCGGGTTGGCAACCGCGTCCGGTATTTCCGCTATCACCACAACGCTGTTGACGCTTTGCCAGCAGGGTGACCATATCGTTTCCGCCAGCGCGATTTACGGCTGCACCCACGCGTTTTTGTCGCACAGCATGCCGAAGTTTGGGATTAACGTCAGCTTTGTCGACGCGGCAAAGCCTGAAGAAATCCGCGCCGCCATGCGACCAGAAACCAAAGTTGTGTATATCGAAACGCCCGCCAACCCAACGCTGTCGCTGGTCGACATTGAAACGGTGGCCGGTATCGCCCATCAACAGGGCGCATTGCTGGTGGTGGATAACACCTTTATGTCACCGTACTGTCAGCAGCCTTTGCAACTGGGCGCGGATATTGTGGTTCACAGCGTCACCAAATATATCAACGGTCACGGGGATGTGATTGGGGGAATCATTGTTGGTAAGCAGGAGTTTATCGACCAGGCGCGGTTTGTAGGCCTGAAAGATATCACCGGTGGCTGCATGAGTCCGTTCAATGCGTGGTTAACACTGCGCGGCGTTAAAACGCTGGGCATTCGTATGGAACGTCACTGTGAAAATGCACTGAAAATCGCCCGCTTCCTCGAAGGGCATCCATCCATTACTCGGGTGTATTATCCTGGCCTGACTTCGCATCCGCAGTATGAGCTGGGCCAGCGGCAAATGAGCCTGCCAGGTGGAATTATCAGCTTCGAAATCGCCGGCGGCCTCGAGGCTGGTAGGCGGATGATCAATTCTGTAGAATTGTGCCTCCTCGCGGTCAGTCTCGGTGATACCGAAACCCTCATTCAGCACCCAGCGTCTATGACACATTCGCCCGTTGCACCTGAGGAACGGCTTAAAGCAGGTATTACCGACGGGCTTATCCGTCTTTCTGTGGGTCTTGAAGATCCAGAAGATATTATTAACGACCTTGAACACGCCATCAGAAAGGCAACATTCTGACCAATATGGCCTGAACCGACGCCGTTCGGTTCAGGTTGTTGAGAATCAAGGCACAACAGTCTGGCAATACGCGCGATCCTCTTTCGGGGAGAACGTGTATTTTGGGCAGGGGGTTCTATGCAGGACAACACATTACAATTAAGCAACAATACAGCAACCGCCGTACCATTCTCAAAAAAAATACCGTTTACGAAATACGATTTTGGCTGGGTATTACTGTGCATCGGCATGGCCATTGGTGCCGGAACGGTACTGATGCCGGTACAAATTGGCTTAACAGGCATTTGGGTATTTATCGTTGCCTTTATTATTGCTTATCCGGCAACTTATATTGTGCAGGATATTTATTTAAAGACATTATCAGAAAGCGAAACTTGTAATGACTACACGGATATTATAAGTCATTACCTGGGAAAAAACTGGGGCGTATTTCTTGGCGTCATCTATTTCCTGATGATTATTCACGGCATATTTATTTATTCCTTATCCGTGGTTTTTGACAGCGCCTCATATATCAAAACCTTCGGCTTGACCGAGGCCGATCTTTCGCAGTCGATAATCTATAAAGTGGCCATTTTTGCCGTGCTGGTCGCCATTGCTTCCGGGGGAGAAAAGCTGCTGTTCAAAATCTCCGGCCCGATGGTGGTGGTCAAAGTAGGTATCATCATCGTATTTGGTTTTGCGATGGTTCCGCACTGGAACTTCGCTAATATCAGCGCCTTCCCTGAAGCATCTGTTTTCTTTCGTGATGTACTGCTAACCATCCCGTTCTGCTTCTTCTCAGCGGTGTTTATTCAGGTGTTGAACCCAATGAACATCGCCTACCGCAAACGGGTGACGGATCGGGTGCTGGCTACGCGTATGGCAATCCGTACGCATCGCATCAGTTACATTACTCTGATTGCTGTCATTCTGTTTTTCTCCTTCTCTTTTACCTTTTCTATTAGCCATGAAGAGGCCGTTTCGGCTTTCGAACAAAATATTTCCGCACTGGCACTGGCGGCTCAGGTCATTCCTGGGCAGATTATTCATATCACCTCAACAGTATTAAATATCTTCGCCGTATTAACCGCGTTCTTTGGTATTTATCTGGGATTCCACGAGGCGATCAAAGGTATTATTCTCAACGTTCTGAGCCGCGTCATTGACGTTGAGAAAATTAATCCGTTAGTACTCACGCTGGGTATTTGCACCTTTATTGTTATCACTCTGGTCATTTGGGTGTCATTTCGCGTATCGGTACTGGTATTCTTCCAGCTAGGTAGTCCGCTTTACGGGATTGTGTCGTGTATTATTCCGTTCTTCCTGATCTATAAAGTAACGCAACTGGAAAAACTACGCGGGCTGAAAACCTGGTTGATCCTGCTGTACGGAATTCTGCTGTGCCTGTCGCCCTTATTGAAGCTGATTGAATAACCCACGTATATCGCGCCGTCAGACGCTGGCGGCGCTTAACCCACACTCTCCAGCTGATAGCCGCGAATTTTATTCAGCACCGTGGTGTGCGACACGCCCAGCGCTTTGGCAATATGCCGTGACGACACATTATCTTCCACCATCTGTTCAATGAGCTGGCGTTCAGCACACAGAACCTGCTCTTTAAAAGGACGTTCTGTCGCGCCCCGCTCAACGGCAGGCAAATTCACCATCCCTAATTCTTCCCGCGTAATAACATCGGATTCAGCCATCAGCATCAGGCGAATAATGGTATTTTCCAGTTCGCGCACGTTTCCCGGCCAGGTGTGATGGTGCAGGGCATCAAAACAGGCTTTATCCAGAATGATCCGCCGCTGGAATTCCTTCGCGTATTTCTGCACAAAGTGGCGAATCAGCAGGCTGATATCCTGTGGGCGCTCGCGCAAAGGTGGGATGGTCAGTGAAAGCACGTTGATGCGGTAATAGAGATCAGCGCGCAGCAGACGTTGTTCCACCATCTCTTCCAGATTGGCATTGGTTGCCACAATAATGCGCACATTGACCGGAATAATATGTGCCCCGCCAACGCGCCGAATCCCGCCATCCTGAAGCACGCGCAGGAGTTTAGCCTGTAAGCTCAGCGACATTTCGCCAAACTCATCGAGAAAAAGGGTGCCTTTATCGGCCATTTCAAACAGCCCTTTTTTGCCTTTACAATCCGCGCCGCTGAAAGCCCCTTTCTCATAGCCAAAGAATTCACTCTCCATTAGCGACTCAGGTAGCGCAGAGCAGTTGACCGGAATAAACGGATAAAAACGTCGCTGCCCGGAATTATGGATTGCCCGGGCCAGCAGCTCTTTACCAGTCCCCGTATCGCCACGGATCAGAACGGTATATTTGCTGTCGGCAATTTTTATCGCCTTTTCGATAAGCGCGTGCATGCTCTGGCTGCTGCAAATAATGTCAGAGAAATAACGCGGGCGTTCCGGCTCCGGCGTTGACAGCTCGCTTATCTCCTCACAGAGATAAGCAACATTAATAATATCGGCGCGCTGGCTTAAACAGGATTGCACACAGGAAATATCCTGTAGCTGGCGGCACCAGGATTTAATCAGGATCCGCCCAGGCGTCACTTTCATGGAGATGATATTGATATCACAGCAGGAAAATTCCTTCAGGACATCCTCAACCATCGACAGACGATCAATTGTTTTAATATCCCAGCGTATCGTGACCACATTTGCTCCTGGTAGTTAGCAACTGCGAAATAGATATTTCTGTGACTAGAGGAAATCTGACTACATTCTAGACGCTGTGGAATAATGTTCTGCCAAAGGACTCACATTGTGGACGTAAAGAGAAAATATAAAAAAACCGGAGCACAAGGCTCCGGTTATCGGGTCATAACCCAGGTTTATTGCTGTGGGTTTTCATCCTGGTCAACGGCAAAACAAGCTACCAGCTGACCGCCGTAATCTTTCAACTGCGGTTGAAGCTGGGTACACGGACCAAAGCGACGACGGCAGCGGGCGTTGAACGCACAGCCCGGCGGCGGATTCAGCGGGCTTGGCAGTTCACCGGTCAGCTTGATACGCTCACGGCGATCGTCCGGGTTCAGGCGCGGTGTTGCGGAGAGCAGCGCTTGCGTGTACGGATGACGCGGATTATTGAAGATTTGGTCCTTCGTCCCTTTCTCCACACAGCGGCCTAAATACATCACCATCACTTCATCGGCAATGTGCTCGACCACCGACAGGTCGTGCGAGATAAAGACGTATGACAGCCCCAGTTCCTGCTGCAAATCCATCATCAGATTCAGCACCTGCGCACGCACCGAAACGTCCAGCGCTGAGACCGGTTCATCGGCAATCACCACGTCCGGGTCAAGCATCAGACCACGAGCGATGGCAATACGCTGACGCTGACCGCCGGAGAACATATGCGGATAGCGGTCGTAGTGCTCGGTTTTCAGCCCCACTTTCGCCATCATCGCCAATGCTTTTTCACGACGCTCCTCTTTGCTGAGCGTGGAGTTGATCAGCAGCGGCTCTTCCAGAATCTGTCCCACTTTTTTACGCGGGTTCAGGGAACCGTACGGGTTCTGGAATACAATCTGGATTTTCTGCCGACGCAGCTTTTGCGCCTGCGGGTCGTGCTTAAGCAGATCCTGTCCCTGGTAATACAGCTCACCGCCGGTCGGGACTTCAATCATCGTCAGCAGGCGGCCAAGGGTGGATTTCCCACAGCCCGACTCGCCTACCACCGCCAGCGTTTTACCACGCTCTAAGGTAAAGGAGACGCCGTCCAGCGCTTTCACCAGGCGCTCCGGGGCGAACATACCCTTTTTCACCGGGTAGTGTTTTTTCAGATCAATAGCCTGCAACAGCGGCTGTGGCAAAGCGGCCTTTTGCGTACTCATAGCCCAGGCCTCCCGGCATCATCAAGTGGGTAGTGGCATTTCGACTGACGACCGCCTTCCAGCAGGTTCAGTTCAGGTTCTTCAGCGCGGCATTTGTCGGTCGCATAGGGACAGCGCGGGTTCAGCAAACAACCGCTCGGGCGGTCATATTTACCGGGAACCACGCCCGGCAGTGAGGCCAGACGCGCTTTGTCCTGAGCAAACTCCGGCAGCGCGCGCAGCAGCGCCTGGGTGTAAGGATGACGCGGCGCGCGGAAGATATCCTGCGCGGCCCCGGTTTCCACTACCTGACCGGCGTACATCACGATGATTTTGTGTGCCGCTTCAGCCACCAGCGCCAGATCGTGGGTGATTAAGACCAGCGCCATGTTCTCTTTTTGCTGCAATTCCAGCAGTAGCTCGATAATCTGCGCCTGAATAGTCACATCCAGCGCCGTTGTCGGTTCGTCGGCAATCAGCAGTTTCGGACGACAGGCAATCGCCATCGCGATCATCACGCGCTGGCTCATTCCACCGGACAACTGGTGCGGATAGACATCCAGACGCGAGGCCGGATCGGGGATCCCCACCAGCGTCAGCAGGTCAATTGCCCGCTGAATACGCGTTTTTTTGTTGCCGCCCTGGTGCACCTTGATGGCTTCCATAATCTGGTAGCCGACGGTATAGCAGGGATTAAGGCTGGTCATCGGGTCCTGGAAGATCATCGCCACTTCCGCGCCCACTAACTGGCGACGCTCTTTCTCAGAAATGCGCTTCAGGTCGCGACCATTAAACTCCAGATTTTCGGCCATAACGCGGCCTGGGTAGTCAATCAGTCCCATAATCGCCAGCGAACTGACGGACTTACCAGAGCCGGACTCTCCTACAATGCCAACCACTTCACCCTGATTCACACTGTAGCTAATGCGGTCTACGGCGCGGAATTCGGAACCTACGTCGCCGAAATGCACCGATAATTTATCTACATTTAATAACGCCATCTCGAACCTCTTACTGCTTCAGTTTGGGATCGAGCGCGTCACGCAGACCGTCACCCATCAGGTTAAATGCCAGCACCGTCAACAGGATCGCCAGCCCCGGGAAGGTCACGACCCACCAGGCGCTTTGGGCAAACTGCAGAACGTCAGAGAGCATGGTGCCCCATTCCGGCGTAGGCGGCTGTGCGCCCATCCCCAGGAAGCCGAGGGCAGCCATATCGAGAATGGCGTTAGAGAAGCCAAGCGACGCCTGAACAATCAGCGGCGCAAGACAGTTAGGAAGAATGTTGACGAACATCTGGCGCATCGCGCCGGCTCCCGCCACGCGAGATGCAGTGACGTAGTCGCGGTTAACTTCCACCAGCACAGCGGCGCGCGTCAAACGGACATAGTGCGGCAATGCCACGAACGTCAGCGCCAGCGCGGCGTTGCCAATCGAGGGGCCAAATACCGCCACCAGCACCAGCGCCAGCAACAGGCTCGGCAATGCCAGCATGATATCGACCACACGCATGATGACGTTATCGACAATCCCGCCAAAGTAACCGGCGATCAGCCCAAGAACCACGCCCATCAGCAGGGAGAGAACTACCACCAGACAGCCGACCAACAGTGACAGACGCGCACCGTACATCAGGCGGGACAGCACGTCGCGGCCTACATCATCAGTACCAAACAGATGCGCCATGGTACCGCCTTCCTGCCACGCGGGAGGAGCCAGCAGCGTATCGCGGAACTGGTCTGCCGGGTTGTAGGGTGCGAGGACGTTGGCAAAGACCGCAATCAGGATCATCACCACAACGTACACCAGCCCAACAACCGCACCTTTGTTGCGTTTAAAATAGTGCCAGAACTCCTGCAACGGAGTCATCGGCACCGGTGCAGCAATAACTTTATTTTCAGTAACCTGTGACATGATGGCCCCTTACTTCTTATGCCGAATACGCGGGTTCACCACGCCGTACAGCAGGTCTACCAGCAGGTTGACGAGGATAATCATCGTCGCGACCAGCAGCACCCCGCCCTGCACCACCGGATAATCGCGGCGTTGCAGCGCATCGATCAGCCAGCGCCCCAGTCCCGGCCACGAGAAGATGGTCTCGGTCAGGATCGCCCCGGCCAGCAACGTACCAACCTGCAGGCCGATAACGGTCACCACGGGCAGCATCGCGTTACGCAGAGCGTGAATAATGATGACGCGCATACGGGTCAGGCCTTTGGCGCGCGCGGTACGGATGTAATCTTCACCCAGCACTTCCAGCATCGATGAACGGGTCATACGCACAATGACCGCCAGAGGAATGGTACCCAGCACCATCGCAGGCAGGATCATATGCGCCAACGCATCAATAAAGTTGCCCTCTTCACCCCAGATGGCGGTGTCGATAAGCATAAAGCCGGTTAGCGGATTGGAATCATCAAGGAACACCATGTCGCTCACCCGCCCAGAAACTGGCGTCAGGTTCCACTGCACGGAAACCAGCATGATCAGCATCATGCCCCACCAGAAAATCGGCATGGAGTAACCGGTCAGCGCCAGGCCAACGGCGGTATGATCGAAAATAGAGCCGCGCTTAACGGCAGCAAGTACACCCACTGGGATACCCACTGCGACGGCGAAAATCATCGCGCAGACGCCGAGTTCCAGCGTTGCTTTGAAGCGAGGTACGAACTCTTCCCACACCGGTAAGCGGCTTTTCAGTGAGATACCTAAATCACCATGCATAACCCCCCAGATATAGTGGAGGTACTGCTGCCACATCGGCTTATCCAGACCGAGTTCAGCCAACAGTTGAGCATGACGCTCAGGGGAGATCCCACGTTCACCCGCCATGATCATAACCGGATCGCCGGGGATCATATGGACGAAGGCAAAGGTGAGAAGAGTGATACCGATAAACGTGGGGATGACGAGTCCCAAACGTCGGAGAATGAACTGCAACATAACCCGGATTCTCTCTAATGACGCACGGCCTGGAACCGTGAGTCTGTATTGCTCACAAATCTTATCCCACGCAAACTGCATCGCGGGTAAAGCATTACGCCGGAGGGCGCTGCGCTTATCCGGCCTACACATCACCGGGGCGCAGCGCTTCCTTAATTGCTTTTAATTATTCGACAGAGACGTTTTCGAAGTGGTGTTTGCCTAATGGATCAACCACATAGCCTTTCACTTCCTTACGCACTGGTTCGTACACGGTGGAGTGAGCAACAATCAGAGCCGGAGCCTGGTCGTGCATAACAACCTGAGCTTGCTTGTACAGTTCAATACGTTTGTTGTGATCGTCGGTCGCACGCGCTGGCTGGATCAGGTCTTCAAACGGCTTGTAGCACCAGCGAGAGTAGTTGGAACCGTCTTTCGCTGCCGCACAGCTGAACAAGGTGGCGAAGAAGTTGTCCGGATCCCCGTTGTCGCCGGTCCAGCCCATCATCACCGCCTGATGTTCACCCGCTTTGGCGCGTTTCAGATACTCGCCCCACTCGTAGGTCACAATCTTGGCCTGAACGCCAATTTTCGCCCAGTCAGCCTGAACCATTTCTGCCATACGACGTGCGTTCGGGTTATATGGACGCTGTACCGGCATAGCCCACAGCTCAACGGTAAAGCCTTTGTCCTGACCAGCTTCCTTCAGCAGCGCTTTGGCCTTCTCAGGATCGTAGGTGTAGTCTTTAACGTCGTCGTTATAGCCCCACATAGTCGGCGGGATCAGGTTTTTCGCGGCAACGCCAGCGCCCTGATAAACCGCTTTGATGATCGCTTCTTTGTTTACCGCGTAGGTCAGCGCCTGACGAACTTTCACGTCATCAAACGGTTTCTTCTCGGTGTTGAAAGAGAGGTAGCCAACATTCAGACCCGCCTGCTCCATCAGGTTGATGTTTTTATCCTGCTTCATGCGCGCGATGTCTGCCGGGTTCGGGTACGGCATCACCTGGCACTCGTTCTTCTGCAGTTTGGCGTAACGCACGGAAGCGTCAGGCGTAATGGAGAAGACCAGACGGTCGATCTGCGGCTTGGTGCCCCAGTAACCTTCGAATGCTTTATACAGAATACGGGAGTCTTTCTGGTACTGCTGCAGCTGGAACGGACCGGTACCAATTGGGTTCAGATCCACTTTCTCCGGAGAACCGGCTTTCAGCATGTTGTCAGCATATTCTTTGGAAAGAATAGAAGCGAAGTCCATCGCCAGGTCAGCCAGGAACGGCGCTTCCGGGCGAGTCAGCACGAACTGAACGGTTTTATCGTCCACTTTTTTCACTTCGGAGATCAGATCCGGCAGACCCATCCCTTCGAAGTATTCATAGCTGCCGCCAGAGACTTTATGGTACGGGTTCTGGGCATTTTTTTGACGATCGAAAGAGAACACCACGTCATCGGCGTTAAAATCGCGCGTCGGTTTAAATTCTTTGTTGTCCTGCCACTTCACGCCCTGACGCAGGTGGAAGGTGTAGGTTTTGCCGTCTTCGCTGATTTCCCACTTCTCAGCAAGGCCCGGGATCACTTCAGTCGTACCGGTTTTGAACTCGACCAGGCGGTTATAGATCGGTACGGAGCTGGCATCATAGGTGGTGCCAGAGGTGAAAAGCTGCGGGTTAAAGCCTTCAGGAGATCCTTCTGAACAATAAACCAGAGTTTTAGCCTGTACGCTTGCTGCGACGGTCATAGCCACCAGGCTCAGACCAAGCTTCAGCATCCCTGACTTCTTCAAGGAAATACTCATTCTTCTGCTCCAAATGTGATGTTTGTTGTTTTACCCTTTGCAGTGGGTTTGCACCGCCTGGCCTTTTTTGTTTTTTACCCGGCCGGGTCGGCGTTAAGAGGATGGGGATTCCGTTCACATAAGCGACTGAGTTGCAGTGCGGATTCTCCATGAAATGCCCCTCATACCCTACAATCTGTCAACAGAATGTGAAAACGTCAATACAGGTCACCGTGATTTACGCCAACGGTGAGAATTCACAAACAAAGATTAAAAAAAGTGCGGAAGGACATTTTCAGCAGGGAAATTTGTGCTACGCGTACTATGCCAGAATAAACATCTTCATATTTCGCAACATTTGGTGATTAACATTTATGCAATTTATTCAAACTTTCTAAATTAATGCTGCATATCTGAGCGATTAATACCATGAACGTTAAAGCGCACAGCGTAAAATGCCAGCTTCAGCCATAAGTAGCGCAAAAAAAGTTTCAAGCAAATATAAAAAAAGGCAATGGAATATGTCACAGAATCGTTAACAGTCAGTGGGAAGTGGTGCACAATTTTTGCAGATAAAATGAAGGTCAAACATGGGGTCGGAAAAACAAAAAATACGCCCTGCCAGCGCTTTGCCTGTAGGCCGGATAAAGCGCTTGCGCCGCCATCCGGCAGTGTCTGTTATAGCGTGATGTTTTGCCTGATGGCACTTCGCTTATCAGGCCTACAAAAGCCACAAATGCAAAAAGCCCGCTCAGAGAGCGGGCTTTTTAAATTTGGTCGGTGATAGAGGATTCGAACCTCCGACCCCTTCGTCCCGAACGAAGTGCGCTACCAGGCTGCGCCAATCACCGAATGCGGGGCGCATCTTACTGCTCAGCTGCGCGCCCGTCAATCCCTTAGTATCAAAATGCCATTTGATCGGTGAGAAAGTCAGCAGCTCAGTTACTGGGCTGTAGCCTTATTCGCGTCCGGGATACGGCACCAGTTGTTATTCTCGTTAATACCACCATTTGGCGAGGTATAACCGAGGCAACCCAAAATGGTGTCGTACAGTTCAACATGACGACGCGGCACCTTCATATCAGCTTCTTGCTTAAGGTGTGCAAACGCCTTCGCATGGTCGGGGTCTTCCAGATACTTGTCAGACATCCACACCATCATAGGAACGCGGAACTGCTCAGGTGGCGCCATTTTACGCGGCGTACCGTGCAGGTGCTCGCGCTCGTTAATCGACTCACCGTGATCGGCGGCGTAGAACACGATCGCTTTCTTATCGCGTAGTTGATCAAACACTTTGGTAATAAAGTGATCAACATAGGTTACCGAGTTATCGAATGAGTTGATCATCTGGGCCTTCGAGCAGCCACTATCAACATTGACACATTCCGGCTTCCACTGCGCATATTCGCGGGTGTAGCGCTGGGTGTAGTTAAAATGCGAGCCCTTAGTATGCAGAATAATCAGATGCTTGCCACCATCTTCATTATTTTGTAGAGACTGCTGCATCTCGGTAATCAACAGCATATCGTCAACGTTCTTGCCACGGTTGCGCGGCTCTGCGCCAATCTGCTCACGATAGGCGATGTTCTCCGCCATGGTGTTACTGTAGAACCACATCTCGCTTTGCATCGCGTAAAGATCGGTCTTGAACCCTAACTGGCCGAGCACGGAGAAGACGTTTTGTTCTTTCAGAGTACGCTGCGGGTTTTCTTCTGCCCCACCCTCACGCACGAACATACAACGCAGCGAAAGTTTTGTTGCCGTATCACAGGAATATCCACGGAAGGCGGCCAGATTTTTCTCCTGGGCGAGCCTTGGCGTGGTATTACGCTCATAGCCAAAAATCCCCATATGATCCCAGCGGGTCGTTTCGCCGATAATAAAGACCACATAGGTGTCGTCGAGGTTTTTGGGGGCAACATAGGTAAACTTCTTCGCCGGGTTCATCAACGATTTGTTGTCTGAGGATTCATCCACCTGTGCCCAGGCGTACAGACCCAGCGCGGAGAGCCAGTTTGACGGCAGATAGGAATTCGCCACTACCCCGCCATAGCTGGGTAAATCGATTCCCGTTGCTCGCTCAACGCTTCTCTGTTGCATGCTCAGCAGGCGAATCGGCGCCCATACCATCAAGCCAGCCAACAATACCACCGCCACGCTACGCCATCTCATGCCAGGTGTACGGATCTGTTTCATCAGGGTATAGCGGCAGCGATTACTCCAAATCAGAACCAACGGTAAAATGCTGACCGAAACCAGCCACACGACAAAATGCCAGCCAACAACTTCTTTCGATAAATCAATATCCGTGGTCATTACGGAGGCAATAATACCGTAACCAATTACCACATTCAGGAAGGTCATGTAATAGCTGGCACCGGCAGAACACAGCACCACTAAGGTTGTCAGGACACGCCAGGCGCGCCGACCAAATAAAGAGAGAAGCCGTAGTAAAAAGAAGGTCACCAGAACAGTGCCGGCTAATTCAACAACCGCAGAGAGTCCTTTCCAGACGGTAAACTCGTGTGCATATCCGCTAAAGCGCCGGAAAAATACAGCACAGTTCATAAACAAACCGATATAGATTGCCAGCAGGAAACTGAGTTTCTGCTGCGTCATCGACTTAATGTATCTCATGCAAACAAACCCTGGGAATCGGGATAAAAACACCCTGTGCAGTAGTCAAACAGACCAGGCAGGGGAAAATGCGACAACAGCAGAGGTGAAATGTCTACGGGCGCGGGTAAGTAGACCACAGGAGGGTGAAAAAGTGCTTATGGAGAATGCAAATGGCGCATATATTTTTGTAAATATATGCGCCAGGTATTAATCAGACTACTAATAGGTTTAGGCGTGCGCCTCGGTATATACGCTACGCTGTGGCTGGCGGATGGTGGTGGAGAGTGCCAGTGAGATAATTAACAGCGCAAAGATAACGCAGAAGGTCACATAGAAACCGCCGAACAGCGAGGCGATAATGGAACCACAAATGCTGCCGATACCGAAACCTAAGTAAATGACACCGTAGTTTTTAGCCAGGTTGTTCAAACCGAAGAACTCGCTCACCAGTGACGGGAACACGGTGATGGTACCGCCAAAGTTAAATGCTACACAGGCAATCGCCGCAAAGAAGGTCACATCATTCAGCGGGGCGAACAGCAGTGCCGCCATACCGACCAGCGAAACGACCTGCCCAATGGTGATAACGCGAATACGAGAGATTTTGTCGGACAGAATCCCCAGAACCAGACGACCGGACAGGTTAGCTATAGAAATGACGGTAACCGCATTTGCCGCCGTTGCCACATCCATATGCGCCAGGCTTTGTGCAATATCTTTCGCCACGCCAATCACATACAGCCCACTCATACACGCCGTCAGGAACATCACTGCCAGCATCCAGTACTGCGGTTTACGCATGGACTGCGCCAGGGTGTAGTCATTCTCAACCACGCCATTTTTCGTTTTCACTTCCTGATTCGGCGCGTCTTTCATCAGCGTGGAGCCAAATACGATCATCACCAGCACAATCGCGCCCCAAATCATGAAGGTTTTTTCCAGACCCACAGTGCTCAACAGTTGGCTGTCGATGAATTTAAAACCGAGGCTGCCAAGACCGTAAGAACCGATGGCAAAGGCGGAAATCAGCCCTTTACGCTCAGGGAACCATTTTACACAGTTGGAAAGTGTTAACAGGTAGCCTGCTCCATCCGCCAGACCGACCAATACACCGGCGCTCAGCCACAGCATAATCAGGCTGTCAGAGTGGGCGGTTAAGAAGAAGCCGACACCCAGTAAAATACCGGAGGCCATGGTGACGCGTTTCACGCCAAAACGTTCCTGCAGTTTCCCGGCGACGGAAGAAGAAATTGCCAGCCCGAGGCTCAGCAGGCCAAAGGAAAAGGCAACCTGACTCACTGGCGCATCAAGCTTAGAAGAGAGCGCACCGTTAAACAGGCTCCAGGTATAAACAGAACCTAAAGCAAATTGAGTAATGATGGTGCCGATCAGTGTCAGCCAGCGGGTACGCTGATAATCAGAAGTTTTCATGGCAGTCTTCCTGCATAAACAAAATGGGAAATTCTCTGCCAACAACCATACCGAAGCGCTTTTATGAGCAGGAGAAAACGGCATGAAATGCCGCCAGGACGGAATGAAATGCCTGGAATGTGGAATGAATGACGAGACAAAAAGTCGGGTTACTGAATTTTATCGCATGAGTTAGTACACGCTATCGCTGGAGTGCGTGTGATTGTTGATCTCAACATGTAATCAAGATGTTTATGTGCTGATTACTTACGTTAAAATTTGGCGCTCACTCCCATGGTGTACATATAGTCACTGTTGTTGGTGCTGTTTTCAGCCTGCGAAAGCGCTGCGTAAGCCGCCATGTGCGGGTTCAAGAGCATATCCGCACCGACGGTGACATCCACCCAGTTACCATCCTGACCCGCTGCTGACATGCGGCTGAGACCCGACTGCGCCTTCCAGATATTCTCGCCAAACTGCTGGTTATAGCTGATTTGCGCCCACGGTCGCACATCACCGAACTGCGAATTGACTCGCCAGCCCAACGAGCTCACGCTGGCATGCCACAGCGGATCGTTCTGCGTTACCGAAGTCGCGCTGTCGCCAAATTCGTTGTAAGTAGATGTGGTTGAACCGTCATAATGCAGTGCGGCAACCGGACCGGTCGTTACCTGCCTGGACAGCGGGAAGTTCCAGCCCATACTCATGCCGCTGGTCGCATCCATAGGCGTCTCATCCGCAAGATTCACCACGGGACCCGCCACGTTCTGAGTGGAACGAATACGTTCTTCCAGAATGTCGTTATAACGTGGTTGGTGATCGCTGTCCCATGTATAACGTTCAGCCGTATGCCCTGACATAGCATCAACGATATATTCTTGTTGCCAGCCATATGCTGTATTGATGGACAGCGCACAAACTACGACGCTCGCCAGAGTTAACCTTTGGCGACCACTACTGTTTCTTATAATCATCAACGCGACTCCAGAAAAGAGCCGAATTCGGCGATATTATTGTCATTGTGTGAAGGATATCGGGCCCATCAGGCCCTGTATTAAATATTGTCTTTTTAGCTGGCGCGTCAAGGCGGGCCGAATGAAATTTTTACGCCAGTAAAAACAGCGAGGAAGAATATGCAGCGTTGCGGATGGGTCAGCCAGGATCCACTTTACATTGCCTACCACGACAAGGAATGGGGCGTCCCCGAAACTGATGGTAATAAACTGTTCGAAATGATCTGCCTGGAAGGTCAGCAGGCCGGGTTATCGTGGATTACCGTACTCAAGAAACGGGAAAATTATCGCCACGCTTTCCACCATTTTGATCCGGAAAAAGTGGCGGCCATGACCGAAGAGGATGTGGAAAGGCTGGTACTGGATGCCGGCATTATTCGTCATCGCGGAAAAATTCAGGCCATTATCGGCAACGCTCGCGCTTTTCTGACGATGGCGCAAAACGGAGAGTCGTTTAGCGAATTCGTCTGGTCATTTGTTGATAACCAACCGCAAGTGACTCGCGCCGCCAACCTGAGTGATATTCCCACCTCCACGCCTGCGTCAGACGCGCTGTCTAAAGCGTTAAAAAAACGTGGATTTAAGTTTGTCGGCACCACCATTTGTTACTCCTTTATGCAGGCGTGCGGCCTGGTCAACGACCATGTCACCAGCTGCATCTGTTATCCGGGAGAACAACATGATTCGTGAATCCAAGGCTGAAGATCTGCCGTCAATTCTGGCGCTGTGGATGGAAAGCACAATCCATGCCCATCCGTTTATCGAAGAGCGCTACTGGCGCGAAAGTGAATCCGTGGTGCGGGATGTTTATCTGCCAGCCGCGCAAACCTGGGTTTGGGAAGAAGAAGGCGAGCTCAAAGGCTTTGCCAGCGTGATTGATGACCGCTTTCTCGGCGCGCTGTTTGTCGCACCTGCCGCCATCAGAAGCGGGATCGGCAAAGCGCTGGTGCAGCATGTCCAGCAGCGCTTTTCGATACTCAGCCTTGAGGTCTACCAGAAGAATCAATCAGCGGTGAACTTCTACCATGCGCTGGGTTTTCGCATTGAAGACGGCGCATGGCAGGAAGAGACTCACCACCCCACGTGGATTATGGGCTGGCAGGCGGATCAAACGCCGTAAGCGCCAACATTGGTCCGCTATATTTTTCAAGCCACGCCAGCGCAGTATTGCCCGCGCAGCCATTCCCCAACTTCGAGCTGGGGAGATCTTTGGTCAGCACGTTGACGGCGCCATTTTTACAAATACCGTTCACTGCGAGATCCAAATCAGGCCACGCGCCTTCATGAATACAGATGACGCCGGGTTTAATACCCGCCGTCACCACCGCGCCCGCCAGAACTTGCCCGCGCTGGTTCCACACCCTGACCGTATCGCCATCCGCAATGCCGCGCGCGTGGGCGTCCTGCGGATGAATCGTTATCGGCTCACGATCCGCTACCGCGTACTGCTCACGTAGCGCACTGTAGTTAAGCTGACTATGCAAACGGTGCGCCGGATGGGCGGAAAGCAGCTGTAGCTGGTCCGGTTCGGCGTTACCGAACCACTCATCCGGCTCCAGCCACATCGGGTGCCCCCCGCAGTCCGCGTAACCGTAACCTGCAATCCTCGCGGAGTAGATTTCAATTTTTCCGCTGTCCGTTTTCAGCGGATGCGCCTGCGGGTCGCGGCGAAAATCCGCAAAACGGATAAACTGTGCGCTGGCGGCGTTTTCCGGCATTTCGATCAGGGCGTTGCGCTGCCAAAACTCGGCGAAAGGCGGCAATGTCACATGCTGACTGGCCCCACGTTGCCCGGCAATATTGTAAAAAGTCTCCAGCCACGCCAGTTCGCTTTTACCTTCGGTGAACCGTTCATATCCGCCCTTTTCCCAGCGCTCACTCAGCTCGGCAAAGACATCAAAATCATTTCGCGCTTCGTCCTGCGGCGGTACGACCTGCTTCATCGGCACCAGGTGCTGGTTGCTGTAATCGCCGGTCATGGTCAAATCATTACGCTCAAAGGAGGTGGTTGCTGGCAGCACGATATCGGCATGCTTTGCTGCTGCGGTCCAGAAACACTCCGAGATGACCACCAGCTCCGGTTTTTGCCAGGCGCGAATTAAACGGTTAGTGTCCTGATGATGGGTGAAGTTAGCGCCACCCGCCCACCACAACATGCGAATGTCCGGGAAATGACGGTCCATGCCGTTGTGCTGGTAAAAACCACCGGGGTTCTCCAGCGCTTCAACAATTCGTGCCACCGGAATTTTATCTACCGCGTCGGTGCCGCCTTTAACGCTGCCCTGCATTGAAGCCAGTACCGCAGCCCGGCGCGTTGGGTTGCCGCCGTTGGCAAAATGGTACGACAGCCCAAAACCGCCGCCTGGCGTCCCGATTTGTCCGAGCATGGCGGCCAGGGTGACAATCATCCAGTGTTTCTGCTCGCCATACTGCTGGCGCTGCATGCCCCATCCGGCCATCAGCATGGTGGTATTTTGGTGAAATATCGCCGCAAGTTCGCGTATCTTCGCCGCCGGAATGCCACAAATATCTGCCGCCCATTCTGCCGTTTTTGCAACATCATCAGATTTACCCAGAAGATAGTCGGCAAAACGGTCATATCCGGTGGTACACCGGGCGAGAAAGTCCTCGTCATGCCAGCCGTTTTCCACCAGCGTATGCGCGATGCCCAGCATCAGCGCTACGTCGGTCCCCATATGCGGGGCAATCCATTCCATCTTATCGCCAAAGAAATCGACGCTTTCCGATCGCATCGGATCGATACAGATCAACCGTTTACCGCTGTCGCGCAATGCCTCAAAGTACGCGAGGCCCTGCTCATCGGACGCGTTCCAGGCAATCTTGAGAGTGTTGAGCGGATTGGCGCTCCACAACACCACCACTTCGCTGTTCTCCAGCACCACCGGCCAGCTGGTTTGCTGCTGGTAAACTTCGTTCCCGCCCACCACGTACGGCATGATCGCCTGCGCAGCCCCCGTCGAGTAATCCCCCAGATGCCCGGTATAACCGCCCGCCAGCGCCATATAACGCTGTAACAGGGTCGCCGCTTTGTGTAACACGCCGTTGGAACGCCAGCCGTACGAACCGGCAAAAATTGAGGCCGGGCCGTAGCTGTCACGGATGCGTTTATGCTGCGTATGGATAAGATTCAGCGCGTCGTCCCAACTGACGCGAACAAACTCATCCTGCCCACGTACGCCCTGTGGGTTCTCCGGCGAGGCGAGAAACCCTTTACGCACCATCGGAAAACGTACCCGCGTTTTACTGTGAACCTGGTCGCGCACCACGGTTTGCAAAGAGTTGGGATGAGCGGTGGGCAGCGCGCCACGCGAGGAGAAAACCGTCTCACCATCAGTGTCGACGAGGATTGGTCCCCAGTGGGCGGCGGTTAACACCGAGTAATGTGCGGGTGAATTAGCCAAGATGGCGCTCCTGAATGCGATGTGACGGCTTATTTATTATGCCGTTCAATGTTACTTACAAATTTCAGAGTCTTCCCTGGAATTTTCTTCATGTTCACACGTCATAATCAACCGCCACGGTCGCTGTGGCAAAGAAGAAAAAGTCATTAAGGAATTAAGATGAAGAAACGTGTATTTGTTATTGCTGCCATCGTGAGCGGCGCCCTGGCGGTTTCTGGCTGCACAACAAACCCTTACACCGGCGAACGCGAAGCGGGTAAATCCGGCATTGGCGCAGGTATTGGCTCTCTGGTCGGCGCGGGTATTGGCGCACTCTCTTCTTCGAAGAAAGATCGCGGCAAAGGCGCACTGATTGGCGCAGCGGCTGGCGCGGCCGTTGGCGGTGGTATCGGCTATTACATGGACGTGCAGGAAGCGAAACTGCGCGAAAAAATGCAGGGAACGGGCGTCAGCGTGACGCGCAGTGGCGATAACATCATTCTGAACATGCCAAACAACGTCACCTTCGACAGCAGCAGTGCCAACCTGAAGCCTGCGGGTGCTAACACCCTGACCGGCGTGGCGATGGTACTGAAAGAGTACAATAAAACCGCCGTCAACGTGCTGGGCTTCACCGACAGCACCGGTAGCCAGGATCTGAATATGCGTCTGTCGCAGCAGCGCGCAGACTCCGTTGCCAGCGCCTTGATCACTCAAGGGGTCGCAGCTAACCGCATCCGCACTCAGGGTATGGGCCCAGCAAATCCAATCGCCAGCAACAGCACAGTGGAAGGTAAAGCGCAAAACCGCCGCGTAGAAATTACCTTAAGCCCGATCCAGTAACGTTTTGTGCCGGATGGAGACAGTCCGCGTCCATCCGGCATGAAGCACTTGCCATCGTTGATTTTCGCGTTAAGGTGTTGTCACCAAATTCAGGGAAATCAGCGATGAGCAAATCAACACGGGCAACCATCAGCGATGTGGCGAAAGCTGCAAAAACCGGCAAGACCAGCATTTCACGTTATCTCAACGGTGAAAAGCACCTGCTTTCCGACGCGCTGCTGGCCCGCATTGAACAAGCCATTGCCGATCTCGACTACCGTCCCAGCCTGATGGCAAGAGGCCTGAAACACGGTCGTACCCGCCTGATTGGCCTGATCATCGCCGATATTACTAACCCCTACTCCGTCAACGTGCTAAGTGGTATTGAAGCCGCCTGCCGCGATAAAGGCTTTACTCCGCTGGTGTGTAACACCAACAACGAAGTGGATCAGGAACTGCATTATCTCGACCTGCTGCGCAGCTACCAGGTCGAAGGGATTGTGGTCAACGCCGTCGGGATGCGCGAAGAGGGGCTGAACCGCCTGCAACAGTCTGCGCTGCCGATGGTACTGATTGACCGTAAAATTCCCGATTTCGCCTGTGATATGGTCGGGCTGGATAACACCCAGGCGGCAACGGTTGCCACCGAACATCTGGTCGAACAAGGTTTTGAAGCCATCCTGTTCCTCAGCGAACCACTCGGCATGGTGAATACCCGCCGCGAACGCCTGAGCGCTTTTCGCACCACGCTCGCGCAATACCCCGGTGTTATCGCGCAAAATGCCGAAGTCCCGCTCACGGACAATACGCAACTGGACGACACCCTGCGCCAGTTTCACCAGCAGCATCGTGGCATGCGCAAAGCCGTTATCTCTGCCAACGGTGCCCTCACGCTACAAGTAGCCCGCGCCCTGAAACGCATTGGCCTCAACTGGGGGAGCGACATTGGCTTACTCGGCTTTGACGAACTGGAATGGGCAGAGCTGGCGGGCGTTGGTATTACCACGTTGAAACAACCCACCTGGCAGATTGGTTACACCGCCGTTGAGCAGGTTGTGCGCCGGATTGATGGCGGCTCCGCTGCCATTCAGGAACAGGTCTTCTCCGGCGAGCTGATCGTGCGCGGCTCTACCGCCCGTTAAATTACCTTCGTGATGGTGATCATAAATTCGACATCATAGGCTTTTCTTTGGAACCGGTTCCACCTAGCGTTATAACAAGAACGCTAGTCTGGAGTTTCCATGAAAAGAAAAATTATGGTGGTCACCGCCGCTTACGGCCACGACCAGGTACGGGCCGCAGGCGGGCAAACGGCAATGCTGCCCATCATCGCTGAAGCCGGTGCTGACGGCGTCGAAATCCGCCGCGAGCTATTAACCGACGCCGAGCTGAAGACGCTGTCAACGATGGCTTCTGCGATCGAAATCTTCGGCCTGCTGGCCTGTTACTCAGCGCCTGAACCGTTGTTCCTTGAGGATGGTAACCTCAACCCCCGTCTTCCAGAACTACTTGAGGAAGCGCAGGCCTTGCAGGCACTGTGGTTAAAAGTCTCCCTCGGCCATTTTTCCCATACCGAACAGTTCGACGTTCTACGCCAATGGCTGGACAACAGCGGAATGGAGCTGGTTGTCGAGAACGATCAGACCGACTGCGGACGCCTGCAGCCAATGCAGCGCTTTAACGAAGCCTGTCAGGCGCAAAACCTGCCGATATCTCTGACCTTCGATATGGGCAACTGGCTGTGGGTGGGCGACTCCCCAGAAGAAGCAGCACAAAACCTGGCGTCAACCGTTGGCTATATCCATGTCAAAGCCGCAGTTGCATATCACGACAGCTACCGCGCCGTACCGCCTGATGAAGCCGATCCGCGCTGGCTGGCGCTGCTAAAAACGCTGCCCAACGATGTCCCACGCGGCATTGAGTTCCCCCTGGAAGGGCAGGATTTGGTGGCGGTTACCCGCCGCTACGTTGAGCTGTTACGCGAGGAGTAACGCATGAAAAATTCACTGGATGTGGTCACTATTGGTGAAGCGATGGCGATGTTTGTCGCCACGCAAACCGGCGAACTGGCGGATGTGGAGCAGTTTATCAAGCGCGTTGCAGGTGCTGAGCTTAACGTAGCGACCGGTCTTGCTCGTCTGGGCCTGAAGGTCGGTTGGGTGAGCCGCGTTGGCAACGACAGCTTTGGCCGTTTTATCGTTAAGTCGCTGGAAAAAGAAGGGATTGATGCGCAGGGAGTCACCCAGGACGGGCGTTACGCTACCGGCTTTCAGCTTAAATCTAAGGTTGAAAATGGAACCGATCCCATTGTGGAATATTTCCGTAAAGGTTCCGCTGCCAGCCACCTCAGCATTGAAGATTATCACGAGGCCTATTTCGCCAGCGCGCGCCACCTGCACCTGAGCGGCGTAGCAGCAGCACTTTCTGCCAGCTCTTATGAACTACTGGCGCATACCGCCCGCACCATGAAGGCCCAGGGGAAGACCATCTCGTTCGACCCGAATTTGCGCCCGGTATTGTGGAAAAGCGAAGCCGAAATGGTGGAAAAACTGAACCGCCTGGCATTCCAGGCAGACTGGGTTTTACCAGGGTTAAAAGAGGGCATGATTTTAACCGGTCAGCAAACGCCTGAAGCCATCGCCGACTTTTATCTGCGCCATGGCGTGAAGGCCGTGATCGTGAAAACCGGGGCTGATGGCGCCTGGTACAAAACCGCCAGCGGCGAACAAGGCTGCGTGGCACCGGTAAAAGTCAACAACGTGGTCGATACAGTCGGCGCAGGCGATGGCTTTGCCGTGGGCGTTATTAGCGCCCTGCTGGAAGGCCGCTCGTTGCATCAGGCGGTGACCCGCGGCAATAAAATTGGCGCACTGGCCATTCAGGTTCAGGGCGACAGCGAAGGATTACCCACACGTGAACAATTAGGGGAATAAACTCCCGGCCAACTCTGTACCCTACATACAGAGGCGGCGTATCAGCATAACCAGAGGGCAGTCTATGAATAGCTCAACTAATGCAGCAAAACGCTGGTGGTACATCATGCCAATCGTGTTTATCACGTATAGCCTGGCGTACCTTGACCGCGCGAACTTCAGCTTCGCCTCCGCCGCCGGTATCAACGAGGACCTCGGCATTACCAAGGGGATCTCTTCCCTGCTGGGCGCACTGTTTTTCCTCGGCTATTTCTTCTTTCAGATCCCGGGCGCAATTTACGCTGAACGCCGCAGCGTACGAAAACTGATTTTTGTCTGTCTGATCCTCTGGGGCGCATGCGCGTCGTTAACCGGCATGGTCAGCAATATTCCAATGCTTGCCGCCATCCGCTTTATTCTTGGCGTCGTTGAAGCAGCCGTGATGCCGGCAATGCTGATTTATATCAGCAACTGGTTTACGAAATCTGAACGCTCGCGCGCAAACACTTTCCTGATCCTCGGTAATCCGGTCACCGTCCTGTGGATGTCCGTGGTTTCCGGTTACCTGATTCAGGCGCTGGGCTGGCGGGAAATGTTCATCATCGAGGGCTTCCCGGCCATCATCTGGGCGTTCTGCTGGTGGGTGCTGGTAAAAGACAAACCGTCTCAGGTCGGTTGGCTGTCAGAATCTGAAAAAGCCGCCCTTCAGGCACAACTGGAAAAAGAGCAGCAAGGCATCAAAGCCGTACGTAACTATAGCGAGGCTTTCCGCTCACGTAACGTCATCCTGCTGTGTATGCAGTATTTCGCCTGGAGTATTGGCGTCTATGGTTTTGTCCTGTGGCTGCCGTCGATTATCCGCAACGGCGGCGCAAACCTGGGGATGGTGGAAGTTGGTTGGCTGTCATCCGTACCGTATCTGGCGGCGACGGCGGCGATGATCCTCGTCTCCTGGGCGTCCGATAAGCTGCAAAACCGTAAGCTGTTTGTCTGGCCACTGTTATTAATAGCCGCTTTCGCGTTTATCGGCTCCTGGGCCGTAGGTGCAGACCACTTCTGGATTTCTTACACGCTGTTAGTTATTGCAGGCGCGGCAATGTATGCCCCCTATGGTCCCTTCTTCGCCATCATCCCAGAAATGCTGCCGCGCAACGTCGCCGGTGGGGCAATGGCACTGATCAACAGCATGGGCGCGCTAGGCTCATTCTTTGGTTCATGGTTTGTCGGCTACCTCAATGGCGCTACCGGCAGCCCGTCCGCCTCGTACATTTTTATGGGGGTAGCGCTTTTTGTCTCAGTGTGGCTAACTTTAATTGTTAAGCCTGCTAATAATTCCCAAATTCCGGTTGGCGCACGCCACGCTTAAATTTAACTTACGGAGATTCGCATGAAGCCGTCCATTATTCTCTATAAAGCGTTACCTGACGATTTACTGCATCGCCTGGAAGAGCATTTTACTGTGACTCAGGTGCCTAACCTGCGCCCGGAAACGGTCGCACAGCACGCCGACGCTTTTGCCAATGCAGAAGGTCTGCTGGGCTCCAGTGAAGCCGTCAATACCGCTCTGCTGGAGAAAATGCCCAGGCTGCGTGCGACATCCACGATTTCCGTAGGCTATGACAACTTCGACGTCGATGCCCTCAACGCGCGTAAGGTGCTGTTGATGCACACGCCAACCGTGCTGACGGAAACCGTCGCCGATACGGTAATGGCGCTGGTGTTAAGCACCGCTCGCCGCGTAGTGGAAGTTGCCGAACGGGTAAAGGTCGGCGAATGGACCAAAAGTATCGGACCGGACTGGTTTGGTACCGATGTACACCACAAAACGCTGGGGATTGTCGGTATGGGCCGCATTGGGCTGGCGCTGGCACAACGTGCGCATTTCGGCTTTAGCATGCCGATTCTCTATAATGCGCGCCGTCATCATCAGGAAGCAGAAGAACGCTTTAATGCACGTTACTGCGACCTCGATACGCTGTTGCAGGAGTCTGATTTTGTCTGCCTGATCCTGCCGTTAACCGACGAAACGCATCATCTGTTCAGCACCGAGCAGTTTGCCAAAATGAAGTCTTCCGCCATTTTCATTAACGCCGGACGTGGCCCGGTGGTCGATGAAAAAGCGTTGATTGCCGCCCTGCAAAAAGGCGAAATTCATGCCGCTGGCCTGGATGTATTTGAGCAAGAGCCATTACCGGTAGACTCACCGCTGCTGTCACTGCCCAACGTGGTGGCCGTACCGCACATTGGTTCAGCCACGCACGAAACGCGCTACAACATGGCGGCCTGTGCGGTGGATAACTTAATCGATGCGCTGCAAGGACGCGTTGAGAAGAACTGCGTAAACCCGCAGGTCGCATCATAAACAAAAGGCCGGGTAGCGCTTACGCTCACCCGGCCTTTCATGTATTACCGTATCTTAATTACTGAGCGGCATTCACCGCAGCAGTCCAGGCCTGATTAAATGCCTGATGCTGAGCAGCCAACGGGCCAATCAGCGTATTGTACTGACTTGCCTGCTGTGACGTTGGGAACTGGATACCGTTGGCGACAAAGCTCACCTGCGTATCCTGCTGCGCCACAAAATCACCAACCTGCACCAACTGCTGCGTGAAAATTTGCGCGGCAGGGATCAGCGGCTGTAAGGCCTCTGCTGGTGCAGTAACAACTTTGTTGTACACCTGATCAAAGACCGGCTTCAGATCTTCGCCCTGCTTCAGCGCGCCATGCGCAGCATCTGCCTGTAGTTTCGCATTCTGCAACTGTTGCCCTAATACACCTAGCGCACCATTTGCCTGACGCAGCGGTTCACGCTGAGTCACATAATCCTGAGGAACACGAATCGCATTTACGCTATCAACCACCGGGCGCAGACCGGAGTCCATCGCCTGATTAACCTGCTGCGAATAGCCATACAGAATCGCGTAATCGGACACAAACGGGCCAAACTGTTTTTTCTGATCGGCGGTCAGCGTTGGTAAACGCTCTCCGCTACGCATTGCAGTATTCTGCAGAAAATCGATAAACGCTTTGCGTTGATCGCCTTCTTTATCAAAACACCCACTCAGGCCAACTACCATTAAGAGCGCCAAAACAGGCGCAAACCAGCGAGAGCAGGACTTACCTGTCGCCATTTTAATACTCCTTTCACCCAAAAATGCGCACAACGACACCCGCGTGCCTGACGTTGACAAGGATAGTCCAGGTCAGCCCCGCAAGATACCCTTTCCGCGTAATCTTGTGGGGGAAAATAACCGTTCCCACCACCGTTCGTTTTGCTAAACAATGCTGCATTTACCACTCGGCGTCATATTTTAGTCATCTTTACAATCGGAATCGATCGTTCGGAGATCCCGACCTTTATCAGTTCGTTAGCCAGCAAAAGATTATCACCTGCGATCCGCTGAAACGAATCCATCACACAAACCTTAAATCCGGCTTCATTTTTTCCGACTACTCTTAATGAGCTTCGAAGAAATTCACGATCCCGCTGTGTGATTTGTAGGAGTTCTCAATGGAATACAAAGATCCTATGTTTGAACTGCTAAGCAGTCTGGAGCAGATTGTTTTTAAAGATGTATCGCAGACGGTCACTCTGCCGCAAAAAACCAACCCTTTCACCGAATTTGAACAGCTACGACGAGGGACAGGTTTAAAAACAGATGATTTTGCCCGAGTGATGGGCGTGACGGTCGCGATGGTTCATGAATGGGAGTCTAAACGCGTAAAGCCTTCCACTACCGAATTGAAGTTAATGCGCCTGATTCAGGCAGACCCTAGGTTAAGTAAGCAACTGATGGATTGAACTATTTTTCAATTTTGCTTAAGAACGGTCCTGTTACAGGGCCGTTCTCTTACGAAGGTTATCCACAAAAAAGAAAATAGTAGTTGCATCCACATGCGTAAAATGAGTTAATGCCCTCAACGGTTTGACGTACAGACCATTACAGCAGTTAGTAAGGCAAGTCCCTTCAAGAGTTATCGTTGATACCCTTCGTAGTGAGCATTTCCTTTACTGTTAAAAAATCTGTAAAGCACGCCATATCGCCGAAAGGCACACTTATTTTTTAAAAGGTAATACACTATGTCCGGTAAAATGACTGGTATCGTAAAATGGTTCAACGCTGACAAAGGTTTCGGCTTCATCACTCCTGACGATGGCTCTAAAGACGTGTTCGTACACTTCTCTGCTATCCAGAACGATGGCTACAAATCTCTGGACGAAGGTCAGAAAGTTTCCTTCACCATCGAAAGCGGCGCTAAAGGCCCGGCAGCTGGCAACGTAACCAGCCTGTAAGCTTAAAAAGCTCAAAAATTCTGAATCCCTGCCAAACGGCGGGGATTTTTTTTATCTGTACTTCGCAGCACATCCCACCTAAACGCTTCTTTGCATTACTTTACCCGTCGCCCCTTTGACCTTTCCCTAAGGGCAAGCTTTATAGTGAGCCAGTCTATATTCCACAATTTTCACAAGGAATTGAAGCTATGTCGAAATCCTCACTGCTGCTGATTTTAGGTTTGCTCACCACTGGTACTGCGTTCGCGGCAACGCCGGAAGCTACTTTTCTGGCCGAACACGGACTTAGCGGGAAATCCGTCGAACAAATCGTAGAAACGATCGATCAATCACCGCAGAGTCGCCCGCTGCCGTACTCAGCGTCCATCACCAGCACCGCGCTGAAGCTCTCTTCGGGCGATCAGGTTTATACCCTGCCGCTCGGTGACAAGTTCTATCTGTCGTTTGCCCCGTATGAATGGCAAACACATCCTTGCTTCAACCACAGCCTTTCTGGCTGCCAGGGCGAAATGCCGGAGAAGACATTCAATGTCAAAGTGACGGATAACAAGGGTGATGTGGTGGTACAAAAAGCGATGAAGAGCGGCCGTAATGGCTTTGTCGGGGTATGGCTACCGCGCAATATGGAAGGCACCATCGCAGTGAGCTACAACGGTAAAACGGCGAAGTATCCTATTAAGACGATGGAAGACAGCCAGACCTGTCTGACAAAATTGCAGTTGCGCTAATAACATAAAAAAATGCCGGATAAGGCGAAGCCGCCATCCGGCATTTTCTAAGTCAGCGCAGGGCCATTACTGCAGCAGAGAAATATCCGCCACGCGCAGGAACAGCTCGCGCAGTTTTTCGAGCATAGACAGACGGTTAATACGCAGATCTTTATCTTCTACGTTGACCATCACTTTCTCGAAGAACGCATCAACCGGTTCACGCAGTTCCGCCAACTCAACCAGCGCTTCCTGGTAACGACCGGCAGCGAAGACAGGCTCCAGCTTATCGCGCAGCACAACCACCTGCATTGCCAGCGCAATTTCTTCCGGCTCTTTCAGCGTCGCCGCATTCACGCGGTCATTCAGCGTCTCTTCAGACTTCGCAAGGATGTTCGATACACGCTTGTTCGCGGCAGCCAGCGCGGACGCGGCTTCCAGCGTACGGAAGTGCGAAACCGCCTTCATACGTGCGTCAAAATCAGCCGGACGAGTCGGACGACGTGCCAGTACGGCCTGAATGGTGTCGACGGTGTAACCTTCGTCCTGATACCAGGCGCGGAAGCGACCGAGCATAAAGTCGATAACGTCATCCACCACGTTGGCGTTGGTCAGCTTGTCACCATACAGATGAACCGCTTCTTCGGTCAGCGTTTGCAGATCCAGATTCAGGTTCTTCTCAACGATAATACGCAGCACACCCAGCGCAGCACGACGCAGCGCAAACGGGTCTTTGTCGCCTTTCGGATGCTGACCAATACCGAAGATACCCGCCAGGGTGTCCATCTTGTCAGCAATCGCCACGGCACAAGCTACCGGGTTCGACGGCAGATCATCACCGGCAAAACGCGGCTGATACTGTTCGTTCAGCGCCACGGCTACATCTTCCGCTTCGCCATCGTGACGCGCGTAGTGCATGCCCATCACACCCTGGGTGTCGGTGAACTCGAAGACCATGTTGGTCATCAGGTCACACTTGGACAGCAGGCCAGCACGCGTTGCGTGGTTAACATCAGCGCCAATCTGACCAGCAATCCAGCCCGCCAGAGCCTGGATACGGTCAGTCTTGTCGCGCAGCGTACCCAGTTGCTGTTGGAACAGCACGGTTTGCAGACGCGGCAGATGGTCTTCCAGACGTTTTTTACGGTCGGTATTGAAGAAGAACTCGGCATCCGCCAGGCGCGGACGAACGACTTTCTCGTTACCGGAGATAATCTGGATCGGATCTTTCGATTCGATGTTGGCAACGAAGATAAAGTTCGGCAGCAGTTTGCCGTCGTTCGCGTAAACCGGGAAGTACTTCTGGTCACCTTTCATGGTGTGTACCAGCGCTTCAGACGGAACTGCGAGGAATTTCTCTTCGAACTTCGCGGTCAGCACTACCGGCCATTCCACCAGCGAGGTGACTTCTTCCAGCAGGCTTTCGCTCAGATCAGCGTTACCGCCAATCTTACGCGCCGCTTCTTCAGCATCGGCTTTGATTTTCGCTTTACGCTCAGCGTAATCCGCAATTACTTTGCCGCGCTCACGCAGGATTTCCGGGTACTGATCGGCAGAATCGATGGTGAATTCCGGTTCGCCCATAAAGCGGTGCCCGCGGATCACGCGATCGGACTGAATGCCCAGAATCGTTGCCGGAATCACTTTGTCGCCCAGCAGCAGGGTCACGGTGTGAACCGGACGCACGAAGTGGACATCAGACGCGCCCCAGCGCATCAGTTTCGGGATAGGCAGCTTCGCCAGTGACGTGGCGATCATGTTTGGCAGCAGCGTTTCTGCGCTTTCGCCTTTTACATGCGCACGGTACAGCAACCATTCGCCTTTGTCGGTAGTCAGACGCTCAGCCTGATCAACCGTGATGCCGCAGCCACGTGCCCAACCTTCTGCCGCTTTGCTCGGTTTGCCTTCAGCGTCAAACGCCTGGGCAATGGCCGGACCGCGTTTTTCAACTTCGCGATCGGGTTGAGATTCCGCCAGATTCGCGACTTTCAGCGCCAGACGACGCGGCGCGGCGAACCACTCAACGTTGCCGTGCGCGATGCCAGCGTTATCCAGCTCCGCGGTAAAGTTTGCAGCAAAGGACTCAGCCAGGCTGCGCAGTGCTTTTGGTGGCAGCTCTTCAGTGCCGATTTCCACCAGAAAAGTTTTCTCAGACATGGCCGCCTCTTATTTGTCTTTGTTGCACATCGGGAAGCCAAGGGCTTCACGGGAAGCGTAGTAAGCTTCTGCCACTGCTTTAGTCAGGGTGCGAATGCGCAGGATATAGCGCTGACGCTCGGTGACGGAGATGGCTTTACGCGCATCCAGCAGGTTGAAGCTATGGGCGGCTTTCAGAATACGTTCATACGCAGGCAGCGGCAGCGGATTTTCCAGCGCCAGCAGCTGCTGCGCTTCTTTCTCGTACTGCTCGAAGCAGGTGAACAGGAAGTCCACGTCGGCGTATTCGAAGTTGTAGGTGGATTGCTCCACTTCGTTCTGATGGAACACGTCGCCGTAAGTGGTTTTACCCAGCGGGCCGTCGCTCCAGACCAGGTCGTAAACGCTGTCTACGCCCTGAATGTACATGGCCAGACGTTCCAGACCGTAGGTAATTTCCCCGGTTACTGGTTTACATTCCAGACCACCAACCTGCTGGAAGTAGGTGAACTGCGTCACTTCCATGCCGTTCAGCCACACTTCCCAACCCAGCCCCCAGGCACCCAGCGTCGGGTTTTCCCAGTTATCTTCCACGAAACGGATATCGTGAATGGTCGGGTCCATACCCAGTTCTTTCAGAGAACCCAGGTACAGCTCCTGAATGTTGTCCGGAGACGGCTTAATCACTACCTGGAACTGATAGTAGTGCTGTAAGCGGTTCGGGTTTTCGCCATAGCGGCCATCGGTCGGACGACGAGAAGGCTGCACATAAGCAGTCGCCATCGGCTCCGGCCCCAGCGCACGCAGGCAGGTCATTGGGTGAGATGTTCCCGCGCCGACTTCCATGTCCAATGGTTGAACGATGGTGCAGCCCTGGCGAGCCCAGTAATCCTGTAAGGTCAGGATCAAGCCCTGGAAGGTCCTGGTATCAAACTTTTGCATATTATTTCGTGCTGGATACGTGTGGATTTAAAGGAAGCGATCAGTATACCCGCTGGCTGCAAGATATACAGTACGAAACGGGAAAAAGGGGGAACTTAGCGCATGGAAAGGTGCAAAAACTGCCCGTCTGCATCAAAAGAACAGACAAAACTCTCTTTACGGAAGGTAGAACCACGCATCTCATAGCTGCCCTGGAATTGTTCCAGGCCGGAGATATCTATTTTCTGCGCGCCAGTGTTGTAGCGTTGCGCCGCCTCATTTTTGCACAATGACTCCATATCCAGCGAACGCGTGGCACTGACCTTAACCTTTTGCGCTTTCTGCGCAGGTGCAGACGATTGTGTGTCAGCGCACGCTACCAGCAAAAGGGCAGCGATCGCGGGAAAGAAATACTTCATCATCATTTTATTACCGCCTGGTTTGCTGGTCAGTCTTATTATTAGTGTCTGGAAACAGATCCTATTTTGAGAATCTCATCAGACCATCTCAAGCTTTAGCGTAAGAACTCGGATTATTCCAGTGAGCTACGTTCGCAAAATATCGGTCAGACTTTTTTTAATGGACACAGAGGAACTGATGCAGCCCAAAATTTTCTGGATTGATAACCTGCGCGGGATAGCCTGTTTAATGGTCGTGATGATCCACACCACAACCTGGTACATCACCAATGCGCAAAGCGTCAGCCCGTTGAATTGGGATCTGGCTAACGTGCTCAATTCAGCCTCTCGCGTCAGCGTTCCGCTGTTCTTTATGATTTCGGGCTATCTGTTCTTTGGTGAGCGTAGCGCCAAACCGCGCCATTTCCTGCGCATCGCGCTTTGCATTCTGTTTTACAGCAGCGTGGCGCTGGCCTATATCCTGCTGTTTACCTCGATCAACGCTGAGCTGTCGCTGAAGAACCTGCTGCAAAAGCCGGTGTTCTATCATCTGTGGTTTTTCTTCGCGATCGCCGTCATCTACCTGGTTTCTCCGCTGATACAGGTGAAAAATATCAGCGGCAAGATGCTACTGGCGCTCATGGTTGTGATTGGGGTGATTGCCAATCCCAATACCGTCTCGCAAAAAATCGGCGGCTTTGAGTGGCTCCCAGTCAACCTGTACATCAGTGGCGATACTTTCTATTACATCCTGTACGGCATGCTGGGCCGGGCGATTGGCATGATGGATACGCAAAAGCGTGCGCTCAGCTGGCTCTGTGCGGCGGTATTTATTACCGCAGTATTTATTATTTCTCGTGGCACATTGCATGAACTGCGCTGGCGAGGCAATTTTGCCGATACTTGGTACCTCTACTGCGGCCCAGCGGTATTTATTTGCGCCGCCTCGCTCCTGACGCTGGTCAAAAATACGCTCAGCACACGTACTCTGCCGCTACTGGGCCTTATTTCTCGCCATTCATTGGGCATATATGGTTTTCATGCGCTGATCATTCACGCACTACGTACCAACGGAATTGAACTCAAAAACTGGCCACCGCTGGATATGCTGTGGATTTTCAGCGCCACGCTGGCGGGAAGCCTGCTGCTGTCCGTATTGTTGCAACGTATCGATACGCGCAGGCTGGTGAGTTAGGTGTCTCCAGGCAACGCCTGATTACGCGAACGCTGCAGTAAAAATTGCCCCATTAAACAGACGAAGAATGCTGCCGGGTATAACCCTATTTCAAAGGGCGCCAACGGGGCATTCCACACCCCCACCAGCAACAACCCTATCGTGATAAGCGCCACCATCTGACACACGGAAGCGAAGCGTTCATCAATTTGATTGAGATTTACTGCACGTTGATAGGCATACGTAACGAACA
This sequence comes from Citrobacter sp. Cpo037, assembly GCF_030332945.1. NCBI lineage: Bacteria > Pseudomonadati > Pseudomonadota > Gammaproteobacteria > Enterobacterales > Enterobacteriaceae > Citrobacter > Citrobacter sp. Cpo037. The sequence continues at coordinate 252,715 of NZ_JAOWGW010000040.1, forward strand.
TCCCCGTCATCAATGCCCCCAAAAAATACCCCTTGCCGCTCAGTAACGGGCATGCGCGCCATAAACCGATACTGTAAGTCAGTATGCCTGAGAGGAATAATATCCATGGCAACAGCCTGGTTGTCTTCATTGGGATCTCCTTATCCATCATGGATACAATATGAATAACCCGCTAAAGACAACACAGAAAAAAGCGACTACACAGGACTTTCAGAATACATCCATACGTGTAATTTATTATTTTTGTGGATATATGCATGCGGCAAATTCCCCTCTGCTAGCCAGAGGGGAAAGTGGTCAGGACATCAGCGGTTGTAATTGCTGATAGATACGACGGAAGGTTTCTCGACGCTGTTGATAACGAGCATGACGCTCCGCGTCAGGATAATGCGCCTGCTCCAGCGTAAGCTGAGGCAGTAACTCTGATAACGACGTTTGCGGATTCATGGCAACTTGCGCCAGGCGCGCCGCGCCGAGTGCAGGGCCAACGTCACCGCCGGTACGGTAATCCAGCTGCAATCCGCTGATGTCAGATAGCATCTGACGCCAGTATTCGCTACGTGCCCCGCCGCCGATCAGCGTAATGCTGGCGGGCTGAATGCCACAGGCATGTACCACGTCCATACCGTCAGCCAGCGCAAAACCCACACCTTCCAGCACCGCCTGTGCCAGTTCTGCCGGACCATGCTGATGCGTCAGACCGAAAAATACGCCCTTGGCCTGCGGATTGTTATGCGGCGTACGCTCGCCGGACAAATAAGGTAAAAACCAGACCGGCTCCGCGTGTTCATCCGCCTGTTGCGCAGCGTCAATCAACGCAGGAACGCTCGCCAGTCCGGTTAATTTTGCCGCCCAGTCCAGACACGATGCCGCACTTAACATTACAGACATCAGATGCCATCGCTCAGGCAAAGCATGGCAAAAACTGTGAACCGCACTTTCCGGTTTGCTAAGGAAACCATCACTCACCGCAAAATAGACGCCGGATGTCCCCAGCGAAAGCATCGCCTGACCGGCATTCATCATGCCTACGCCAACCGCGCCCGCCGCGTTATCACCGCCTCCGGCAACCACCGCAACCTCCTGCATTCCCCAGGCTTTGGCGACGTCTGGCAATAAGGTTCCGGTAATCTCGCTGCCTTCATAGAGCGCAGGCATATGTGCGCGAGTCAGTTTACAGGCAGCCAGCATGACATCGCTCCAGTCACGCTTCGCGACATCCAGCCACATTGTCCCTGCCGCATCAGACATATCGCTGGCAAAATCACCGGTCATGCGCAAACGCAGGTAATCTTTCGGCAGCAGGACTTTATCAATCTGGTTGAAAATCTCCGGCTCGTGGCGTTGCACCCACAGCAGTTTTGGCGCGGTAAAGCCAGGCATCATCAGGTTGCCAGTGATCGCTCGAGACTGCGGAACCTGATTCTCCAGCATCACGCACTCTTCAGCACAGCGACCGTCGTTCCATAAGATAGCCGGACGCAATACCTTCTGTTGTTCATCCAGTAGCGTCGCACCGTGCATCTGCCCGGCAATCCCCAACGCTTTCACCTTGCGGAGTGAATGCTGCTGACCCAGTGCTTTTACCGCGCGATCCGTTGCCAGCCACCACTGCTCAGGGTCCTGTTCTGACCATAACGGATGCGGGCGCGAGACGGTGAGTTTCTCCGTTTGTGAAGCCACCACATCGCCCTGCTCATTGAGCAGAATAGCCTTTACGCCTGATGTGCCAAGATCTATCCCGATATACATAAGGCATCGTTCCTTAAAGAAAGGCCCGGTAGCGCTAGCTGACCGGGCTTACGGACGTTCTCAGAGACCCGTTATTTGTCGAACAAATAATGGTTTACCAGATTTTCCAGCAATTCCTGATGACCGCTCTGGTGCACTGGCGCCAGGTTGTGTTGTTCAGCGTACTGCGCAATTTCTGTCAGCGTCATCTGGCCTTTCAGAATTTGCTGGCCCAGCTCACCATTCCAACCGGCATAACGTTTAGCCACACGCTGATCCAGGCCACCGTCTTCAATCATACGGGCCGCAATTTTCAGCGACAGTGCCATGGTATCCATCGCGCCAATATGACCATAGAACAGATCGTATTTATCGGTGCTCTGACGACGTACTTTGGCATCAAAATTCAGGCCGCCGGTGGTGAAGCCACCCGCTTTCAGGATTTCGTACATCACCAAGGCATTCTCTTCTACGCTGTTCGGGAACTGGTCGGTATCCCAGCCCAGCTGTGCATCGCCGCGGTTGGCATCGACAGAGCCAAACAGACCCAGCGCGATAGCGGTGGCGATTTCGTGATGGAACGAATGGCCTGCAAGCGTAGCGTGGTTGGCTTCAATATTCAGTTTGATCTCTTTTTCCAGACCGAACTGCTTGAGGAATCCGTACACGGTCGCCGCATCGTAGTCGTACTGGTGCTTGGTCGGTTCCTGCGGTTTCGGCTCGATAAGCAAAGTGCCCTGGAAACCAGTTTTGTGTTTGTGTTCCACGACTAATTGCATGAAACGACCAATCTGCTCACGCTCCTGACGCAGATCGGTATTCAGCAGCGTTTCATAACCTTCACGACCGCCCCACAGAACGTAGTTTTCACCACCTAACTTGTGCGTGGCATCCATGGCCGTAACCACCTGCGTGGCTGCCCAGCTGAACACTTCTGGATCTGGGTTTGTGGCCGCACCCGCACCGTAGCGTGGGTTAGTGAAGCAGTTTGCTGTACCCCACAGCAGCTTCACGCCGCTCTGTTCCTGTTTTGCCGCCAGCACATCAACCATCTGCGCAAAGTTGTTTTTGTACTCTTTCAAAGACGCACCTTCCGGCGAAACATCCACGTCATGGAAGCAGTAGTAAGGCAAGTTCAGCTTGTGGAAAAACTCAAATGCCACATCCGCTTTGCGTTTCGCCAGCGCCAGAGCTTCACCAGGCTGCTGCCATGGACGATCGAAAGCGCCCATACCGAACATATCCGCCCCGTTCCAGCAGAAGGTATGCCAGTAGCAGGCAGCAAAACGCAGATGATCTTCCATGCGCTTGCCCAATACGATTTCGTCAGGGTTGTAATGGCGAAATGCGAGCGGGTTGGTGGATTGAGTGCCTTCAAAACGAACACGATCGAGTTGGTCAAAATAAGCCGGCATAATAAGCTCCATAATCAGGTAATACGGTAAGTAAACTGCGATGTAGCTATACTGGAATTTCCTGATTTATTGCTCAATTACGTTATTTCACACCGCTATTAAGAGAATACCCAAACGTGCGCTGGCTCCCAAAAAAACGCTCTGAAAAACGAAATAAAAAAGCGATCGCGATCGAAGGTTAGCCAATAAACAAAAAACCGTAATGCGCAGATAAAAAATGGCAATTGTCATCCCACTGGCAGTATGTGAATTTTGCGTAGCACCAGGCAAATAAGAAATTTGTCACGCTTCATCAAGCAGTCGTACCTGCGATTTTGCTAGTATCGACAGGCCCACGTTAACCTTTCCAGGACAGGTTCTTATGTTTGATAAACGTCACCGCATCACTCTGTTATTTAATGCCAATAAAGCCTATGACCGCCAGGTGGTAGAAGGAGTGGGTGAATATTTACAGGCATCGCAATCCGAGTGGGATATATTCATTGAGGAAGATTTCCGCGCCCGTATCGATAATATTAAAGACTGGTTAGGCGACGGCGTTATTGCTGATTATGACGATGATGACATTGCACAATTACTTGCCGATGTGGAGGTTCCCATTATCGGCGTTGGAGGCTCCTACCATCTGGAGCAAGATTATCCCCCAGTACATTACATCGCCACCGATAACCACGCGTTGGTAGAAAGCGCTTTCCTGCATCTGAAAGAGAAAGGGGTTAACCGCTTTGCGTTTTATGGTCTGCCTTCTTCAAGCGGCAAACGCTGGGCCGCGGAACGTGAATATGCGTTTTGCCAGCTGGTTGCCAAAGAGAAGTACCGCGGCGTTGTCTATCAGGGGCTGGAAACCGCACCGGAAAACTGGCAGCACGCGCAAAATCGTCTGGCGGACTGGCTACAAACACTACCGCCGCAAACCGGTATTATCGCCGTTACCGACGCGCGGGCACGGCACGTCCTGCAAGTCTGCGAGCACCTGCATATTCCAGTACCGGAAAAGCTGTGTGTGATTGGGATCGACAACGAAGAACTGACCCGCTATCTGTCGCGGGTGGCGCTGTCATCCGTGGCCCAGGGGGCCAGGCAGATGGGGTATCAGGCCGCTAAACTCTTACATCGTTTACTGGCAAATGAAGAGCTGCCGCTGCAACGTACACTGGTTCCTCCGGTGCGCGTCATTGAACGCCGCTCAACCGACTACCGTTCATTAACCGATCCGGCGGTGATTCAGGCGATGCACTTTATCCGCAACCATGCCTGTAAAGGTATTAAGGTTGAACAAGTGCTGGATTCAGTGGGGATTTCTCGTTCGAATCTGGAGAAGCGTTTTAAAGAAGAGGTCGGAGAGACTATCCACGCTGTGATTCATGCCGAAAAGCTGGAAAAAGCGCGCAGCCTGTTGATTTCTACCACGCTTTCAATCAACGAAATTTCACAGATGTGCGGCTATCCGTCTCTGCAATACTTTTATTCGGTCTTTAAGAAAGAGTATGACACGACGCCCAAAGAGTATCGCGATGTGAACAGCGAAGTGTTGCTGTGAGGAATATTGCCGGATGCGGCGAAGCCGCCATCCGGCACACAGAGTTACATATGCGCGGCGATTAAACGCTGGTTATCCTGATACATTGCGAACAGATAGTTGTTGTAGCTCTGTCCTTTAGTGGAATAACCCTTCAGTTTATGAATCATCGCGGTAGCGGTGACTTCCTGATCGGCTTTACGCAGCTGCGCACGTGACTTACGGAAAGAAGAGTAAGCCGGATGCGTGTTCAGGTTAATGACGTAGGCATTCACCGACTCTTTCACCGATTCAAACTGTGAGTAGCCTTTCACTTTACCCGGTGCATTGTTACAACGACCTTTGCCACATTTCATGCCAAACAGGTTGTTGTTGCTACGCGCCAGCTTCGACGTACCCCAGCCACTTTCAGCCGCAGCCATGGTTGCCACCATACTGGTCGGGATAATGTCTACGCGCTCAAGCAGCGTATTCCACGGAATTTTACGCGTGTTGCCAGACCAGTTCACCTTGTAGCGCTTCGCGATGTCTTTCATACGCGTACGCTCAGTCGGTGACCAGCGGTTCTGGTACTGTTTTGAAATCAGCCAGTTACGGTCCGCCGTAATGGCAGCATTTTGACTGGTAATATAAGGCATAACCGTCCGGAGAAACGCTTTTTTCCTTGGTGTTCCGGAAGGGTATTTTCGCAAATCAGGAAGTGAACTACTCTTTGCACTATTGCGAGAATACTCTTGTTTACTGCTTACCTGTGTATTACTTGTCTTGATTACCTGGGGCTTGTGACTCGTTGTCGCCGTGTGTGTCTTTGCCAGCACCTCACCCGAAAATGCAACGGTGAGTAACATAAGAATCATTGCCCCATATCGTCGAATGGGAGTCAATATCATTAGGTCTCCTGGTCGGATTTATACATTCCAACACCTTATATTTTTCACAAAAATGAGAGATGAATCTCAAATCATATCAAAAATAGCCGTCAAGAGCACCCAAAGGAATAGTCCAATTCTGAAACCATGTCACGCATTAACGGTTCAGGGGGCTATTAATTCGAAGAAAATGTGGAGGTTATCGCAAAATAAGTTCATTTTTTGCGCGCGATCGCTCACCCTCACTTCTCCTCCTGGCGGAATCGACTCAAAGGAGGAGTTTCCGGCCTGATTTCACTGGCAAACTGGCGAAAATTGCAGCACCAAGGACAGCATTATGAAACTTGCCGCCGTTGCGCTGGCGCTCATGCCCGGCATTGCCATCGCCTCATCATGGACTTCTCAGGGACTCCCCACCTTCGAAGCGGAAGGTACGGGTAAATTCGTCAGCCATGCAGCGTTGACGAAGGGTACTCGTCCTCTAATCCTGAATTTTGACCAACAGTGCTGGCAGCCTGCTGATGCAATAAAACTCAACCAGATGCTGTCGCTAAAACCGTGTGAAGGCGCCCCGCCGCAGTGGCGCTTATTCAAAGACGGCGATTACACGCTGGAAGTGGATACCCGCTCCGGAACGCCAACGTTGATGCTCTCGGTAAAAAGCGCCGCTGACCCTGTCACGACCCAGATTCGCCAGTGCCCGAAATGGGATGGTTCGCCGTTAACACTGGATGTGAGCCAGACCTTTCCGGAAGGTGCCGTGGTACGTGATTTCTACAGCCAGCAAACGGCAACGGTAAAAAATGGGTCGATTACCCTACAGCCTGCTGCAGCCAGTAACGGACTGTTGCTGCTGGAACGGGCGGAAACTGACGCCCCAGCCGCTTTCGACTGGCATAACGCTACGGTGTACTTCGTCCTGACGGATCGCTTTGTAAATGGTGACCCAAGCAACGACCACAGCTACGGGCGTCGCAACGACGGCATGCAGGAAATTGGCACTTTCCACGGGGGCGATTTGCGCGGTCTGGCCAGCAAACTCGACTATCTACAACAGTTAGGCATCAACGCCCTGTGGATCAGCGCGCCGTTTGAGCAAATCCACGGCTGGGTCGGCGGTGGCACCAAAGGTGATTTCCCCCATTATGCTTACCACGGCTATTACACTCAGGACTGGACCACGCTCGACGCGAATATGGGTAATGAAGCTGACCTGCGTGCGCTGGTTGACGGTGCGCACCAGCGCGGCATTCGCATCCTGTTCGATGTCGTCATGAACCATACCGGCTACGCCACGCTGGCGGATATGCAGGAGTATCAGTTTGGGACCCTGTACTTGTCGGGCGATGAACTGAAAAACACGCTCGGTGAACGCTGGACGGACTGGAAGCCAGCCGCCGGGCAAAGCTGGCACAGCTTTAATGATTACATCAACTTCAGCGATAAAGCAGGCTGGGAAAAATGGTGGGGGAAAAACTGGATCCGCACCGATATTGGCGATTACGACAATCCGGGTTTTGACGACCTGACCATGTCGCTGGCTTTCCTGCCCGATCTGAAAACCGAATCCACCACGCCTTCCGGGCTACCAAACTTTTATCAACACAAACCGGATACGCACGCTAAAGCTATTGCTGGTTACAAGCCCCGCGATTATCTGACCCACTGGCTCAGCCAGTGGGTGCGTGATTACGGGATTGACGGGTTTCGGGTCGATACCGCCAAACACGTCGAACTTCCCGCCTGGCAGCAGTTAAAAACACAGGCCAGCGCGGCACTGGTTGAATGGAAGAAAGCGAACCCGGATAAAGCGCTTGATGACAAACCTTTCTGGATGACCGGCGAGGCCTGGGGTCACGGCGTGATGCAAAGCGACTATTACCGTCACGGCTTTGATGCGATGATCAATTTCGACTATCAGGAGCAGGCGGCAAAGGCCGTCGATTGTCTGGCGAGTATGGATCTCACCTGGCAACAGATGGCGGAAAAATTGCAGGATTTCAACGTTCTGAGCTATCTATCCTCGCACGATACGCGTCTGTTCCGCGAAGGTGGAGACAAAGCCGCCGAGCTATTGCTGCTGGCGCCAGGCGCGGTACAACTCTTTTACGGCGACGAGTCTGCCCGGCCCTTTGGACCAACAGGTTCAGACCCATTGCAGGGTACGCGCTCAGAAATGAACTGGCAGGATGTTACCGGGGAATCTGCTGCCAGCGTCGCTCACTGGCAACGCATCAGTCAGTTCCGGGCCAGACATCCCGCCATCGGTGCGGGTAAACAGACCACGCTGACATTGAAGCAGGGATACGGATTTATCCGCGAGCATGGCGACGATAAGGTGATGGTGGTGTGGGCCGGTCAGCCCTGATCCCAACAGGCTTCTCGCTGTGAATACAGCGGGAAGCTCAACACAAAATAAAAAACCAGCCAGGTAAACATCTGCAGCATAAAACATCAATCCAGCCCCTCCCCCCTGATTTGCACCCTGCCATAGGTAGCGCTATGGTTAGCCACTTTACTACTCAGTTCGACAGACCCCCTGCTATGACATTCTCACTTTTTGGCGACAAATTTACCCGCCATTCAGGCATCACCCGCCTGATGGAGGACCTCAACGACGGTTTACGCACCCCAGGCGCCATCATGCTCGGCGGTGGTAATCCGGCGCAAATTCCAGAGATGCAAAATTACTTCCAGTCTCTGCTGACAGATATGCTGGCAAACGGCAAAGCCACTGATGCGCTTTGCAATTATGACGGTCCGCAAGGGAAAACCGAGCTACTGTCTGAACTGGCGAAACTGCTACGTGAGAAGCAGGGTTGGGATATCGAGCCACAAAATATTGCACTGACAAATGGCAGTCAGAGCGCGTTTTTCTACTTATTCAATCTGTTCGCCGGACGCCGCGCTGACGGAACAACGCAAAAAGTGTTATTCCCGTTAGCGCCGGAATACATTGGCTATGCCGATTCCGGGCTGGAAGAAGATCTCTTCGTCTCAGCACGTCCGAACATTGAGCTGCTACCGGAAGGCCAATTTAAGTATCACGTTGATTTTGAACACCTGCATATCGGTGAAGAAACGGGCATGATCTGCGTGTCGCGCCCCACTAACCCGACAGGCAACGTGATCACCGACGACGAGCTGATGAAGCTGGACCGGCTGGCCAACCAGCATGGGATCCCACTGGTGATTGATAACGCCTATGGGGTACCGTTCCCCGGCATCATTTTTAGCGAAGCACGCCCGCTGTGGAACCCCAACATTGTGTTGTGCATGAGCCTTTCCAAGCTGGGTCTGCCGGGTTCCCGCTGCGGTATCATTATCGCGAATGAAAAAATCATCACTGCGATTACCAATATGAACGGCATCATCAGCCTTGCACCTGGCGGGATGGGACCGGCGATGATGTGCGAGATGATTAAACGTAACGATCTGCTGCGCCTGTCCGAAACGGTTATCAAGCCGTTTTACTATCAGCGCGTTCAGGAGACGATTGCGATTATTCGCCGCTACTTGTCTGAAGATCGTTGCCTTATCCATAAACCTGAAGGCGCGATTTTCCTGTGGCTATGGTTCAAAGATTTACCGATCACTACCGAACTGTTGTATCAGCGCCTGAAAGCGCGCGGCGTACTGATGGTTCCTGGTGACTACTTCTTCCCAGGTCTGGATAAACCCTGGCCGCATACCCATCAGTGCATGCGGATGAACTACGTACCAGAACCTGAGAAAATCGAAGCTGGCGTGAAGATTCTGGCTGAAGAGATCGAACGCGCCTGGCTGGAAGGCTAACGCAAACCCGACCCAGGTGTGGGTCGGGCTCACTTCACAGCGGCTGTGAACGCAGGCGCTGGCGCTGAATACTGACGGCATCAACACACTGCAACGCGCTGGTCGGGCAGGCTTCTACACACGCAGGCCCCGCCTCGCGATGCCAGCACAAATCGCATTTTATCGCCTGCACCCGCGACGAACGGGCAACGACATTCATTGCCCCAAACGGGCAGGCCAGCATACAGCTTTTACAACCAATACAACGTGCCTGTTCAACGAAGATATGCCCATGTTCACGACGAATGGCGTGAGTTGGACAAACATTCGCACAGGGAGCGTCTTCGCATTGATGGCAGGCGACCGCCGTGGTAAAGGCGTCGTCTTTGATTACCCGAATCCGCGGGATAAACGCAGAAGAAGAGACCGACGCACAGTCCTGGTTTTGCTGATGCGCGACGACACAGGCAACTTCACAGGTACGACATCCAATACATTTTGCCGCATCCGCCATAATAAACGCGTTCATTGCCCCCTCCTTCTGCGTGAAAACCACAGAGTGCCAGAGAGACCGCCCCTGACGCTTTGATCGGACAGGGGAAACGGTTAAATAGTGTCAGGTGCCTGAACGACGCCTGGCATGTGCCTAATCGCGAACGGTAAAACCCAGCTCATTTGAAATGGCCTGCGCGGTTTCCCGTAGCGGCTTGAGTAGATTTTTTTCCCCTATCTGCTTAAGTCGCGAGGTAGAGAGTGAAATTGACACTGCGTACGGCACCCGACCATGAATATCAAACACCGGCACGGCAATACAGGAAACGCCCAATTCGTTCTCTTCCCGATCCATCGCCATACTGCTTTCGCGGATCTGCGCCAATTCGTCGTACATCGCCGGTAAACCGGTAATGGTATTGCGGGTCAGCGGCTGAATAAGATCCTGATGGCTCTCCCAGTAAGATTTCACGTAATCCGCATGCCCAAACGCCATGTAAATTTTACCCATCGCGGAGCAATACAGTGGCATATGTTGACCGATATAAGCGCGAGTACGCAGCATGCCCGTCGTCGGTTCCAGCTTATAAATCAGAATCGCGTGGTCATCTTCACGGCTGGAGAAGTTGATTGTTTCACCAGTAGCAATATTCAACGCTTCGAGGTGCGGAGCGGCAACATGGATGATATTCAGTGACGACAGTGCCTTCTGCCCAACGGCGATAAATTTGGTGGTCAGCCTATAGCTACCCGCAGCAGGTGCAGGCGTGACATATCCGCAGGACTGCAGCCCTTGCAGGAGTCGATGCACAGTACTTTTGTTCAGCCCGGCCAGTTCAGACAGATGGGCCAATGGGCACCCATTCGGATAGTTACTCAGAATCTCAATCAACATCAAACCACGGAACAGGCTCTGACTTCCGGCTGGCCTCTCTTTGTCTTGCGTCATTTCACTCTCTTTTGTGCCCATCGCTTCCGCTCCCCTTTTCGTCGCGCTCTGATGGTAGCGCAAAGTGTGTTTCAGTTCACGATCTGAACCGAAAAAACACAACTATTTGATTTTGATGATTTTAAAAAATAGACCACCCCGTTGATCTGTCAAAATTTGATCGCTATATTTGAAATCATATTTCGCATAGTGAAATTTAGAGATAAAAAAGCGATCAAATTTAAACAAGGAAACAGGAATGAAAGTCACTTTTGAGCAGTTGAAAGATGCGTTCAATCGGGTACTGCTGGCACGCGGTATTGCCGTTGAAACCGCCGATGCCTGTGCCGAAATGTTTGCGCGCACTACCGAGTCCGGCGTTTATTCGCACGGTGTGAATCGTTTTCCTCGTTTTATTCAGCAATTGGATAACGGCGACATCATTCCTGAGGCCAAACCGCAACGCATTACCAGCCTGGGGGCGATTGAACAATGGGATGCTCAGCGTTCGATCGGCAATCTGACGGCGAAAAAGATGATGGACAGAGCCATTGAGCTGGCCTCCGATCACGGTATTGGCCTGGTCGCACTGCGTAACGCCAACCACTGGATGCGCGGCGGCAGCTATGGCTGGCAGGCGGCGGAGAAAGGTTACATCGGTATCTGCTGGACTAACTCGATTGCCGTCATGCCGCCGTGGGGTTCGAAAGAGTGCCGCATTGGCACTAACCCACTGATCGTCGCGATCCCCTCATCGCCAATCACCATGGTTGATATGTCGATGTCGATGTTCTCCTACGGCATGTTGGAAGTGAATCGCCTGGCCGGTCGCGAACTGCCGGTAGATGGTGGCTTTGATGATGAAGGCAATCTCACCAAAGAGCCGGGCGTTATAGAAAAAAACCGTCGCATATTGCCAATGGGTTACTGGAAAGGTTCAGGTCTGTCGATTGTGCTGGATATGATTGCCACTCTGCTTTCTGATGGCTCTTCCGTTGCGGAAGTCACCCAGGATAACAGCGATGAATATGGCGTTTCACAGATATTTATCGCCATTGAAGTGGATAAGCTGATTGATGGCGCCACCCGTGATGCCAAGCTACAGCGGATTATGGATTTCATCACCACCGCCGAACGCGCAGATGAAAACACGCCTGTCCGTCTGCCGGGCCACGAGTTTACAAAGCTACTGGAAGAAAATCGCCGGAACGGTATCACCGTTGACGACAGCGTCTGGGCAAAAATTCAGGCCCTGTAAGGAGCAACACCATGATCTTCGGACATATTGCTCAACCTAACCCATGCCATTTGCCTGCTGCGATTGAAAGGGCGCTCGACTTTCTGCGCACCACAGATTTTCGCAAACTGGAGCCGGGCGTGGTGGAGATCGACGGTAAAAATATCTTCGCGCAAATTATTGATTTAACCACGCGTGACGTTGCCGAAAATCGTCCTGAGGTGCATCGCCGCTATCTGGATATTCAGTTTCTGGCCTGGGGTGAAGAGAAAATCGGGATTGCCATTGATACCGGGAATAACCAAATCAGTGAATCGCTATTAGAACAGCGCGATATTATTTTTTATCACGCCAGCGAACATGAATCTTTTATTGAAATGATTCCGGGAAGTTACGCCATATTTTTCCCGCAGGATGTTCATCGTCCAGCATGTCATAAAACTGTCGCCACACCGATCCGCAAAATAGTCGTGAAGGTTGCTATTTCAGTTTTATAAAAGGAGCACAAAAAATGAAAGCTAACACTACCGGTTATATTATCGGTGCGTACCCCTGTGCACCCTCATTTCACCAAAAGAGTGAAGAGGAAGAGAAGGAATTCTGGCGACAACTCTCCGATACCCCGGATATTCGCGGACTGGAGCAGCCCTGTCTTGAACATCTGCACCCGTTAGGCGACGAATGGTTATTACGCCATACGCCGGGCGACTGGCAAATCGTGGTCACGGCCATTATGGAAACCATGCGCCGTCGCGGTATTAATGGTGGTTTCGGGCTGGCCTCCAGCGATGAAGAACAGCGTAAAGCCTGCGTGGCGTATTACCGTCATCTGCAGCAGAAAATCAACCATATCAATGCGGCCAACGGCGGAAAAGTGATTGCACTGGAGTTGCATGCTGCCCCGCTGGCGGGCAACCCGAACGTCGCTCAGGCCACCGACGCGTTTGCTCGTTCGCTGAAAGACATTACCCGCTGGGACTGGTCCTGTGATCTGGTGTTGGAACATTGCGATGCCATGACAGGCCCCGCGCCACGCAAAGGATTTTTACCGTTAGACAACGTGCTGGACGCGATAGCCGGATATGACATCAGCGTGTGCATTAACTGGGCGCGCTCGGCTATTGAAGGGCAGAGCCTCACTCTACCGCTGACCCACACGCAGCAGACCAAACGGGCTGGGAAACTGGGCGCACTGATGTTCTCCGGCACCACGCTTACGGGGGAATACGGCGAGTGGCAGGACTTACATGCACCGTTTGCCCCTTTCTGTCCAGAAGGTCTAATGACCACAGAGCATGCCCACGAATTATTCGCCTGCGCAGGAGCTGAGCCATTGCAATTTTCTGGCATTAAATTGCTGGAAATAAATGCCAGTGCAGATGTGAACCATCGTGTAGCGATATTGCGCGACGGTATCGCCGCATTAAATAAAGCAAAACTATAAAAATAAAATACTACTCTACGAGAATATTAATATGAACATGACCTCTCGCCCTACACTTCAAGACATACCCCGTCAGCGCTGGCTACGGATTATTCCACCTATTCTCATCGCCTGTATTATTTCTTATATGGACCGCGTCAATATCGCATTCGCGATGCCCGGCGGAATGGATGAGGAATTAGGTATTTCCGCCACCATGGCCGGTCTGGCCGGCGGTATTTTCTTTATCGGCTATCTGTTTTTGCAGGTTCCAGGCGGAAAAATTGCCGTTCACGGCAGCGGCAAGAAATTTATCGGCTGGTCCTTGGTTGCCTGGGCGGTCATTTCCGTTCTGACGGGCTTAATCACAAATCAGTATCAACTGCTGGTTTTGCGCTTCTTACTCGGCGTTGCCGAAGGCGGCATGCTGCCGGTCGTGCTGACGATGATCAGTAACTGGTTCCCCGATGCAGAACGCGGTCGCGCCAATGCGATTGTGATTATGTTTGTGCCGATTGCCGGGATCATCACCGCCCCGCTCTCGGGTTGGATCATTACCGTTCTCGACTGGCGTTGGCTGTTTATCATTGAAGGTTTATTGTCTGTCGTCGTCCTGGTGCTGTGGGCCTATACCGTTTACGACCGTCCACAGGAAGCGCGCTGGATCTCTGAGGCCGAGAAAAATTACCTCGTTGAGACGCTGGCCGCCGAGCAAAAAGCCATTGCCGGAACCGAAGTCAAAAATGCCTCTCTGAGTGCAGTGCTGTCCGATAAAACCATGTGGCAGCTAATCGCGCTGAACTTCTTCTATCAGACCGGGATTTACGGTTACACCCTGTGGCTGCCGACCATACTCAAAGAGTTGACGCACAGCAGCATGGGACAGGTCGGCATGCTCGCCATTCTGCCATACGTCGGCGCAATTGCCGGGATGTTCCTGTTCTCTTCACTCTCTGACCGCACCGGTAAACGCAAGCTGTTCGTCTGCCTGCCGCTGATTGGCTTCGCCTTGTGCATGTTCCTCTCTGTGGCGCTGAAAAATAACGTCTGGCTGGCTTATGCCGCGCTGGTCGGCTGCGGATTCTTCCTGCAATCGGCTGCGGGCGTGTTTTGGACTATTCCGGCGCGTTTGTTCAGCGCAGAAATGGCAGGTGGCGCACGTGGGGTCATCAACGCTCTCGGCAACCTCGGTGGCTTCTGCGGCCCTTACGCGGTCGGCGTTCTCATCACCCTGTACAGCAAAGATGCGGGCGTTTACTGCCTGGCCATTTCACTGGCTCTGGCCGCGCTGATGGCGCTGCTGCTGCCAGCGAAATGCGATGCCGGCGCCGCGCCGCTAAAGACGCTGAATCCACATAAACGTACAGCTTAAAACAATGCCCGGTGGCGCTTCGCTTACCGGGCCTACAGCTAGCAACCGTCCCAGGCCGGATAAGCGCAGCGCCATCCGGCAAAAATGAGATAACAAAGATGAGTGAGAAAGCGACCTTCTGGCTGGGTATTGATTGCGGCGGTACATATCTGAAAGCAGGTTTGTATGATGCCAAAGGTCATGAACAGGGAATTAACCGGCAATCGCTGCAGACAATATCGCCATTACCAGGTTACGCCGAACGCGATATGCACCAACTGTGGCAACAGTGCGTCGCGACCATTGCCGGGCTGTTAAAGCGTACAGGCGTGTGCGGTGAGCAAATCAAAGGCGTCGGCATATCCGCTCAGGGCAAAGGTCTGTTCCTTCTCGATAAGCAAGATAAGCCGCTAGGCAATGCCATTCTCTCTTCTGACCGACGCGCGATGGACATCGTTCAGCGCTGGCAGCAGGATGGGATCCCTGAGCAGCTCTACCCGGTCACCCGCCAGACATTGTGGACCGGGCATCCGGCATCGCTCCTGCGCTGGGTGAAAGAGAACACCCCTCAGCGCTACGCGCAAATTGGAAGCGTCATGATGGGTCATGACTACCTGCGTTGGTGCTTAACCGGCGTCAAAGGCTGCGAAGAGAGCAATATCTCCGAGTCGAACCTCTACAACATGACCACGGGTCAGTACGACCCGAGGCTGACCCAGTGGCTGGGCATCAGTGAAATCGACAATGCCCTGCCCCCCATCGTTGGTTCAGCAGAAATATGCGGGGAAATCACCGCTCAGACAGCCGCCATCACCGGTCTGGCGGCGGGTACCCCCGTCGTCGGCGGACTGTTTGATGTGGTTTCCACCGCACTCTGCGCCGGTATCGAAGATGAACGCACCCTCAACGCGGTGATGGGTACCTGGGCCGTCACCAGCGGGATCGCTCACGGCCTGCGCGACCACGAGCCCCATCCCTATGTCTATGGTCGCTATGTAAATGACGGGCAGTACATCGTTCACGAAGCCAGCCCAACCTCTTCCGGCAATCTGGAATGGTTTACCGCCCAGTGGGGCGAACTCTCTTTTGATGAGATTAATCAGGCCGTTGCCAGCTTACCGAAAGCCGGTAGCGAGCTTTTCTTTCTGCCCTTTTTGTACGGCAGCAACGCCGGGCTGGAGATGACCAGCGGCTTTTATGGCATGCAGGCTATACACACTCGTGCCCACTTATTACAAGCCATCTACGAAGGCGTGGTTTTCAGCCATATGACCCACCTGAACCGCATGCGCGAACGTTTTCCGCAGGCACATACCCTGCGCGTTACTGGAGGTCCGGCCCACTCCGACATCTGGATGCAAATGCTGGCAGACGTCAGCGGTTTACGTATCGAATTGCCACAGATTGAAGAGACCGGCTGCTTTGGCGCTGCGCTCGCCGCCCGCGTAGGCACCGGCGTTTATCACAATTTCAGCGACGCGCAGCGCAGCTTACAGCACCCGGTTCGCACACTGCTGCCAGACGCTACGGCGCATGCGAGCTACCAGCGTAAATACCGCCAATACCAGAATTTAATTACCGCACTACAGGGCTATCACGCCCGCATTAAGGAGCACGAATGATGAGTCGACCATTACTGCAACTGGCGCTCGACCACACCAACCTGCAGGCGGCCCAACACGATGTCGCACTGCTACAAGAGAGCGTCGATATCGTTGAGGCAGGGACGATTCTCTGCTTAACCGAAGGCCTGGCTGCCGTGAAAGCGCTGCGTACTCAGTGTCCAAATAAAATCATCGTCGCCGACTGGAAGGTGGCCGATGCGGGTGAAACCCTCGCACAGCAAGCATTTGGCGCTGGCGCTAACTGGATGACCATCATCTGCGCTGCCCCACTGGCGACGGTGGAGAAAGGCCATGGCGTCGCGCAGTCCTGCGGCGGCGAAATTCAGATGGAACTGTTCGGCAACTGGACGCTGGATGATGCCCGTGACTGGTATCGCGTTGGGGTTCGCCAGGCAATTTACCATCGTGGCCGCGATGCTCAGGCCAGCGGACAACAATGGGGAGAAGCGGATCTGGCGCGCATGAAAGCGCTTTCCGATATCGGTCTGGAGTTGTCGATTACCGGCGGGATTACGCCCGCCGACCTGCCGCTGTTTCGCGATATCAACGTTAAAGCCTTTATCGCCGGACGCGCGCTGGCTGGGGCGCAAAACCCAACGCAGGTTGCCGCTGAATTCCATGCGCAAATCGACGCCATCTGGGGAGCACAGTATGCGTAATCATCCGTTAGGTATCTATGAAAAAGCGCTGGCGAAAGACCTCTCCTGGCCGGAGCGTCTGGTGCTGGCGAAAAGCTGCGGTTTTGATTTCGTCGAGATGTCGGTGGATGAAACCGATGAACGTCTGTCGCGTCTCGACTGGAGTCCTGCTCAGCGTGCATCGCTGGTGAGCGCAATGTTAGAAACCGGCGTGGCAATCCCTTCAATGTGCCTGTCCGCCCACCGTCGGTTTCCCTTTGGCAGCCGCGATGAATCAGTCCGTATTCGGGCACGCGACATCATGACCAAAGCCATTCGTCTCGCGCGCGATTTGGGTATCCGCACTATTCAACTGGCAGGTTACGACGTCTATTACGAGGAACATGACGAAGGTACGCAGCAGCGTTTTGCCGAAGGGCTGGCATGGGCAGTCGAGCAAGCCGCCGCCGCGCAGGTCATGCTGGCGGTAGAAATCATGGATACCGCTTTTATGAACTCAATTAGCAAGTGGAAAAAGTGGGATGAAATGCTGTCATCGCCGTGGTTCACCGTCTATCCGGACGTGGGCAACCTCAGCGCATGGGGTAATGACGTCACTGCCGAATTGACGCTGGGCATCGACCGTATCGCCGCTATCCACCTGAAAGACACGCTGCCGGTAACCGAAACCCATCCGGGCCAGTTTCGCGATGTGCCTTTTGGCGAAGGGTGCGTGGACTTTGTTGGTATCTTCAAAACGCTGCATGAGCTGAACTATCGCGGGTCGTTTCTGATTGAAATGTGGACTGAAAAAGCAAAAGAGCCGGTACTGGAAATTATCCAGGCACGACGTTGGATAGAAGCACGTATGCAGGAAGGAGGATTTCCATGTTAGAACAACTGAAAGCCGATGTGCTGGCGGCCAATCTGGCGCTTCCGGCTCATGGTTTAGTCACCTTTACCTGGGGTAACGTCAGCGCTGTGGATGAAACGCGTAAGCTGATGGTGATTAAGCCGTCCGGCGTGGAATATGACGTGATGACCGCCGACGATATGGTGGTGGTGGATATTGCCAGCGGCGACGTGGTTGAAGGCAGTAAAAAACCCTCATCTGACACGCCAACCCATCTGGCGCTGTACCGTCGCTACCCTGAGATCGGTGGGATCGTCCATACTCACTCACGCCACGCGACGATCTGGTCACAGGCGGGTCTTGATCTCCCGGCATGGGGCACCACGCATGCCGATTATTTCTATGGTTCAATTCCGTGTACCCGGCTGATGACCGTTGAGGAAATCAATGGTGAATATGAATATCAAACCGGTGAAGTGATCATTCAGACCTTTGAGCAACGCGATCTCAATCCGCTGCAGGTTCCGGTAGTGTTAGTACATTCACACGGTCCGTTTGCCTGGGGTAAAGATGCCGCAGACGCTGTACATAACGCAGTGGTACTCGAAGAATGCGCCTACATGGGGCTTTTCTCGCGCCAGTTAGCTCCGCAGTTGCCGGATATGCAGCCTGAGTTGCTGGATAAACACTATCTGCGTAAACACGGTGTGAATGCGTATTACGGGCAAAACTAACGTCCGGTGGCGCTGTGCTTGCACTGGTCTGTCATTTTGTAGGCCGGGTAAGCATAGCGCCACCCGGCGATCCTCATTTACGCCGAATTAATATGCTCTTTGCAGTAGCGCCGTTTCCACGCCGCAGGCGTCAGGCTGGTATGTTTACGAAAGATTTTGCGAAAGTAACCCACATCATTAAACCCACATTTAATCGCCACATCGGTAAGCGACAGCGAGTCACTGATCAACAGCTTTTCTGCCGCCCTTACCCGCTGGCGATGCAACGCTTCAGTTAGCGTCAGCCGGAAAACGCTCCGGAATACACGCCCCAGATAGTCGGCATTGCAATGCAGTTCTTTCGCCAGAGTTGAAGCACTAATCGACAGGTGGAACTGGGTGTGGATTATTTGTTGCGCTTTCCATGCCAGCGCATTACCGGGGCTATCTGCGGGTTGCTCGCTAGCCGCCGCGGAGATTTGCTGCAAAATCAGCAGTAGGATCAGTTCCAGCGCTATGCTGCGATGAATATTTTCCTGCTCGCGTAAGAACTGGCGAAACAGCGAAATAATATATTGTGGCTCGCTAACCCGGGCATGCTGAGGAATCGCAAGCAACGGTTCTGTAAGTGAAGCATCGTTTTCTGCTGTCACCTCAAAGTGTAGCCAGTAAAATTTCAAATCAGCCGGAAACTGTCCCACACCAATATGCGAACGCTGCGGCCATAGCAGCAAACTTTCTCCGGCATTCACGCAAAAAACGGTCTGGCCTTCGCGAATCGTTAATGTCCCTTTTTCGACAAAGATAATTTCCCAGGATTGCAATTGCCGCGCCGGATGGCTTCCCACGCCTCGGGAAATAAATAGCCCACCATTTTGCACTTTAATCGGAAGAGACATGGATAATTCGAGCATATATATTCAAATTCCCGCTTATTGCATTATTTAAACCGATCTTTATCATTGATTATTCACGATAAACTTGCTTTTCGCCGGATCGAAATCACATTTTTATAATGAAGTCGGAATTGTTATCTTTTTATACTTTTCTCTTCCCTTGTTGACCCAAACATTTCGTGCAGAATAAATAACGTACTTTGCAAATTACAAACAAATAACCCGCAACGTAGCGGGATACTTTCTGAACATCCTCTCCGGGAGTTATTTATGACTTCGGCTCCGATCACGACATCTGATTTGGCACAGCGTGCCCAGGACGACAAATTATCCCTGCGTGAAAAAATAGGTTATGGGTTAGGCGATGCTGGCGGGACGGTAATTACCTGTCTGATCATGAACTTCCTGACATTTTTCTACACCGATGTCTTCGGGTTAACGCCCGCGCTGGTCGGCACATTGTTTATTGCCCTGCGCGTATTTGATGCCATTTCCGATCCGATAATGGGCATACTTGCCGACCGCACGCAAAGCCGCTGGGGGCGTTTTCGCCCATGGCAGCTGTGGGTGGCAATTCCCATTGGCATCATTGGCGTACTCACGTTTACCGTCCCTGACGCCAGCATGAGCGTAAAAATCGCCTGGGCATTCGGCACCTATCTACTGCTTTCTGTCGGCTATACCGCCATCAACGTACCGTATTGTGCGCTGATCAACACCATGACGACCCGCCATAACGAGGTGATCGCCTGTCAGTCCTGGCGCTTTGTGCTGTGCGGCGTGGCGGGATTCCTTGTCTCCGTTGGTCTGCCGTGGATGGTGGATATTCTGGGTCAGGGCAATGCCGCGCAGGGTTATCAGTTCGGCGTGGGCATCCTGTGCGCCATCGCTGTGGTGATGTTCCTGTGCTGCTTCTTCTGGGTTCGCGAGCGTGTGCCGCTGGCGATGATGGGGAAATTTACCCTGCGTGAACACATTGGTGGGCTACGCAAAAATGACCAGTTGCTGCTGATGCTGGTGATGTCTTTCCTGCTGATTAACGTCTTCAATATTCGTGGCGGCGGGTACATGTATTTCATTACCTACGTGCTGGAAGGCAGTACAGCTTACACGTCGCTGTTTTTCACCATGGTGACCTTTGCGTCCATCATCGGTTCAGTGGTTGTCAGCCCGCTGACCCGCCGTATAGATACCGTCAAACTCTATTACTACACCAACCTGGTGCTGGCAGCCCTGGCAGTGATGATGTGGTTCCTGCCAACCGGTTCGGCTTATCAAACATTATGGCTGGCGGTGATCCTCGGCAACGGCATTATTCTGGGCTTCACGCTGCCACTGCACTTCTCGCTGATGGCCTTTGCCGACGACTACGGCGAGTGGAAAACCGGCGTGCGTTCTTCCGGCATGAATTTCGCCTTCAACCTGTTTTTCATCAAGCTGGCCTGGGCCTCGAGCGCGGGGATCATCAGCCTGCTGTTTATTTTTGTCGCCTATCAGCCAGGCGCTGGTAATCAAACCTCCAGTTCGCTGCAAGGAATTACCGCGATGGAAACGCTGCTGCCCGCACTGTTCCACCTGCTGCTGGCGCTGTCTGTCCGCATCTGCAAACTCAATAATCCGATGATGTCGCGCATTGCCACCGATCTGCGTCAGCGTCATGTACAGCCTTAAGGAGCACGAAATGAACGTACTGGAAGTCGACCTGCATAAGCTCACCGTCAGCGATCCGTTCCTCGGACAATACCAACAGTTGGTCCGTGATGTCGTGATCCCCTACCAATGGGATGCGCTCAATGACCGCATTGCAGAGGCGGAACCAAGTCATGCAATAGAGAACTTTCGTATCGCCGCAGGACTGCAGGATGGCGAATTTTACGGCATGGTTTTTCAGGATAGCGACGTAGCGAAATGGCTGGAGGCAGTCGCCTGGTCCCTGTGCCAGAAATCTGATGCGGAACTTGAGAAAACCGCAGATGAGGTCATCGAGTTGGTAGCCGCTGCGCAGTGTGAAGACGGCTATCTCAATACATACTTTACAGTAAAAGCCCCGGATGAACGCTGGACTAACCTTGCCGAGTGTCATGAGTTGTACTGTGCAGGTCATTTGATCGAAGCAGGCGTCGCGTTCTTTCAGGCGACGGGAAAACGTCGTCTTTTAGACGTAGTGTGCCGCCTGGCAGACCACATCGATAACGTTTTCGGGCCTGGAGAGAATCAACTGCGCGGCTATCCGGGACACCCGGAAATTGAGCTGGCGTTAATGCGCTTATACGAAGTGACCCAGCAACCACGCTATATGGCGCTGGTAAATTACTTTGTGGAACAGCGCGGCGCGCAACCCCATTTCTATGATGAAGAGTACGAAAAGCGTGGCCAAACCTCTTACTGGCATACTTACGGCCCGGCATGGATGGTGAAGGATAAACCCTATAGCCAGGCTCATCAGCCCATTTCAGAACAGCAAACGGCGATCGGTCATGCAGTACGTTTTGTTTATCTGATGACCGGCGTGGCGCATCTGGCACGCTTGAGCCAGGACGAAGGCAAACGTCAGGATTGCCTGCGTCTGTGGAAAAACATGGCCCAGCGTCAGTTGTACATTACCGGCGGGATCGGTTCACAAAGCAGCGGCGAGGCGTTTAGCAGTGATTACGATCTGCCTAACGACTCCGTGTATGCGGAAAGCTGCGCCTCAATCGGTCTAATGATGTTCGCCCGCAGAATGCTGGAGATGGAGGCAGACAGCCAGTATGCCGACGTGATGGAGCGCGCCCTGTATAACACTGTATTGGGCGGGATGGCGCTCGATGGCAAGCACTTCTTCTATGTGAACCCGCTGGAAGTGCATCCTAAATCATTAAAATTCAATCATATTTATGACCACGTGAAACCCGTTCGTCAGCGCTGGTTTGGCTGCGCCTGTTGCCCGCCGAATATCGCCCGCGTGTTAACCTCAATTGGTCATTACATCTACACACCACGTCAGGACGCGCTGTATATCAATATGTACGTGGGCAATAGCATGGAAGTCCCCGTGGCGGATGGCTCGCTCAAGCTGCGCATTAGCGGGGATTATCCATGGCATGAGCAGGTGAAAATCGCCATCGAATCACCGCAGTCGATATATCACACCCTGGCCCTGCGCCTGCCAGACTGGTGCACCGCACCGCAGGTTTTACTGAATGGTCAGCCAGTTGAGCAGGATATTCGCAAAGGCTATTTGCACATCAGCCGAACCTGGCAGGAAGGCGATACGCTCAGTCTGACCCTGCCAATGCCGGTGCGTCGGGTGTACGGAAATCCATTAGTGCGCCATGTTGCTGGTAAGGTCGCTATTCAGCGTGGACCGCTGGTGTATTGCCTGGAGCAAGCCGACAACGGCGAGGAATTGCATAATATGTGGTTGCCAAAAGAGAGTGAGTTCAGAGTATTCGAGGGTAAGGGGCTGTTCAGCCATAAAATGTTAATTCAGACTGAAGGCGTGAAGCAAAGTACAGCCGATGCAGCACAACAATCGTTGTGGCACTACGATGTTTCCCCAACTTCGCGTCAGGCGCATACATTGACGTTTATTCCGTGGTTTAGCTGGGCAAACCGTGGTGAAGGCGAAATGCGTATCTGGATAAACGAGCAGTAATTAAACCGTGCCGGATGGCGACGCTTCACGTCTTATCCGGCCTACAAAACCCATCCACGTAAGCCTGATAAGCAAAGCGCCATCAGGCACATATTTAAATCAGAAACGCCAGGTCAGACCGGACATAAAGGTGAAGCTGTCATCGCGATCAACCATTGGGCTATTTTTAATGTCATCCGGCAGTGCGCTATAGTTGGCGCTTGCCAGCAGCGTCAGGTTAGTGGTCAATGCGTATTTAGCGGACAGGCCAACATACGGTGTCCAACTATCGCCTGGGGAATAGCTTGATAAGCCACTACGACGGGACTCATTACCCGATATGCCGTAGTAGTATTCATTGAATTTTTCGTCATAGTAGAGCACGCCAATCGATGGCGTCAGCGTCAGCTTGCCCATCGGCATTGGACGGAACAGTGAAACTTCCCCTACCCAGCCATTACTGTTGTCCAGCACATCCGCAGCGGCGGAGACTTTCACGCTACCCCATCTTTCATGGTGATACCACGCGGCACCCGCCATTGCAGTTGCGTCACGCTTATCCAGCTTTTTCATCGCATGATCGTCATTATCGCCGGGATCAAACTCAAGCGGCATATAAGAGGCAGTAATACTAAATTCATTACTTTCACTCTTAGACAAAATATAACCTAGCGTTGTTTGCCTAAAATAAAATGATTCACTTTCGTAACTGACAAGCGGTACTGCGTGAACATTATCATTATATCCGCGATAAGGTGATTCATTATATACAGCACCAGCGCCAATAGAAAACTCTGCGGCAGTTGCACTCGCCATAAAAGAAAAGGCGAGCAGCGCCACAATATTGTGTTTAATTAACATGCCAACATTCCATTTTAAAATAAGCTACAAAGCTGGTGCATAATAATGCTTACAATTTCATCGGTGCAAGGTTCATATTTATATAGTAATATATAAAAAATTATATATATTGGGCTTGGCGATGAATAAATTACAACTTAAACACCGGGAGCTGAAGATTATTTCGGTAATCGCTGCCAGTGAAAATATCAGTCATGCCGCTACTGTTCTCGGCATCGCGCAGGCCAATGTCAGTAAATATCTTGCTGATTTTGAATCAAAAGTTGGATTAAAGGTGTTTGACCGCACCACCCGGCAGCTGACCCTCACGCCGTTTGGTATAGCGTTACTTCCTTACATCAATGACATGTTAGACAGAAACGAGCAGTTAAATAATTTCATTGCTGATTATAAGCACGAGAAACGTGGCAAAGTAACGGTATATGCCCCAACCGGTATTATTGCTTACTTATCGCAACATGTTATTGCAAAAATCCAGAATATCGGCGGCATTAGCCTCTCACTTAAAACATGTAACCTTGAACGAAAGGCATTTTATGAGGGTGTCGACTTTCCTGATGATTGTGATGTTTTAATCACCTATGCACACCCTAAAGATGAATCACTGGTCGCTAGTTTCATTACCAAATATGCAGTAACGGCTTTTGCCAGCCCTGAATATATCAAAGAACATCCTATTAAGAGTCCGGATGAACTGGAAGAACATTCCTGCATCCTTATTGATTCCATGATGATAGATGATGCCAATATCTGGCGCTTCACCTCCGCTGGCAGCAAGGAAATGCACGATTATCGGGTGACCGGAAATTATGTCTGCGACAATACACAGTCTGCACTGGCGCTGGCACGTAACCATCTGGGCATTGTTTTTGCGCCGAATGCGAGTGTACAAAAAGACGTTCAATCAGGATTGCTGGTTCCATGTTTCTCAGAACAACATGAATGGTGGCTGGATTTGGTGGCGATTTTCCGCAAGCGCGAATATCAGCCATGGCGGGTACAGTTTATTCTTGATGAGATGCTGGCAGAGATCCGCCAGCAGCTTACTCAGTCGCTGGAGCAGCAGACTGAGCAAGCAAAATAGCCTGCGTCTAATGGTCGAGATACAGGTAATGCACCCAGCTGGTCATCCGTAGTAAGACCTTGCGCATGACCGACACATGTTCGAAGTGGTCAGAGTAAACGGCGACCTGGGCGTAAATCCCATCAGGTAACGCGTTCACATCCGCATTGTCGTTCAGCTCAATCGTGGCGATCACCCCTTCCGAACCGGGCGTAGAGTTTAAAGATTGCAGTGCCCCGTTCGACTGGTATGTACCACCCGGTACTGCCGGACTAATGGCGGCCAGTTTACCGCTAAACACCTTACCCGGCAGAGCGTTAAACACCACTTCCGCTTCATCGCCTGGCTCCAGCCGCAACAGCGAGTTTTGACGGAACTGGGCGATAATTTGTCTTTTTTGATCCGGGATGAATACCATTACCGGACGCATCGGCAGTGCGGCGGCATAGGTTCCTGGGCGCATCAGCACCTGCGTGACGTAACCATCGCTGGGCGCGCGTACCACGGTCTGGTCCAGGTTGAACTCTGCTTCCGCTAGCTGTGCTTTCAGGCTGGCAATTTGCGAATTCTCACCCAGTACCAGGCTGTCTAACTGACTCTGAATTTGCTGCTGTTCTGCAACGGAGGATTTCACCGAGGCTTCCTGCGCCAGGTAGTTTTGGCGCGCCGCATCTATATCGCGTTCAGAAAAAGGATTCACCTTCGCCTGACTCCCCTGCGCATAGCGCTGGTAATCTTTTGCCAGTTTGTCACGCGTGGCCTTTGCCCGCTGCGTGTTGGCTTTCATTTCGTCTAACTGCGCAACCAGAGCCTGCTCTTTATGCTGTGCGGTGACAATATCAGCCTTCAGGCGATCGACCCGCGCCTGATAACGCCCTGGATTAAGCTTAAACAGAACCTCGCCTTTTTTGATTAGCGTATTCTTCTTATCCGTCACTTCTGTCACTACACCCGTTACCTGCGGCACCACGGGAATAGAAATTACCGCTTTTTGTGCCTTAAATGTATACGGATGGTTATAATTCATCAGTAATATAAGTCCGCAAACAATGAATATACCGCCTAATGCCGCGGTAGGAACTGTCCATTTATTTACAGGGATTTTAAAAATTCTAAATATTGACCATGCACACGCCACATAGGTCAGAACAATCAGTAAATCCATCGATATTACTCCGCCGGAGAGGTCTTGGCCTCGCCCAGTTTCTTTTCCAGATCCGCAACCCTTGCCTGAAGCTGGA
The DNA here is from genome assembly GCF_030332945.1 of Citrobacter sp. Cpo037. Taxonomy (NCBI): domain Bacteria; kingdom Pseudomonadati; phylum Pseudomonadota; class Gammaproteobacteria; order Enterobacterales; family Enterobacteriaceae; genus Citrobacter; species Citrobacter sp. Cpo037. The sequence continues at coordinate 278,939 of NZ_JAOWGW010000040.1, forward strand.
TCAGGGAAGAATCCGCGCTCTGCATACCCCATCCGCGCTCCGGGCGATAAAGCGTTGCCCAGATCCATAAAAAGGGCCAAATAACATGTAAGGTAAACAAACTAACCCAACCCGCAACATGTATTGCGTCGGCATGAGGATGGTTACGTTTCTTTGCAATTAGATAGGGAATATCATGCAGAATAATAATCCCGTAAAAAATGACCAGGAATACAAAAATAAGCACTCCTAATGCAAAATAATTAAGGAACATATTTGCCTCAGGGATTTAAATTAAGAATTTCGGATGCAATTTGATTTAAACAATAGAGTTGATAATAGTATTGGAATGACCAGATTGGATGCAATTATCTTATTTATATAACGATATATGGGTTTATATATACCCCGTCGTCTTTTGAGCTGCTTCTTTGTTGGTTGCGTTCGTTCACCCCAGCCACTTACCTGAGGACATAACTTGATGCCCGGTACGCTAAACGCGACCGGGCAGTAGGTGACGTGAAATTAAAACAGCCCCAGTGGTTTATCAGAGTAGCTCACTAACAGGCATTTGGTTTGCTGATAATGCTCAAGCATCATCTTATGCGTCTCGCGCCCGATACCCGACTGCTTGTAGCCGCCGAACGCCGCATGTGCCGGGTAAGCATGGTAACAGTTGGTCCAAACTCGCCCCGCCTGAATCCCACGTCCCATTTTGTACGCCAGATTTCCATTACGACTCCAGACGCCAGCGCCAAGCCCATATTGGGTGTCATTAGCGATTTCCAGCGCCTCTTCCATGGTTTTAAACGTCGTGACAGCCAGCACCGGCCCGAAGATCTCCTCCTGGAAAACCCGCATGTTGTTCTTACCAAACAGAATGGTCGGTTCGAGGTAGTACCCCTCTTTTAACTCGCCATCCAGCTGCTTGCGCCGCCCGCCGGTGAGAACATCTGCTCCTTCTTTCTTACCAATGTCGATGTAATTCAGAATGGTTTCCAGTTGACCATGCGACACCTGCGCGCCCATTTGCGTCACGCTGTCTAACGGGTTGCCGCTACGGATACTTTCCACCCGACGAATGGCTCTTTCCATAAAACGTTCGTAAATGGATTCTTGTACCAGCGCACGACTCGGACAGGTACATACTTCGCCCTGGTTGAAGGCAAACAATGCAAAACCTTCCAGCGCTTTGTCAAAGAACGCATCTTCTTCATCCATCACGTCCGCGAAGAAGATATTGGGTGATTTCCCGCCCAGCTCCAGCGTAACAGGGATAATGTTCTGCGTGGCGTACTGCATGATCTGCTGCCCGACTTCCGTTGAGCCGGTAAACGCCACTTTCGCAATACGTTTTGACGTCGCCAGATACTCACCGATTTCCCCCCCTGCGCCGTTGACCACGTTCACCACGCCAGGCGGGAGCAGATCGCCGATGACTTCCATCAGCAACAGTACGGACAGCGGCGTCAGGCGCGCGGGTTTCAGCACCACGCAGTTACCGGCTGCCAGGGCGGGCGCCATTTTCCAGCTGGCCATCAATAGCGGGAAGTTCCACGGGATAATTTGCCCTACCACGCCAAGAGGTTCATGGAAGTGATAAGCCACGGTTTCGCTATCAACCTCGCTGATTCCCCCTTCCTGTGCACGAATACAGGACGCGAAATAGCGGAAATGGTCAATAGCCAGCGGCACATCTGCCGCGCTGGTTTCACGGATGGGTTTACCGTTATCCCAGGTTTCTGCCGTCGCCAGCAGTTCCAGGTTTTGCTCCATACGATCGGCGATTTTGAACAGAATCGCCGCTCTGTCCTGCACGGATGTCTGCGCCCACTTGTCTTTTACTTTGTGCGCGGCATCCAGTGCCAGATCGATGTCCTTTTTGCCGGAAGAGGCCACTTCGCACAGTAGTTGCCCGGTCACCGGTGTCAGGTTTTGGTAATACTCACCGTCCGCCGGGGCGACCCAGTCACCGCCGATAAAGTTATCGTATCGGGCTTTTAACTTCAGAGGGTAACCATACTCGCCGGGGTAAATACGCGTTGAAGGGGGGTTATTGGTCATGACCGTCTCCTTGCTGTAGGGGTACTACAAGGGTAGACGGGGCTGGCGAATAATTCGCCAGCCTTTTACTGCTTTACGACAGGTATCACGAATTACATGGCAGCACGATAAATCGCCATGATTTCTTCATGTGTCGCCTGAATCGGGTTAGTGAAACCACATGCATCTTTCAGGGCGTTAGTCGCCAGAACGGCAAAATCTTCTTCTTTCACGTTCAGCTCACGCAACCCGGCTGGAATATTCACTTTCTGCGCCAGTTCGCGGATCGCCGCGATGCAGGCTTCTGCCCCTTGCTCTTCGCTCAGACCAGCAACGTTCACACCCATTGCCGAGGCGCAATCGCGCAGGCGGGCGGCAGCCACTTTGCTATTAAATACCTGTACATGCGGCAGCAGTACGGCATTACATACTCCGTGTGGCAAATCGTAGAAGCCACCCAGCTGGTGCGCCATCGCATGCACGTATCCCAGAGAGGCATTGTTAAAGGCCATACCTGCGAGGAACTGCGCATAGGCCATGGCTTCGCGCGCCTGAGCATTGCTGCCCTCTTCCACGGCGACCGGCAGGTTTTCTGCAATCATGGTGACGGCTTTAAGCGCGCACGCATCGGTAATAGGGGTCGCGGCAATAGAAACATAGGCTTCAATAGCGTGAGTCAGCGCATCCATACCGGTAGCCGCCGTCAGAGACTTCGGCATACCGACCATCAGCGAGGAGTCATTGACGGACAGCAGCGGTGTAACATGCTTATCCACAATCGCCATTTTAATGTGGCGTACTTCATCGGTAATGATGCAGAAGCGGGTCATTTCAGATGCCGTACCCGCCGTGGTGTTGATGGCAATCATCGGCAGTTGCGGTTTTGCAGAGCGGTCAACGCCTTCGTAATCACTAATATCGCCGCCGTTAGCCGCCACCAGCGCAATCCCCTTCGCACAATCGTGCGGGGAACCGCCGCCGAGAGAAATAACACTATCACAGTCATTTTCTTTCAGCATTTTCAGGCCAGCAGCAACGTTACTGGTCGTAGGGTTAGGATGCGTACCATCATAAATTACGCTGAAAATATCACGTTCCTGCAGCGCTTTTTGAATTTCACTCGCCATACCTAATTTCGCCAGCATGGCGTCCGTGACAATCAGCGTACGGCGAAAACCATATTCCGCCATTGTATTCATTGCATCTTTTAATGAACCAGCGCCAATTACATTCACAGAAGGAATAAAAAATGTTGAAGCAGCCATTGTACGATCCTTAATTACTCAAAAGAGGTAGGAAGCATACGAGTGAAATTTCCAACAAAATATGATCGTGGTTGTTATTTTAATAACACTCACAATTAAAAAGCACATTAGGTTCATAATCTAATGTGCTTATTTCAATCAACATCTATTTTGTATTAATTCATTTAATCCATGAATTAATTGTTTCATTATTTTTCAGGGAACAGCAATGCATCGCGTAATAAATGATCATTTCCCCGACGACGAGTAAAACCAATGCGGTCAAAATATTCCAGAATCTGAATAGCCAATTTGCGCCCGACGTTAAGTCTGTCGCGAAAATCAGCTGCACAGGTCGATCCCCGTTCCTGATCCAGTTCGCGGATCATATTGGCAAAGGCCACAATTCGATCGTTACGGTAATAACGATCTTTCACGATCGCGGTAATGATGCCTTGCTGCGCCGCCTGACGTAATGCCACACGCATCATCTGCTCATCCGTGCCCGTCTGTTTTGCCAAATCGCGCACCCACCATGGCTCATCGCCAAAAAGCGGTTCTACTTTTTGCCAGATTGCCAACTGCTCATCGCTGAAACCCGCCTTATGTTCCGGCAAATGCAACCAGCCATGATGGCTATGGATGGCGCCACTCTCGCGCATCTTTTCAATCAGCAGCAAGACCAGCGCTTCGTCTTCCATCGGCAAAGCCATACGGCGCAGGCGCTCGCGCCCGGGCCCTGGTTCATCACGGTGCTGCTCATGGTAGGTCGCCAGCGTATCGAGAACTTTCCGCTGCCAGCGCGCGGCAACGGGGGCATTCAACAGGCTGTATCCCGCCTGAATAAATCCATGTTGCTCAATCAACGGACGCATACCGTTGCCATTGAGCTGACGCGCCCAGGCAAAGTCAGGAATATTCACCGCCCCACGCGTCAGGTGCAGCGCCAGAGCGTCACCGTCAGTCTGCGCGTTTTCCAGCGCCGACAGCCACTGCAAATACTCCGGCTTACGTTTTCCGCGACGCGGCGGATTGAGCGTGACCACGCGCGCGCCAGCCAGCGTCGTACGGGCAGAAATATCGCGCAGCACCAGACGGTCGTTATCGGCGAGCCAGAGTGGTGTATCAAACACCAGTTCCGCCAGTGTCCCTTCAAGCAGCGAGATACGCCCGGTAACATGGCTAGCCGCGTGGTGAATATGCAGCGGTTGCCACTGCATCAGCGGCGCGGCATGTTCTAAAGAAACAATCACGCGGGTAAAAGCCTCTGGCGGCGCATCGGAAAGCAGCCAGTCGCCACGGTTTAGTTCTTCTTTTTGCGCATCGCCGGCAATATTCAGCGCAATACGTTGTCCCGCTTGCGCGCGGTCGGTGGCCTGATTTTGTGCATGCAGGCTACGTACGCGCATCGGTTTGTTGACGCCCGTGAGCCACAGCGTGTCACCGACATTCACTTCACCGCTGAGCGCCGTCCCGGTCACCACCAGCCCTGCGCCTTTGACCGTAAAGGCGCGGTCAATCGCCAGGCGGAAGCTGTGATCGCGGGCATGCTCGCGCGACGTTAATTGCAACAAATGGTCACGCAGTTCCTCGATGCCACGGCCTTCACTGGCCGCAGTGACGAAAAGCACCGACTCCGCGAAACCATAATTCCCCAGCGTGGCCTGAATCTCCGCACGCACCTCTTCAATTCTTGCTTCGTCTACGCGGTCGGCTTTCGTGAGCGCCACGGTGATCTGCGGATTGCCCGTCAGCTGCAGAATTTGCAAATGCTCACGGGTTTGCGCCATTACGCCATCATCACACGCCACCACCAGCAACGCGTGATCGATGCCGCCGACCCCCGCCAACATGTTGGACAGAAACTTTTCGTGTCCAGGAACGTCGATAAACCCCAGCACCCGCCCGTCCGGCTGCGGCCAGTAGGCATAACCGAGATCGATGGTCATGCCGCGCTTTTTTTCTTCCGGCAGACGGTCGGCATTTACGCCAGTAATCGCCTGTAATAACGTTGTTTTTCCGTGGTCAACGTGTCCGGCGGTTGCAATAATCATTTCAGCATCATCTCCATAAACCGGGTCTCGTCTTCAAGGCAGCGCAGATCCAGCCATAAGCGGCCATCATAAATTCGCCCAATAATCGGCACGGGCAGCGTACGCCAACGGGCTGCCAACGCTTCGAGGCGGCTCCCGCGCCCGTCATGTGGGGTAAAGGTTAGCGCCGCGCTGGGCAGCCTATCAACAGGTAGTGAGCCGCTGCCAATCTGCGACAGGCAAGGCATCACATTCAGGGCGAACTCATCACCGTAATGTTCTGCAAGCTGTGCCTGTAATTGCTGTGCCTGCGCGTGGATTGCCTCTTGTGAGCGGGTGAGCTGGCGCAACGTCGGCAACTTCGCCGCCAGTGCTTCAGGGTGCAGGTAGAGCCGTAGCGTCGCTTCCAGAGCAGCCAGCGTCATTTTATCTGCCCGTAATGCGCGTTTCAGCGGATGGCTCTGCAAACGAGCGATCATCTCTTTTTTACCGACAATTATCCCGGCCTGCGGCCCGCCCAGCAGTTTATCGCCGGAGAAACTCACCAGACTGACGCCAGCAGCAATCAGTTGCTGCGGCATCGGCTCCTGCGGCAAGCCATACTGGCTGAGATCGACCAGCGAACCGCTGCCCAAATCCGCCACCACCGGAACATCCAGCTCCTGGCCAATGACGGCCAGCTCCGCCTCATCCACCGACTTTGTGAAGCCTTCAATGCTGTAATTACTGGTATGCACTTTCATCAGCAGAGCGGTATTTTCATTCACCGCCTGGCGGTAATCTTTCGCATGCGTCCGGTTGGTGGTCCCCACCTCGCGTAGAATGCATCCGGCCTGACACATGACGTCCGGAATACGAAACGCGCCGCCTATTTCCACCAGCTCGCCGCGAGACACAACCACCTCTTTGCCGTTCGCCGTGGCAGCCAGCATAAGCAGAACAGCTGCCGCATTGTTATTGACGATACAGGCGTCTTCCGCCCCCGTCAGACGGCAGAGTAAATCCGCCAGGGCCCGATCCCGATGTCCCCGACCGGCATCATCCAGACTGTATTCCAGCGTCACCGGCGTGCGCATCGCCTGTACCACCGCCTCAATTGCTTCTTCGGCCTGCGACGCGCGACCAAGGTTGGTGTGCAGCACCGTTCCGGTCAGGTTAATCACTGGACGCAGTGCGCTTTGTGATTCTCGTTCCAGCCGGGCACTGGCTTCTTGCGCCCAGTCTTCACACCATGCCGGGAGCGCATGCGTGTCGCGAATAGCTTCTCTGGCTTCGTCGAGCATGTGACGCAGCAGGTCAACCACCCGGGTATGACCGTGAGATTCACGTAAGGCTGAGAAGGCGCTATCGCGCAATAAACGATCGATAGCAGGAAGCTGGCTGTAGAGTGAACGCAAGTCGCTTGTCATGAAAGGGCCTGGCTGTTGGTGACCCTCTCCACCGTAGAGAGGGATATCGATATAGGAAGGATTGTACCGTGACTTTGCTCAGGCGGACATAATACGCATCAAGCCTTTGGCGGTTCTGTACGGGCAAAACTCTCGCGTTGAAAGAGCGTTTCCACCAGTTTGACCAGACGCGGACGGTCCACACACCAGCCAGGTGCGACCCGACGGAAATTGAGATAACCGACGGCGCAGGCAATCGCAATGGTTGCCAGGTTAACCGTATCCGTTTTCAGTGTACCGCCCACCAGATAGCCTTCCAGCACATCCAGACTACGGGTGATCTTCTCACGCTGACGTAACAATTCAGTTTCTGACTGCTGCGCTGCAGGGCGAGCCTGTTCGCGCACCGAAACTAAACCGGCATCCATAATACCGTCTGCCAACGCTTCCAACTGGCGTACCTTCAGCGCAGCCAGCGGATCACGCGGCAGCATGGCTGGTGCAATATCCAGTAGCTCTATATATTCCGCGATGACAGGAGAGTCAAACCAGTACTCGCCCTCATCGGTGACCAACGCAGGTACTTTGCCTAACGGGTTATAGCGCGCCACGCCGCTATCCGCGTTGTAGGGGAGTTCATTCACAAATTCGAAAGTGATGCCCTTTTCCAGTAACAGAATCGAAATTTTACGTACAAAAGGGCTGGTATAGCTGCCAATGAGTTTCATGCCGGGTCCTTTTTGCCAACAAAAAAGCGGTGCCCAACGATAGTGGGACACCGCTTAGTATGGCTCAGGTCACTGAAAATGGCAGGTGATGGCAGTCTCAATGATCCAAATAAAGGTAATGCATCCAACTGGTCATGCGCAGCAGCACTTTACGCATTACCGACACGTGGGCGAAATGGTCGGAATAGACCGCGACCTGGGCATAGATACCGTCCGGCAGCGCATCCACATCGGCATTCGGATCCAGCTCAATTGTTGCCAGCACGCCATCGGTACCCGGCACCACCGTTAAGGACTGTAACGCCCCCTGCGCCTGATAAGAACCACCCGGAACGACCGGAAGAATACTGGTTAGCTTGCCGGTGAAAACCTGGCCAGGCAGCGCGTTAAACACCACTTCCGCTTCATCGCCTGGTTTAAGGCGCAGCAGCGAGTTCTGGCGGAATTGCGCCACGATTTGCCGTTTTTGTTCAGGAATAAACACCATTACCGGACGCAAAGGTAATGCTGCTGCGTAAGTCCCCGGACGAATTAAAATCTGCGTGGCATAACCGTTGCTGGGGGCACGAACTACCGTCTGTTCAAGATTATATTTAGCCTCGGCGAGCTGGGCACGCAGGGATGCAACCTGAGATTGCTCCCCGTTGACCATACTGTCTAATTGACTCTGAATCTGCGTCTGTTCTGCCACCGAGCCTTTGACCAGCGCATCCTGTGCCAGATAGTTTTGCCGGGCGTTATCGATATCGCTTTCAGAGAACGGGTTAACCTTCGCCTGGCTGCCTTTCAAATAACGTTGATAATCCTTATACAAGCGATCACGTTCCGCAGACACGCGGGTAGTATTAGCGACCGCTTCCGACAGTTGCGCTTTTAGGTTGTCGATATTATGCGTCGCGGTTACCAGGTCGGCCTGCAGTCTGTCTACACGCGCCTGATAACGTACCGGATCGAGCTTAAACAGCACATCGCCTTTTTTAATGAGCTGATTATTCTTATCCGTTACCTCACTAACAATTCCTGTGACTTGCGGAGTGACCGGAATTGAAATAACCGCTTTTTGCGCCGTAAAGGTATACGGGTGGTTATAGTTCATTAATAAAATCAATCCCGCAACAATGAACACCCCACCTAATGCAGCGGTAGCAAGCGTCCATTGGTTTACCGGAATACGGAATATTTTAAAGATGGCCCAGGCAAAGGCCACATAGGTCAGGACTATCAACAAATCCATGATTAAATCTCCGGAAAGGTGGAGTTATCGGTTTTTTTCTCCCCATCCAGTCTTTTTTCCAACTGGGTGATTCGCGCTGCCAGCGCGGCAATCTCAGGGTCTGACTCCTTTCCGGTCGGTGTGATGTGTGACTGCATTCCCCATCCCTTTTCAGGCTGGTAGAGCGTGGCCCAGATCCACAGGAACGGCCAAATAACATGAAGAGTGAACAAGCTCACCCATCCTGCAGTATGGATGGCATCGGCATGGGGATGGTTACGTTTTTTAGCCATGTTATAGGGAATATCATGAATGGCGATGATTCCGTAAAACAGAACCAGAAAAACGAAGATCAGCACGCCCAGTGCGAAATAATTTAGAAACATACCTGCCTCGAATTCACGCTAATTAGAGTTTTTTTATGCCGGCAGCCGTATGCACCCTGGCTGATGTTTTGAACATAACTGCAGTTAGGGGTTTTCGCCATATCACAAAAAAAATATTTTTTCTGGCGAGAAGTTGCTTTGTTTTGCAATAAAAATGTCAGGAGTAGAATCTGCCGCAGATCACATCTGCTCAAATCCAGATGAAAATACTTTGCGATCCACATCACAAAGATTCAACAAACAGCAAAACCAAAAATGTGAATTAGTTCACATTTAATCCCCATTTTTCATTAAATCTAACCTTGTGATGTTTTTTTGTACCGTTAATTTGTGATTCAAATCACATTAACTAACGCCATACACCCTATATTTACGTGACGAATGTCACATAAAAGTCCGTCGACTGGACAGTTGAACGATTCAGTGCCAGATTTCGCAGTATCTACAGGGTCCGGCTACCTCCTGCCGCTACATTAACAAACCTCGGGCTTTCAGCCTGCGCGATAGCAAACATAAGAAGGGGTGTTTTTATGTCATCCGATATTAAGATCAAGGTGCAAAGCTTTGGTCGATTCCTCAGCAACATGGTGATGCCAAATATCGGCGCGTTTATCGCGTGGGGTATTATCACCGCATTATTCATTCCGACAGGGTGGTTGCCGAACGAAACGCTGGCGAAGCTAGTCGGCCCGATGATCACCTATCTGCTGCCGCTGCTGATCGGTTATACCGGTGGTAAGCTGGTTGGCGGCGAGCGTGGCGGCGTGGTTGGCGCTATCACCACCATGGGCGTTATCGTCGGTGCAGATATGCCAATGTTCCTCGGCGCGATGATCGCAGGTCCGCTGGGCGGCTGGGCTATCAAACATTTCGACAACTGGGTAGACGGTAAGATCAAATCCGGTTTTGAGATGCTGGTGAATAACTTCTCCGCTGGCATCATCGGTATGATCCTCGCCATTCTGGCATTCCTTGGCATTGGCCCATTGGTTGAAGCGCTGTCAAAAATTCTGGCGGCAGGCGTTAACTTCATGGTTGTCCATGACATGCTACCGCTGGCATCTATCTTCGTTGAACCGGCGAAAATCCTGTTCCTCAACAACGCCATTAACCACGGTATTTTCTCACCGCTGGGTATTCAGCAGTCCCATGAGATGGGCAAATCCATCTTCTTCCTGATTGAAGCTAACCCGGGTCCGGGTATGGGCGTCCTGCTGGCGTACATGTTCTTCGGTCGCGGCAGCGCTAAGCAGTCTGCAGGCGGCGCGGCTATCATCCACTTCCTGGGTGGTATCCACGAAATTTACTTCCCGTACGTGCTGATGAACCCGCGCCTGATCCTGGCCGTTATTCTCGGCGGTATGACTGGCGTATTTACCCTGACTATCCTGAACGGCGGTCTGGTTTCTCCGGCGTCTCCGGGTTCTATCCTGGCCGTGCTGGCAATGACGCCGAAGGGTGCTTACTTCGCTAACATCGCTGCTATCTGCGCGGCTATGGCAGTCTCTTTTGTGGTCTCAGCCATTCTGCTGAAAACCAGCAAAGTGAAAGAAGATGATGACATTGATGCCGCAACCCGTCGTATGCACGACATGAAAGCGGAATCCAAAGGCGCATCTCCGCTGGCGGCTGGCGATGTAACCAACGACCTGAGCCATGTGCGTAAAATCATCGTTGCCTGCGATGCTGGTATGGGTTCCAGCGCCATGGGTGCGGGCGTACTGCGTAAGAAAGTGCAGGATGCGGGGCTGTCTCAGATTTCCGTCACTAACAGCGCGATTAACAATCTGCCGCCGGATGTGGATCTGGTCATTACCCACCGTGACCTGACTGAACGCGCGATGCGCCAGGTGCCTCAGGCACAGCACATTTCGCTGACCAACTTCCTCGACAGTGGCCTGTACTCCAACCTGACCGAACGTCTGGTCGCTGCGCAGCGCCACAACGTGAACGAGGAGAAAGTTCGCGACCACCTGAAAGACAGCTTTGAAGAGGGTGATACCCACCTGTTCAAACTGGGTGCGGAGAACATCTTCCTTGGCCGTAAAGCGGCTAACAAAGAAGAAGCGATTCGCTTTGCTGGTGAGCAACTGGTGAAAGGCGGTTACGTTGAGCCAGAATACGTTGAGGCGATGCTGGACCGTGAAAAACTGACCCCGACTTACCTGGGTGAGTCCATCGCAGTACCGCACGGTACGGTTGAAGCCAAAGACCGCGTGCTGAAAACCGGTGTGGTGTTCTGCCAGTACCCGGAAGGCGTTCGCTTCGGTGAAGAAGAAGACGATATTGCCCGCCTGGTGATTGGCATCGCAGCGCGTAACAACGAGCACATCCAGGTGATTACCAGCCTGACCAACGCTCTGGATGATGAATCCGTGATCGAACGTCTGGCCCATACCACCAGCGTGGATGAAGTTCTGGAACTGCTGGCGGGTAAAAAAGCTTAACGCTTAAGTATCTCCAAAATAGTTCGAGCTGCAGGAAGGCGGCAACGCAGTGAATCCCCAGGAGCGTACATAAGTACGTGACTGGGGTGAGCGAGGAGAGCCAACGCATCTGCAGTTCGAAATATGAAGGCGATATCCTCTCCCTTGTGGAGAGGGTTAGGTTGAGGGAAAAGCCTCACCCCAGCCCTCTTGGGTAAAAACATTAATGAAGGTTAATACTATGAAAGCATTACATTTTGGCGCAGGTAATATCGGTCGTGGCTTTATCGGCAAACTGCTGGCGGACGCGGGGATACAGCTGACGTTCGCGGATGTAAATCAGGTCGTGCTCGATGCCCTGAATGCCCGTCATAGCTATCAGGTTCATGTCGTGGGTGAAAACGAGCAGGTTGATACCGTCTCCGGTGTCAACGCCGTGAGCAGCATCGGCGATGATGTTGTTGAACTGATTGCCCACGTAGATTTAGTCACTACCGCCGTCGGTCCGGTCGTGCTTGAGCGTATCGCTCCGGCCATCGCCAAAGGGCTGGTTAAACGCAAGGCGCAGAGAATCACTACTCCACTAAATATCATCGCTTGTGAAAACATGGTGCGCGGAACGACTCAGTTGAAAGGCCATGTAATGAACGCGTTAGCAGATGAAGATAAAGCCTGGGTTGAAGAACATGTTGGCTTTGTCGATTCTGCCGTGGACCGCATTGTTCCGCCTTCGGCTTCAGCAACCAACGATCCGCTGGAAGTTACCGTAGAAACCTTCAGTGAGTGGATTGTCGACAAAACACAGTTCAAAGGTGAACTGCCAAATATCCCAGGAATGGAATTAACTGATAACCTGATGGCATTTGTCGAACGTAAACTCTTCACGCTGAACACCGGGCATGCTATAACCGCGTACCTCGGAAAATTGACCGGTCATCAGACCATCCGTGACGCGATTCTCGACGAGAAAATCCGCGCAGTGGTAAAAGGTGCGATGGAAGAGAGCGGCGCGGTACTGATCAAACGCTATGGCTTTGATGCAGCAAAACATGCGGCATACATTCAGAAAATCCTCGGCCGTTTTGAAAACCCGTATCTGAAAGATGACGTTGAGCGTGTGGGTCGTCAGCCGCTGCGTAAACTTAGCGCAGGCGACCGCCTGATTAAACCACTGCTGGGTACGCTGGAATATGGTTTGCCGCATGCGAATCTGGTTACCGGTATTGCGGCAGCGATGCACTATCGCAGCGAAGAAGATCCGCAGGCACAGGAACTGGCCGCACTGATTGACGAAAAAGGTCCACAGGCCGCGCTGGCGCAAGTTTCCGGGCTGGATGCCAACAGTGATGTCGTGCTTGAGGCTGTTAACGCGTATAACGCAAAGAAATGATGCAGGACCTGGCGCAGGATATCCTGCGCCTGAATAATAGATTGTCAGATATGCAGGCAATAATGGAACAAACGCAGGCCTTTGAAAATCGTGTGCTTGAGCGTCTGAATGCTGGCAAAACCGTACGCAGCTTCCTCATCACCGCCGTAGAACTGCTCACCGAGGCGGTGAATATCCTTGTGCTTCAGGTATTTCGCAAAGACGACTATGCGGTGAAATACGCCGTAGAACCGCTGCTCGACGGCGATGGTCCGTTGGGCGATCTTTCTGTTCGTCTGAAGTTAATCTACGGCCTGGGCGTACTCAGTCGCCCGGAGTACGAAGATGCGGAGCTCCTGATGGCGCTGCGGGAGGAGCTGAATCACGACGGCAACGAATACGCATTCACCGACGACGAAATTCTTGGACCGTTTGGTGAACTTCACTGCGTGACGGCACTCCCGCCGCCACCCCAGTTTGATACCTCAGACTCTGGTTTGCATGCCATGCAGATCCAGCGTTACCAGCAGATGGTACGATCCACCATGGTCCTTTCCCTGACCGAGCTGATTTCTAAAATCAGCTTAAAAAAAGCCTTTCAAAAATAAGACGATGTTTGCTTATTTCTCTTCCTGCTGCGGTCGATACAGCTGCCGATAGTACGCCAGACGTTGCAGATACAGCTGCGCGTTTTCCTGCGGTATTTCTGAAGGGACAACGTTGCGCGGCGGTGTTTTATTCAAATATTCGCGAAAAGCCTGGCTTGAAGCCATAAAATCGACAGTTTTATCAATCAGGACCGAAACGTTCTCACCTATTTTCGCCATAATCTTCCCTCCTCCATGTATTAACCGCGCTCAGCCTGTGCGGTTGATCATTTAAGTTTAGGATCAGTTGGGTGTTTATATTGAGGAAAACGTGCTTCACCACGAACACGCCAATAAAAAGCACCACGGCCGATCTTATCGCTTAAAACTCCTTGTTAATCAATGCAGTAACATTATCATTAGCTAATTAATACTTACGGTATTTGATTATTTATCTTCGAGCAGTTGTGAATAATCCCGCTCTGCGCGCATACTATAGGATATTCATCCTATTTTTATCAGAAGCTATCCTATGAAAGAAGTCGAAAAAAACGAAATTAAACGCCTGAGCGATCGTCTGGACGCTATTCGCCACCAGCAGGCAGACCTGTCCCTGGTTGAAGCCGCCGACAAATACGCCGAGCTGGAAAAAGAGAAAGAAACTCTGGAAGCCGAGATCGCACGCCTGCGTGAAGTTCACAGCCAGAAGCTGAGCAAAGAAGCGCAAAAGCTGACAAAACTTCCGTTCCGTCGGGCCATCACCAAAAAAGAGCAGGCTGACATGGGCAAACTGAAGAAAAGCGTGCGCGGCCTGATCGTCGTCCACCCGATGACCGAGCTTGGCCGTGAAATGGGCCTGAAAGAGATGACGGGCTTCGCGAAGAGCGAGTTCTAATCTCCCACCGGGCAACATCCGCTTGCCCGGTCCTTCATTTCCCCTCGCAATTGGCCCTACCAATTTTAGCCAGATCCTACCAGCACCTCACATTTCATTAAAATGTGCGTACAATACCGTTGCCAATAAATAACATTTGATTAACCATTCATTGTCATTACCCCTACACAACAATATTGGCAGGGCCACTTTTACACATAATGTGACGAAGATTTGAGCAAAGACTCATTCCATTATGTCAGCGGCCCCCAGGAGACCTGCAATGAATCTCTGGCAACAGAACTACGACCCGGCCGGTAATATCTGGCTTTCCAGCCTGATCGCATCGCTCCCTATCCTGTTCTTTTTCTTCGCCCTGATTAAGCTCAAGCTGAAAGGCTATGTTGCGGCGTCATGGACGGTGGTGATCGCTTTGTCGGTCGCCCTGCTGTTCTACAAAATGCCGGTCGATCACGCACTGGCATCCGTAGTGTACGGTTTCTTCTACGGTCTGTGGCCAATTGCCTGGATCATTATCGCCGCGGTATTCGTCTATAAAATCTCGGTGAAGACCGGGCAGTTCGACATCATCCGCTCATCAATACTCTCGATTACCCCAGACCAGCGTCTGCAAATGCTGATTGTTGGTTTCTCCTTTGGGGCATTCCTCGAAGGAGCGGCAGGCTTTGGCGCTCCGGTAGCGATTACCGCCGCACTGCTGGTTGGTCTTGGCTTTAACCCGCTGTATGCAGCAGGTTTGTGCCTGATCGTAAATACCGCGCCGGTCGCTTTTGGCGCAATGGGCATTCCGATTCTGGTCGCCGGTCAGGTTACCGGACTGGACAGCTTCGAGATTGGCCAGATGGTAGGTCGTCAGCTGCCGTTCCTGACCATTATCGTGCTGTTCTGGATTATGGCGATTATGGATGGCTGGCGCGGCGTCAAAGAAACCTGGCCTGCGGTGATGGTCGCTGGCGGCTCGTTTGCTATCGCACAGTACCTCAGCTCTAACTTTATCGGGCCGGAACTGCCGGACATTATCTCTTCTCTGGTCTCACTGGTGTGTCTGACGCTGTTCCTGAAACGTTGGCAGCCGGTACGCATCTTCCGTTTTGGCGATATGGGCGCTTCGCAGGTCGATATGGACCTGCCGCGCACCCGCTACACCGCTGGGCAGGTGGTACGCGCCTGGTCACCGTTCCTGTTCCTGACCGCTACCGTCACGCTGTGGAGCATACCGCCGTTTAAAGCACTGTTTGCGCCCGGCGGCGCGATGTACCACTGGGTGGTCAATATTCCGGTTCCGTTCCTCGACAAGCTGGTTGCCCGTATGCCGCCGGTCGTACACGAAGCCACGGCCTACGCGGCGGTGTACAAATTTGACTGGTTCTCCGCGACCGGTACCGCAATACTGTTTGCCGCCCTGCTGTCTATCGTCTGGCTGAAGATGAAGCCATCTGCTGCGCTGCAGACCTTTGGCAGCACGTTGAAAGATCTGGCGCTGCCTATCTACTCCATCGGGATGGTGCTGGCGTTCGCGTTTATCTCTAACTACTCCGGGCTTTCATCCACCCTGGCACTGGCCCTGGCGCACACCGGCAGCGCGTTTACCTTCTTCTCGCCATTCCTCGGCTGGCTGGGGGTATTCCTGACCGGGTCCGACACCTCATCAAACGCATTGTTCGCCGCCCTGCAGGCCACGGCCGCTCAGCAAATCGGCGTTTCGGATGTGCTGATGGTGGCCGCAAATACCACCGGCGGCGTGACCGGCAAGATGATCTCTCCACAATCTATCGCTATCGCCTGTGCGGCAGTGGGATTAGTGGGGAAAGAGTCTGATCTGTTCCGCTTTACCGTGAAGCACAGCCTGATTTTCACCTGCATGGTGGGTGTGATTACCACGCTGCAGGCCTATGTCTTAACCTGGATGATTCCATGATAGTGATGCCCAGACGCCTGTCAGACGAAGTCGCATCTCGTGTGCGGGCGCTGATTGAAGAACAACAGCTGGAGGCGGGCATGAAGTTGCCCGCTGAGCGCCAACTGGCCGTACAGCTCGGCGTATCGCGCAACTCGCTGCGCGAGGCGTTAGCCAAGCTGGTGAGTGAAGGTGTGTTGATTAGCCGTCGTGGCGGCGGGACGTTTATCCGCTGGCAGCATGAAGCATGGTCTGAACAAAACATCGTTCAGCCGCTGAAAACCCTGCTGGCGGACGATCCTGATTACAGTTTCGATATTCTGGAAGCCCGCCACGCCATCGAAGCCAGCACCGCCTGGCATGCAGCTATGCGTGCCACTGCTGCCGACAAAGAGAAGATCAGACTCTGTTTCGAGGCCACACAAAGCGAAGATCCAGATCTCGCCTCGCAGGCAGACGTTCGCTTTCATCTCGCCATTGCGGAAGCCTCGCACAACGTGGTGCTGTTACAGACCATGCGCGGTTTCTTCGACGTATTGCAGTCTTCGGTGAAACAGAGCCGCCAGCGTATGTACCTTGTGCCGCCCGTATTTTCGCAACTGACGGCGCAGCATCAGGCCGTCCTGGATGCGATTGTTGCCGGAGATGCCGACGGAGCGCGTAAAGCAATGATGGCGCACCTCAGTTTTGTCCACACTACGATTAAACGATTTGATGAAGATCAGGCCCGCCAGGCGCGTATCACCCGCCTGCCCGGTGACCCTGGTGAGAATAGCAGGGAGAACAACGCATGATTATTTCAGCAGCCAGCGACTATCGCGCCGCAGCCCAGCGCATCCTACCCCCCTTCTTGTTCCACTATATAGACGGTGGGGCGTATGCAGAGCACACTCTGCGCCGTAACGTGGCAGACCTGTCGGAGGTGGCGCTGCGCCAGCGCGTGCTGAAGAATATGTCCGACCTGAGCCTGGAGACAAAGCTGTTCAACGAAACGCTCTCCATGCCAGTGGCCCTTGCACCTGTCGGTCTGTGTGGCATGTACGCGCGCCGGGGCGAAGTTCAGGCCGCCGCCGCCGCTGATGCCAAAGGCATTCCGTTTACGCTTTCCACGGTATCCGTATGTCCGATTGAAGAGGTCGCTCCAACCATCAAACGTCCGATGTGGTTTCAGCTATATGTTCTGCGCGATCGCGGCTTTATGCGCAACGCGCTGGAGCGTGCCAAAGCGGCGGGTTGCTCCACGCTGGTCTTTACCGTCGATATGCCAACACCGGGCGCACGCTACCGTGACGCACATTCCGGAATGAGCGGCCCAAATGCCGCACTACGCCGCTACTGGCAGGCAGTCACCCATCCACAGTGGGCATGGGACGTTGGCCTGAACGGTCGCCCACATGATTTAGGTAATATCTCGACTTATCTTGGTAAACCTACCGGTCTTGAGGATTACATCGGCTGGCTGGCGAATAACTTCGACCCGTCGATTTCCTGGAAAGACCTCGAGTGGATCCGCGAATTTTGGGATGGTCCGATGGTGATCAAAGGGATCCTCGATCCCGAAGATGCCCGAGACGCCGTACGCTTTGGCGCGGATGGTATTGTTGTCTCTAACCACGGTGGTCGCCAGTTAGACGGCGTGCTGTCTTCAGCTCGCGCGCTACCCGCCATTGCCGATGCGGTAAAAGGCGATATCACCATTCTGGCAGACAGTGGGATCCGCAACGGCCTGGACGTCGTACGCATGATTGCGCTGGGCGCAGATAGCGTTCTGCTGGGACGTGCTTATCTGTACGCGCTGGCCACCCACGGTCAGGCCGGGGTGACGAATCTGCTGAATCTGATCGAGAAAGAGATGAAGGTGGCAATGACTCTGACCGGTGCAAAATCGATTAGCGAAATCAGCCGTGATTCACTGGTACAAGAACTGGGCAAACAGGTGGCTGACTACCCGATGCAGCCCAAACGTGGAAATGCGGCGTAAACGTTAATTTGCTATGCTGCCCCGTACTTAAGGGGGCAGCATGCTAAACATCGTATTATTCGAACCAGAAATCCCGCCAAATACCGGCAATATTATCCGTCTTTGCGCCAACACCGGCTTTCGTCTGCATATTATTGAGCCAATGGGCTTTACCTGGGACGACAAGCGCCTGCGCCGCGCCGGGCTGGATTACCATGAATTTACCGCCGTGCTGCGCCACCCTGATTACGCCGCCTTCGTCGCCGCAGAAAATCCGCAACGTCTGTTTGCCCTGACCACCAAAGGTACGCCAGCGCATAGCGCGGTAAGCTATCAGGATGGGGATTATCTGATGTTTGGCCCGGAAACTCGCGGTCTGCCAGCCAGCATCCTAGACGCACTGCCAGCTGAACAAAAAATTCGTATTCCGATGATGCCGGACAGTCGCAGCATGAACCTGTCGAATGCGGTGTCGGTGGTGGTGTATGAGGCCTGGCGCCAGTTAGGTTATCCCGGCGCGGTATTGCGTAGTTGATTTTTGTCGGATGGCGGCTGACGCCTTATCCGACCTACGAAAGAATTTACCATTATTTTTCGAGCGTTATCGGAGCAGTCAGGTTGGACACGGACTGCGCTTGCCGACCTGCGCGTACACGTAGTACGTGAGGATGGCGAGCACAGCCCGGGTTCAAGATGACAAGTAAGATAGCTCGAAATCAGATTCCATCGCCGTATTCGAACGTATGATGTATCCCGTTGAAATGCTGATCCATATCCATAGACGGTTTATCGCTGTCAGGCTTGCCGACGATGCGCGCCGGTACGCCTGCGGCGGTGGTATGCGGCGGTACGGGCTGTAGCACGACCGAACCTGCGCCAATCTTCGCGCCGCGCCCGACTTCAATGTTGCCGAGAATTTTTGCTCCCGCGCCGATCATCACGCCTTCACGAATTTTCGGGTGGCGGTCACCGCCGGCTTTACCGGTCCCGCCCAGCGTGACGGATTGCAGAATAGAGACGTCATTTTCAATCACCGCGGTTTCACCGACCACAATGCCGGTGGCGTGATCGAGCATAATCCCACGACCAATTTTTGCCGCCGGATGAATGTCTACCTGGAAGGTAACGGACACCTGATTTTGCAAGAATATCGCCAGCGCCTGACGCCCCTGATGCCACAGCCAGTGACCGATACGGTAGGCCTGAAGCGCATGAAAGCCCTTCAGATACAGCAGTGGAGTGGAATATTTATCGACAGCCGGGTCACGCGTGCGTACTGCCTGAATATCGCAGGCCGCTGAGGCAATCATTTCAGGATCGGCCGCGTAGGCCTCTTCTACGACTTCGCGAATCGCAATGGCGGGCATGATTGGAGAAGCGAGTTTATTCGCCAGCATATAGCTTAGCGCACTGCCGAGATTTTCATGCTTGAGCAGCGTTGCGTGGTAAAAACTGGCCAGCATTGGCTCACATTCCGCCAGTGCCCGGGCTTCCGCTTTAATGTTTTTCCAGACGATATCCAGTTCTTCACACGGCATTGCGTACTCCAGAAGGTAGCAAAACGACCGATCCGTTCTTCGCGGATCGGGTCGTTATATTCAACAGTTCCTTACAGCTAGTGGCGACTCAGCTCGTCCTTGCGTGCACGGCCTAATAACGTCAATGCTGCCTCGCGCGCGTTTTTTCCGCAATACAATACTTGATAAATTTCCTCGGTTATTGGCATCTCAACACCAAAACGGTGCGCCAATTCACGAACTTCTTTCGTATTGCGATAGCCTTCAACCACTTGGCCAATTTTGTCCTGCGCACCCTGCACGTCCATCCCCTGGCCGAGCATCATGCCAAAACGACGGTTGCGCGACTGGTTGTCGGTACAGGTCAGCACCAGATCGCCTAAACCCGCCATCCCCATAAAGGTGGCAGGATCGGCCCCCAGCGCCGCACCAAGACGAGACATTTCGGTCAGCCCACGGGTGATCAATGCGGTTCGTGCATTCGCGCCGAAACCGATGCCGTCAGACATCCCTGCGCCAATGGCAATGACGTTTTTCACCGCACCGCCAAGCTGTACGCCAATGAAATCCGGGTTGCTGTATACGCGGAAGCTTTTGCCGCAGTGCAGCAACTGCTGGAGATCGTCAGCAAAGGTGTCGTCCGTCGAGGCCAGAGAAATCGCCGTCGGCATGCCCGCAGCCAGCTCTTTGGCAAACGTCGGGCCGGAAATAACCGCCAGTGGAATTGAGTCCCCCAACGCTTCACGCGCGACATCCTGCAGCAGACGCCCTGTTTCCGCTTCCAGACCTTTTGTCGCCCAGACCAGTCGTGCGTCAGAACGCATCAATGGTTTGATGTTACGCAGCACTTCGCCAAAGACGTGGCTCGGCACCACCACCAGAATATTACGACTGGCGGCCAGCGCTGTGGCTAAATCACTTTCCAGGCGCAGCGTGTCGGGAAAAGGCACATCAGGAAGGAACGCGACGTTGCAGCGATCGTGCTCGAGAGTCGCGATATGTTTAGGATCATGGCCCCACAGGACAACCTGATGGCCATTTCTTGCCAGGGTGATGGCAAGAGCGGTGCCGTACGAGCCGGCACCAATCACAGTCATTGAAGCATTACTTTGGTTCATCAGGCATCCTGATGTTCTTCAGTACCTTCGCCAGCCTGCTGCTGTAAATAGTTCATGAACAGCGCATCAAAGTTGACCGGCGCAAGGTTCAGTTGCGGGAACGTACCACGTGAAACCAGGCTGGTGATGCATTCGCGGGCATACGGGAATAGAATGTTCGGGCAGTATGCGCCCAGGCAATGCGCCATTTGAGTCCCTTCGATACCACTGATGGAGAAAATACCGCCCTGCTGAACTTCGCACAGGAACGCAGTTTCTTCACCCAGGGAAGCCGTTACGGTGACACGCAGCACTACTTCATACACGTCATCTGCCAGTTGGGTAGATGCGGTATCAAGATCCAGTTTAACCTCTGGCTGCCAATCTTTCTGGAAAACATGCGGTGCATTTGGCGCTTCGAAAGACACATCCTTGGTATAAATACGTTGGATCTGGAAAGCCATTTCAGTGTTATTTTGTTCTGACATGTTGAGAAAACCCTTTAGTGTTGTCCTTTAAATACTTCGGTACGCCTTAACGCAGCAGCGGATCCAGTCCACCACGCGCATCCAACGCATACAAGTCGTCACAACCACCAATGTGCTGTGCATCAATAAAAATCTGCGGAACCGTAGTACGGCCACTGCGCTTGATCATCTCTTCACGCTTCACGGCATCACCGTCAATCGGAAGCTCCTGGAAACTCACACCCTTGCTGTTTAACAGCGCCTTTGCGCGATGGCAAAACGGGCAGGTTGCTTTGGTATAGATCTCAATATTGGCCATGACTTATCTCCAGTGTTCCTTTTACCCTGCGGCATGAAAGAAGACGGGTAAATTACTTGCCGCGAACCAGTGGCAGATTCTCACCACTCCAGCCCGCTACGCCATCTTTCAGTACAGACACCTGCTCAAAACCGGCTTTGATCAGCGCAGTTGCTGAATCCTGGCACTGCATGCCTGAGCCATCAACCACAATAACAGGTTTGTTTTTGTGTTTTTCCAGTTCGCCAAAGTTGTTGGCTTTGATTTCGCTCGGCAGCAGGTTAGTGGAGCCAGCGATATGACCTTTGCGGAAGTCGTCGCGCTGACGTAAATCCACGACAACGGCGTCTTCTTTATTGATGAGACGTGTGGCTTCTCCGCGCGTAATCACCTTCACTTTGGAAGTCAGGCTCTTAAACGTGGTAAATAATACAGCCGCCAGTAACGCAATCCAGGCGATACTCAATACAGGGTGGCGACTAACAAATTGCATAATTTCTTGCATGGGGGGTAACAACTCCCGACTCAGTGATTAAAAAAACCAGGAAAGGAGTATACCTGCGCGTTGGCGCAAATACAGCCAGAGCGTGCATTGGATTGCATTTTTGCGGGGCGCTACGGAAAAAAAAACCTAAAACCACGCCCTCTGCGGCGCGCTCTGGTCGATTATTTGATCTTCCGGGGCTACTTTATCGATTCAGCTGTAGTAAAATTACGCAATTATTTTTTATCTATTAAGTGTGAGGTTGTCGCAATGTCGGTTTCTAAAAAACCTATGGTACTGGTGATTCTGGATGGCTATGGCTATCGCGAAGACAGCCAGGATAACGCCATCTTTAATGCCAAAACCCCGGTAATGGATGCCCTGTGGGCAAAACGTCCGCATACCCTGATTGATGCGTCTGGCCTGGAAGTTGGCCTGCCCGATCGCCAGATGGGCAACTCCGAAGTCGGTCACGTCAACCTGGGCGCGGGCCGCATCGTGTATCAGGACCTGACCCGTCTGGATGTAGAAATTAAAGAGCGTACTTTCTTCGCTAACCCGGTGCTGACCAATGCGGTCGACCAGGCAAAAAATAGCGGCAAAGCGGTACACATCATGGGTCTGCTCTCTGCGGGCGGTGTTCACAGCCACGAAGATCACATCATGGCGATGGTAGAAATGGCTGCTGAACGCGGGGCTGAGAAAATCTATCTGCACGCTTTCCTTGATGGCCGTGATACTCCGCCACGCAGCGCTGAACATTCACTGCATAAATTCGAAGAGAAATTTGCCGCGCTGGGCAAAGGCCGCGTAGCGTCCATCATCGGTCGTTACTACGCGATGGACCGCGACAACCGTTGGGATCGCGTTGAACAGGCTTATGACCTGATGACGTTGGCCAAAGGCGAGTTCCAGTTCGCTACGGCGGTTGAAGGCCTGCAGGCTGCTTATGCCCGCGACGAAAACGATGAATTCGTGAAAGCGACCGTGATCCGTGCTGAAGGCCAGGCTGAAGCCGCCATGGAAGACGGCGATACGCTGATTTTCATGAACTTCCGTGCTGACCGTGCGCGTGAGATCACTCGTGCGTTTGTTAACGCTGACTTCGACGGCTTCGCCCGTAAGAAAGTCGTTAACCTCAACTTTGTGATGCTGACCGAATACGCGGCCGACATCAAAACTGCGGTTGCTTACCCACCAGCATCTCTGGCTAACACCCTTGGCGAGTGGATGGCGAAGCACGACAAAACGCAGCTGCGTATTTCCGAAACCGAAAAATATGCGCACGTGACCTTCTTCTTCAACGGCGGCGTAGAAGAGCCGTTCAAAGGCGAAGATCGCATCCTGATCAACTCGCCGAAAGTTGCGACCTACGATCTGCAGCCGGAGATGAGCTCTGCTGAGATGACCGAAAAACTGGTTGCGGCGATTGAGAGCGGAAAATACGACACCATCATTTGTAACTACCCGAACGGCGACATGGTTGGTCATACCGGGGTGATGGAAGCAGCGGTTAAAGCGGTTGAAGCGCTGGATCACTGCGTTGAACAGGTCGCGAAAGCGGTTGAATCCGTTGGGGGTCAGTTGCTGATCACCGCAGACCACGGTAACGCAGAGCAAATGCGCGATCCGTCCACCGGTCAGGCGCATACTGCGCACACCAACCTGCCCGTTCCGCTGATTTATGTCGGTGGCAAGAACGTTAAAGCAGTCGAAGGCGGCAAACTTTCTGATATCGCCCCGACGATGCTGACGCTGATGGGTATGGAAATCCCGCAAGAGATGACTGGTAAGCCGCTGTTCATCGTGGAATAATCCCTCCCCATGAGGGGAAAGGCGATTAATACCATCACTCGGGCCGTGAAACCGCGTAAGTTTTCAGTCAGGCCCTTGTTCTACGCCAGCGCGCTTAGCGCTGGCGTATTGCTGTGCGCCTTTTCCGCCCACGCGGACGAACGCGACCAGCTCAAATCTATTCAGGCCGATATCGCGGCAAAAGAACGCGCGGTACGTCAACAACAACAACAACGCGCCACCCTCCTCGCTCAGCTTAAAGCTCAGGAACAAGCCATCGCCGTTGCCGCAAGGCAGTTGCGCGAAACGCAAAACTCACTGGCGCAGCTGAATGCACAAATCGCAGAGATGAACGCAGCACTCGCGAAGCTGGAAAAACAGCGGGCCGCACAAGAACGCAGCCTGGCAGCCCAACTCGACGCAGCTTTTCGCCAGGGCGAACACACCGGCATTCAGCTCATTCTTAGCGGTGAAGAAAGCCAGCGCGGGCAACGCCTGCAGGCCTATTTCGGCTATCTGAACCAGGCGCGACAGGAAACTATCGCGCAATTGAAACAAACCCGCGAAGAGGTCGACTCGCAAAAAGCCGAGCTGGAAGATAAGCAGAGCGAACAGCAGACGCTACTGTACGAACAGCGCGCTCAGCAGGCTAAGCTGGAACAGGCACGTAACGAACGCCAGAAAACGCTTTCGAGTCTGGAATCATCGATTCAACAGGGTCAACAGCAACTGGGCGAAATGCGCGCCAACGAATCCCGTCTGCGCAACAGCATTGCCCGCGCCGAAGCCGCAGCCAAAGCGCGTGCGGAACGTGAAGCACGCGAGGCGCAGGCAGTACGCGATAAGCAACAGGATGCGTCACGAAAAGGCTCAACCTATAAACCGACCGAAAGTGAAAAATCACTGATGTCGCGTACCGGCGGTTTGGGTTCGCCACGCGGTCAGGCATTTTGGCCCGTTCGTGGTCCAACTCTACATCGTTATGGCGAACAGCTGCAGGGTGAGCTACGTTGGAAGGGGATGGTTATTGGCGCATCCGAAGGCACCGAAGTTAAAGCCATTGCCGATGGTCGCGTCATTCTGGCGGACTGGCTGCAGGGCTATGGCCTGGTGGTCGTCGTTGAACACGGTAAAGGCGATATGAGCCTGTACGGTTATAACCAGAGCGCACTGGTCAGCGTCGGTACGCAGGTTCGCGCCGGGCAGCCTATAGCACTAGTGGGTAGCAGCGGCGGTCAGGGCAGGCCGGCACTCTATTTCGAAATTCGTCGCCAGGGTCAGGCGGTCAATCCACAGCCGTGGTTGGGAAGATAAGTTTTGCCACAACAATTTCGTCGTCTACTACTCTCTCTCGCCAGTCTGCTGGCCTTCGCAACACCTGTATTTGCTGGCAAACTCGCCATCGTCATTGATGATTTCGGCTATCGCCCACACACTGAAAACCAGGTACTGGCGATGCCTTCTACCATCTCCGTTGCCGTTCTGCCTAACGCCCCACATGCGCGTGAAATGGCAATCAAAGCGCATAACAGCGGGCATGAAGTCTTAATCCATCTGCCAATGGCACCGCTGAGCAAGCAGCCGTTAGAGAAAGACACGTTACGCCCTGAAATGAGCAGCGAAGAGATTGAGAGGATCATTCGCGACGCGGTAAGCAAAGTACCGAATGCGGTCGGTCTGAACAACCATATGGGCAGCGCGATGACCTCCAGTCTTTTCGGCATGCAGAAGGTGATGCAGGCGCTGGAACGCTACGACCTCTACTTCCTGGACAGCATGACCATCGGTAACAGTCAGGCAATGCGCGCAGCGTCAGGTACCGGTGTGAAGGTCATCAAACGCAAAGTCTTCCTGGATGACACGCAAAACGAAGCCGATATTCGCCGTCAGTTTAATCGTGCCGTCGAGCTTGCGCGCCGCAACGGTTCCGCAATCGCCATTGGCCACCCTCACCCGTCTACGGTTCGCGTTCTGCAGCAGATGCTGTATAGCCTGCCAGCCGACATCACGCTGGTTCGCCCAAGCAGCCTGCTCAATGAACCGCAGGTGGATACCTCCAGACCAAACCTCACGCCACCGAAGAACGGTACGCCTGATGAGCCGCGTAATCCTTTCCGTGGGGTGAAATTATGCAAACCGAAGCAGCCGTTAGAGCCGGTGTACGCCAGCCGCTTCTTCAGCGTACTCGGCGAAAGCATCACCCAAAGCACGCTGGTGCAGTATATGCGCTTGCAGTGGCAGGGCTGGCAATAATCAGTCTTTACTATCCAGCGTTAAATGGGCCAGGCGGCGCGGCGTCAATGATTTATCGCGCCACTGGCTAAAACGGATAGCCCACAACAGCACCTGATAACCCAGCTTTACGCTGCAGATATTACTCACCATACGCTTGAACATACCCGATACAAATACTTCAGCAATCATGCGCTGGCGGATCTGTGGATCGGGTTCTTTACGAATACAATGACATACTCGCAGTCCCTCATAAATCACTTGTTGCTTAAACTCAGGATAGATAGTGATGCGGTTAGCGTAGCTATGATTAAGTTCGTCCAGCAGGCGAGTGATCTTTATATAGTGCCGTTGATAGTTTAAATTCGCTTCACCCTGCCGCTTCATGTGGCTAATTGAGCCATCGTGTTGGTAGTATTTATATAATGGTTTTTCCGTATATTTCGCACGAGTGGCATTAAACATAAACACCGTACTCCACATGACATCCTGATGATGTAACCCAGGGATAAATCTTATATTGTGTTCTTTAATAAGGTCATTTCTATATACCCCCATCCAGAGAACATGCGTCCAGCGGCGCGAAGCAAGCCCCATACGCAACCAGTCTGGGCCGGAGAGAATACCGGTAGAACGCAGACGATCTGTTGGAATGGATACCCAGACTCGGGATGTTTCCCGCGAACTCCAGTCTGCGTTGCTTTGTACAACGTCAAGGTTGTCCTGCAAGGCCATTCCCATCAATGTCTCATACATCTCCGGATAGACTTCATCATCGGCATCAACGAATGCGATGTAATCCCCCACAGCGACATCCAGGCCAAGGTTTCGCGCGACAGAGACACCCTGGTTGGCCTGATGCAGCAGCCGAACATGGGGATATTTTTCTGCATAGTATTGCGCAATATCGACTGAGCAGTCCGTAGAACCATCATTTACAATAATAATTTCAAGATCTTTCCAGGTCTGCGCAATTAACGACTCCATACAGTCACGAAAGTAACTACCGGCATTATATAACGGGATAATAACGCTTAATTTATATTTACTTTGCATCGTAGGGTAATCATCTAATCTATGGGATTGTCGTTACTCTATCACCCAATTATTAAGATATTATTAAGGCTTAACAAGAGGTACAATTTCCAGAGAAATAGGCCAGCATTCCTATAAATTTATATTAGCTAGATTGATAACCTATTTACTTACACGTCCGAGAAACAAAAAACAGCACGAATAGCCAACTTAGTTGTTACCTGTGTATGACAAAGGATTTTGTTATACTAACTTGATCTCTATCACAAAATGAACAGTGCAAATGTAATGATGACCAAAGCACTCTTGCTACATTGATGCTTTAAGTCATGAAATTTTCATAACGTAAAGCAATTAATCAATTACTTTCAATTAGATAGAGCATAACACTGTTGTTTATGTGTCTTTTACATAAAAGCATGTATTAACTAACCACCGTCGATACAATTTTGTATAATACAGAGCATAACTATCCACAACAGATTAATATACGAAGGCGAATTTAATGAACATTAGTAAGGTTGAATTAAATGACTTTAATGTTTATTTCAAGAAAGAAAAAATTAATTTCCCTTTGTTGATGAAAAAAATATCAAATAATGAAATAAAAGGGAAACAACTGAATGCTGAAAATGGTTTTCGCAGCGTCCATCTTGTCGAATATGAAAATAAAAAGTTTATTGTCAAGAACGATCGTGAAATAGACAATCGCTTTGAAAAAAAAGCGCTAAACTTTATTTCCGGGCCCTTTTATTCACATATGATTAAACGACTGGCACGCTTAACTCCAGAGCAACGCGCCTGTACTGCAGATCTGTACTACGTTGCCGAAAAATGTCACTTTCGTCAATGTGTTGAAGTGTCAACCGTGCATGAATACATTGATGGCAACCCCCTTGCCGAAATCAACGAAAGTAATGCCGAAGAGGTGAAAAACTGTATTATTAAACTTCACAATGCAGGTCTTGCATCGAATGACATTCACCCTGGAAATTTTATTAGAACGCCATCTGGTGAACTTAAAGTTATCGATCTTTCATGCAAAGGCATTATGAAAATATGCCAGGCGAACGATATCCTCACGCTCCGGAATAAATACAATATCGATATTCAGGGTCATGGCTTCGTTTATAACCTGATTTTATTGAAAGAAAAGCTTCGCCGACTTTCACGAAAAATTCGCGGCAAGTAAAAAATAGCCAGATATTAATCATATCTGGCTATTCATTCTTACCGGCTTAATACTAATCCCAGCTCAGGATCACTTTCCCTGACTGGCCTGAACGCATCGCGTCAAAGCCCTGCTGGAATTCATCGATGGAGAATCGATGGGTGATGATCGGCGACAAATCCAGTCCAGACTGGATCAGTGCAGCCATTTTGTACCAGGTTTCAAACATCTCACGACCGTAGATACCTTTAATAAACAGCCCCTTAAAGATAACTTTGGTCCAGTCGATGGACATATCAGATGGCGGAATACCCAGCATAGCAATACGGCCACCGTGGTTCATGGTGTCCAGCATGGCGCGAAACGCTGGCGGCGCCCCGGACATCTCCAGGCCCACATCAAACCCTTCGGTCATACCCAGTTCAGCCATCACGTCGGTCAGATTCTCTTTCGACACGTTGACCGCGCGTGTGATACCCATTTTGCGTGCCAGCTCAAGGCGATACTCATTAACGTCGGTGATCACCACGTGGCGTGCGCCAACATGCTTCGCGACCGCCGCCGCCATAATACCGATTGGACCCGCACCGGAAACCAGCACATCTTCCCCAACCAGATCGAACGACAGCGCCGTGTGCACTGCATTACCGAACGGATCGAAGATAGACGCCAAGTCGTCGGAGATATTGTCCGGGATTTTAAATGCGTTAAATGCCGGGATCACCAGGTACTCCGCAAAGCAGCCAGGGCGGTTTACACCGACACCGGTCGTATTGCGGCACAGGTGAGTACGTCCACCGCGGCAGTTACGGCAATGCCCGCAGGTGATATGACCTTCGCCTGAAACGCGATCGCCGATTTTAAAGCCTTTAACTTCCTGACCGATGCCAACAACTTCGCCGACATATTCATGCCCAACGACCATCGGTACCGGGATGGTTTTTTGCGACCATTCATCCCAGTTATAAATGTGAACGTCAGTCCCGCAGATGGCTGTTTTACG
Source organism: Citrobacter sp. Cpo037 (assembly GCF_030332945.1). Taxonomy (NCBI): domain Bacteria; kingdom Pseudomonadati; phylum Pseudomonadota; class Gammaproteobacteria; order Enterobacterales; family Enterobacteriaceae; genus Citrobacter; species Citrobacter sp. Cpo037. The sequence continues at coordinate 308,185 of NZ_JAOWGW010000040.1, forward strand.
GATTTTAATCAGCAAATCGTTATGACCGACTTCCGGTTCAGGAACGTCGGTCATCCAAATGCCCTCTTCCGCTTTCAGTTTGGATAACGCTTTCATTTCACATCCTCAGGCAATAACGCCCAGTTGTTTACCAATGCGTGTGAACGCCTCAACAGCACGCGTAATCTGCTCAGGGGTATGCGCCGCAGACATCTGGGTACGGATACGCGCCTGGCCTTTTGGAACCACCGGATAGAAGAATCCGGTAACGTAAATCCCCTCTTTTTGCAGCTCGCGGGCGAACGCCTGCGCCACTACTGCATCACCCAGCATGACCGGGATGATCGCGTGATCCGCACCGGCTAACGTAAAGCCTGCGGCAGACATTTGCTCACGGAACTGACGTGCATTCGCCCACAGACGATCGCGCAGGTCGCTGCCAGCTTCAACCATTTCCAGCACTTTAATGGAAGCCGCAACAATCGCCGGTGCCAGTGAGTTGGAGAACAAATAAGGACGGGAACGCTGACGCAGCCACTCAACAACTTCTTTGCGCGCTGCGGTGTAACCACCGGATGCGCCGCCGAGTGCTTTACCCAGCGTACCGGTGATGATGTCCACGCGACCCATCACGTCACAGTATTCATGGGAGCCACGACCATTTTCGCCGACAAAACCGACGGCATGGGAATCATCAACCATGACCAGCGCGTCGTATTTATCCGCCAGATCGCAAACGCCTTTCAGATTAGCGATCACACCATCCATAGAGAACACGCCATCAGTGGCGATCAGGATATGGCGAGCGCCTGCTTCACGCGCTTCTTTCAGGCGAGCTTCCAGTTCCACCATATCGTTGTTGGCGTAACGGAAACGTTTTGCTTTACACAGACGCACGCCATCAATGATAGAAGCGTGGTTCAGGGCATCGGAAATAATTGCGTCTTCTGCGCCCAGCAGCGTTTCAAACAGACCGCCGTTGGCGTCGAAGCAGGAAGAGTAAAGGATGGCATCTTCCATTCCGAGGAATGCCGCCAGTTTTTGCTCCAGTTGCTTATGGCTGTCCTGGGTACCGCAAATAAAGCGAACCGAAGCCATACCAAATCCGTGAAAATCCATACCCGCTTTTGCCGCTGCAATCAGTTCCGGATGGTTAGCCAACCCCAGATAGTTGTTCGCACAAAAGTTAATAACGTGGCTTCCATCCGCCACGGTAATATCCGCCTGCTGGGCAGATGTAATAATGCGTTCTTCTTTAAACAATCCTTCCGCACGTGCGGTTTCGAGATCGTTCGTTAACTGTTTGTAAAAATCCCCACGCATTTCAATTCTCCAGACTGGGCAAATTTCAGCACATATTACCCAAAGCTATACGTTGATACGAGATGACGCATCATCACTTCTTCAAAATGAAGCATAAATCACGTGTACCCGCACGGCTTATCGGTGAATGGCTGAAGCCTAAGCCATGTAGTGATATGATAGAAGTATTCGTGTCTGAGATTGTCTCTGACTCCATAATTCAAAGGTTACATTTATGATCATCGTTACCGGCGGCGCGGGCTTTATCGGCAGCAACATCGTTAAGTCTCTGAATGATAAAGGTATCACCGACATTCTGGTGGTGGACAACCTGAAAGACGGCACCAAGTTTGTTAACCTGGTGGATCTGAATATTGCTGACTACATGGACAAGGAAGACTTCCTGATCCAGATTATGGCCGGGGAAGATTTCGGCGATATCGAAGCGATTTTCCACGAAGGCGCATGCTCTTCAACCACCGAGTGGGACGGCAAGTATATGATGGATAACAACTATCAATACTCCAAAGAGCTACTGCACTACTGCCTGGAACGTGAAATCCCGTTCCTGTACGCATCCTCTGCCGCCACCTACGGCGGTCGCACTTCTGATTTCATCGAGTCTCGTGAATATGAGAAACCGCTGAACGTCTACGGCTACTCAAAATTCCTGTTCGACGAGTACGTGCGTCAGATCCTGCCAGAAGCCAATTCTCAGATTGTTGGCTTCCGCTATTTCAACGTCTACGGACCGCGTGAAGGCCACAAAGGCAGCATGGCAAGCGTTGCTTTCCACCTCAACACCCAGCTTAACAATGGCGAAACACCAAAACTGTTCGAAGGCAGTGAAAACTTCAAACGTGATTTCGTTTACGTAGGCGACGTAGCTGCGGTAAACCTGTGGTTCCTGGAAAACGGGGTTTCCGGCATCTTTAACCTCGGTACAGGTCGTGCGGAATCTTTCCAGGCCGTTGCCGATGCTACGCTGGCGTACCACAAAAAAGGCAGCATTGAGTACATTCCATTCCCGGAAAAACTGAAAGGCCGCTACCAGGCATTTACCCAGGCAGATCTGACGAACCTGCGCGCAGCGGGCTATAACAAGCCGTTTAAAACCGTCGCCGAAGGCGTCACGGAATATATGGCCTGGCTGAACCGCGACGCGTAAGTATGAAAATTTTGGTGGTTGGCCCGTCTTGGGTGGGCGACATGATGATGTCGCAAAGTCTCTATCGCACGCTCAAGGCGCGCTATCCCCAGGCGATAATCGACGTGATGGCACCTGCATGGTGCCGTCCGTTATTGTCGCGCATGCCAGAAGTCAACGAAGCTATCGCCATGCCGTTGGGGCACGGCGCGCTGGAGATCGGCGAGCGCCGTAAACTCGGCCACAGTCTGCGTGAGAAGCGCTATGACCGCGCTTATGTGCTGCCTAACTCGTTTAAATCCGCTCTGGTGCCGTTCTTTGCGGGTATTCCCCATCGTACAGGTTGGCGTGGCGAGATGCGCTACGGTCTGCTAAACGATGCGCGCGTACTGGATAAAGAAGCATGGCCACTGATGGTCGAGCGCTATGTGGCTCTGGCTTATGATAAAGGCGTGATGCTGACGGCCAAAGATTTGCCGCAGCCTCTGCTATGGCCACAGTTGCAGGTCAGCGAGGGTGAAAAATCGCTAACCTGTAGCCAGTTCTCCCTTTCAGCTGAACGCCCCATCATCGGTTTTTGCCCAGGTGCGGAATTTGGCCCAGCGAAACGCTGGCCACATTACCACTATGCAGAACTGGCAAAGCAGCTGATCGATGAAGGCCATCAGATTGTGCTGTTTGGCTCAGCAAAAGACCATGAAGCCGGCAATGAGATCCTGGCGACGCTGAGCGTTGAACAGCAGGCATGGTGCCGTAATCTGGCGGGCGAAACACAGCTGGAGCAGGCTGTCATCCTTCTCGCAGCCTGCAAAGCGGTGGTCACCAACGACTCTGGATTAATGCACGTGGCCGCAGCGCTGAACCGTCCACTGGTCGCATTGTATGGTCCAAGCAGCCCGGATTTTACGCCTCCGCTTTCCCACAAGGCGCGTGTCATTCGCCTGATTACGGGTTATCACAAAGTGCGTAAGGGCGATGCGGCAGAAGGCTATCATCAGAGCCTGATTGACATTACACCCCAGCGCGTACTGGAAGAACTCAACGACCTGTTGTTACAAGAGGAAGCCTGACGGATGCGGATTCTGATCGTTAAAACGTCGTCTATGGGCGATGTACTGCATACGTTGCCCGCATTAACCGATGCTCAGCAGGCTATTCCGGGTATTCAATTTGATTGGGTGGTGGAAGAAGGGTTCGCTCAAATCCCCTCCTGGCATTCAGCCGTTGACCGGGTTATTCCAGTGGCGATCCGTCGCTGGCGTAAAGCCTGGTTTTCAGCGCCGATTAAAGCCGAGCGTAAAGCGTTTCGTGATGCGGTGCGTTTACAGCAGTATGACGCGATAATCGATGCTCAGGGTTTGGTTAAAAGCGCGGCGTTGGTGACACGTCTGGCACGTGGCATCAAGCATGGTATGGACTGGAGCACAGCCCGCGAACCGCTGGCAAGTCTGTTTTATAATCGCAAACATCACATAGCCAAACAGCAGCACGCGGTAGAACGTACGCGTGAATTGTTCGCCAAAAGCTTGGGATATGTTAAACCGCAGTCGCAGGGTGATTACGCGATTGCGCAGCATTTTGTAAAACAGCAAACGTCCAATTCGCAGCCCTACGCTGTATTTTTACATGCGACCACGCGAGATGATAAGCATTGGACAGAAGCACACTGGCGGGACCTTATTACGCTGATACCGAAGACAGGGATTCGCATTAAACTTCCATGGGGAGCAGCGCATGAAGAGGAAAGAGCAAGAAGAATTGCGAAAGGATTTGATAATGTCGATGTATTGCCAAGGATGAGTCTTGAGGAAATTGCGCGTATCCTCGCCGGTGCTGAATTTGTAGTTTCGGTTGATACTGGCCTTAGTCATCTGACCGCCGCGCTCAATCGCCCAAACGTTACGCTGTATGGTCCCACCGACCCAGGGCTCATTGGTGGCTACGGTAAGAATCAGTTAACGTGCATTGCTCCGGAAGGAAAACTATCGTTACTCACCGCTCAGCAAGTACTAACACACCTACCGTCCGACGTATAACCCCCCGACTCGGGACGGGGGCTCTGCACGCTTATCAGAACATGCAGAGCATCGGTAAGCTTACTACAGGAATGGTTTTACATGCGCCATGATCTCTTCGCAACTCACCTTCTCTAGCGCTGAACGATACTTAATTTCATCCAGCGTCGTATAGGCTTTGTAAACCACCTTGTGCAATTGAGGGTCCTGATAGGGGCCATAAAGATAAGGTGAGGTGATCACATACATACTCACCGTCGGTACCCGCATTGCCACGGCAAGGTGCATAGGTCCTGTATCAGATGTTACCAGCAGGTCCATATTCTTCACTTCCTGAATAAGCCCTTTAAGCGTCGTTTTACCGATAAGTGGCTTCACGCGGTCATGAAAGCGGCTATCCAGCTTTTGCAAAAATTCGTCCTGCAGAGGCACTTCATTCGGCGCACCAATCAGGACGACACGCACATCATCATGAGCAAAAAGTTGGTTTGCGAAAGTGACAAATCGCTCAACAGGCCAGCATTTCTTAAAGGATGATGCTCCCATTTGAAAACCAATCCAACGCAGCTTTGAATCTTCCTCGCTCACCGTACGTTCGACAGGAAACGGCAGGTGCATACTGTTGTCTGGCTTTTCATTCAGCAACGGCATGATAAGCTCCAGCTTTCGCTGAATAGTATGCCCAACGAATTTACTGATTCTGTTGGTTGCCCATTTACTTACGAGTGGGATGTCCTGCTTATCGTTATCCACAAAGACATACTTTGTGCCAGCAATAATGGCGCTAAGGAAATCATAAGGTGTATGTGAGTGAAGAATTACCGTCAGGTCTGGCGTTCCACGTTTCTTGATCTCTTTAACCAATGCCGGGAGGGTAGTGAGTTTATTATCCCATGAGATAAGATCGTCCCAGTCACTCCCCCCTTTGAGGAAGTCATACATCTTTTTGTGGCAAATCAGGGTGATTGTCGCAGAAGGATATGTCTGGCGGAGCGCATGAATTGCTGGAGAGTTCATCATGAAATCACCCAGCGCCGTTGAAGAATAAATCAGGATATTCTTCAGCTGATTTTTATCCTGATTTTCAAATTCTTGCTGACTAAAAGAAAAATCTTTCTTACGGGTGTATATCATTAAAAAAAGATTAACCAGTAATAGCTGAATTTTTTTTCTCAATGCTCTAATCATTAAATAAAACCTATTTAATCTATCGCCAGATAGAGATCAATATATCAACTTATCTATAGCAATAAGTAAACTTATGCTTCATCCATTGCCGTATTTTTACGCACTTGCTCCTGCAGACTTACAAACCGCGTAAATACATCATCGACGCTAATATTGCGAGCATCATAATCTTTTCCTTGCAGCATTTCGTACGGCACACCCCATGGCGTCCATAGCCATGCAGCCTTGTTGCCGAACAGCGCCACCACTGGTTTACGCACCCCAGCAGCAATATGCAAGGCACCGCCGTCGCTGGTCACAATCTGATCGCATAGTGACATACCGGCCATCAGCTCACGAACGCTATTCGTTCTTACTGGAATAATCGGCAGATCGGCACATTGCGCGCTGATAAAATCAGCCTTATCATCATCACCGGGATGTAATTTATTATCTGATTTTCCTGGAGACCAGAATAACATAATATGGCACGCCTGTATGGCTGCAAGTTTATGAGCAAGCTCAACAAACTTTTCTTTTTGCCATTGTTGTTCTTCTCTTCGGGAACTTATCTGCAACCCATAAACAGGTAAATTGTCCTGTGGAAATTCTATCTTTGCTTTTATATCAGCCAGTTCTTGTGGTGTGACATACAGCTCCAGCGGACCTGGTTTAGAAGTACAGCCTAGCGGTCCCGTTAATCTATTCAATAAATTGACCAGATGAAGCTGCTCCTGAGTTTCAGGAATAGCATCGGTGACAATGTCCGGGCAGTCATTACCAATAGCGATAATTCTTTTAGCACCCGCTAATTTTGCCCACTGTAAAGGTCGTTTATCCCAATGCTCTTTGGCAATAATCGCGACATCATATTTAGCACGACGCAGATCGATAATCGTCTTCAGGCGCTGAAACAATACCTTAAGGCTAGATGTGCCTTTAGAACGGTGGTGCAGCTTGCTGTATAAGAAAACTTTACCTACATGAGGATTATTTTCGATAATCGATTGATTGTAGGTGTTAACCAACAAATCAACTTTACAATTCATGTCTTTTGCAATAGTCGAGATCAGCGGCGTTGTCAGTATCAAGTCGCCAATGTTATCTCTACGAATAATTAAAACTTTCATTTTTTAGCCCGTGATATTTTATTACTCGTAAAGATCAGACCCAGCATTAAACCTGATAACGCAAGGTTTTGCTCAAGGTAGTGATCACGCATCATGTTATCTACACCACTACGGAACAAGAAGCTCACCGTGAAAAGAGACAAGTACAGACCCGGAATTATTAAATCACGAGAGAATGCACGCCAGCCAATAAGGATCATCAACATGACGAATGCCACCCAGTTGATAAGCCCAAGGACACCGTTCTGAAGCGCGACATCAATCAACCCGTAATGGCTGTTAGATTGCTGAATAATAGGGTCGTGATATTTTTCCTGCAGAAGCACTAAGAATGCATCTTTTCGCGGACCCGCACCAAACGGATATTCAGCGATCAGTTCGTTCCCCTGACGGAAAAACGATGCCCGGCAACTATTCGAGTCATCCATTATGCGGCCAGTGCTGTCCTGCATCAACGGGCCATCAAAACCGTTATAGCAACGACTGTGCATACCCAGATCCCAGCCAGCAACCATATCCATGCTTAGGCTTTTCCAGCGGGAGTCCTGATGCCAGGAAGTGTAGCCTATAATGCCTACTACTATCGTAACGACCAGTGCAGCCAGACAGAGCTTCAGCAAGTTCTTTCGGCTAATCGCTTTTAAGGCAATAAATACGCAGATAGAAATCGTACTGCCAATCAGACCAATAGTGCCCCAGCGGGTCTTCGCTAATGCTGAACAGATGAAGCACAGCAAAATAAAGGCAGCCATCAATTTGTTGCTGAAAATTAGATACTTACGACCCAGGAACAGTCGACAGGCAAGTTCTGCCAGTAAAATTCCCGTAACCATGTTTATCTGAAAGCTCATCTCGGTGCGAGTTGGTACAATCCACGTCTCACCCCAGAGTATCGTTCCCGTCTTGATATAAAAATAGATATTCTGCAGCAGGTGAATAAATATCACCCCTAGCGAACACAGAACAACTAAAGACAATACCTTATTGGCCGTTATATATTTAAAATGATACTTACAGATTGGATACAAAAAGAGTCCAACGAAGAATAATAGCCCCGCACGCAGGTATTGTCCCTGCCAACCGCGCAACATTTTCCCCACATCAATTGCAACAAATAACCCATTGACCAGTGTAAACACGAGAAAAATAAGAATTAAAGCGACAGCATATTTCGCAAGTTGACTAAGCTCAATAGATACATATTTTCTACAAACGCAAAAGTATAAAGTTAGAGCTGCACTTAAATATATGGAGAAGTTCCTATTGGCTGGCAAGATAGAATTCTGTATAGGCCAAACAAAACATAGAACACAAAATGAAATTAACAACAAATAAACTGCAATACCTTTACACGAGGCTTGCATTTGTGTATTTGAATTCATATAAACCCTATTGAAACAAAACCCGACACATATTTATAAATAAAAAATGCAAGAAGAGACATAGTATGAATTCATTCCATGAAATACAAATTCCATTTACAACATATTTTTACAGTTAAAATCACAATGATTTGCGAATTGTTCTTTCGCGAATGGCTCTGGCTTTTCCTTCAACCTGTTCAATGAACACACCCTCATTCTTAATAATATCTTTCAGGTTACGGTTGAAATATACCTTTAAAAATCTATAATAATCTCGAGTCGTCAATCCAATATTATCGGATGAAAAATAAAGTCCAGTAAGATCCTTATTACGCCAACGTAATGGCACTTTATTTCTAATTTGTGCCCGATGCAGATCGATCACCGAAATTTTTAGACTATCTTCATTTTTATCATCAAATGGAAGATGAAGTAAGAAATGGCAAATATAACAATCACGATGGTTAACACCGCCAAGATGCATCGCGCGAACCATATCGGCTACGCGTTGAATCAGCATTCTTTTTACGTGCGGATGCGGGGGTTCAACACACCAATTCGCACAATAATCTTCCAGGCTAATAGTTGGCGTTAAATCTTCGGTAATGATAAAAGAGGTTTTCTTTACCGGATTCCAACCCGTTTCGCCAAATGCAACGCCATGCATCGTATCAACGCCTAAGGAGGCTAAACGGTGTATGGCATTCCACTCACGGTCGGCACCCAGTACCGGCATACGAAGTGACAGTAGATTTTTAATGACTTCTTTATAAGTGGTACCTCGGTGCCACTTCAAAAAATAGCTCTTATCAGCAACGCTAAAACGAAGTGTGCGACGGGTTTCTAGTTCCCGAAAGACCTCACCCTGAAGCTTTCTAACCTCGATGAATGGGTCTTTTCCCTTCCACAATGTGGCAAAGGGTTCATTTAACTCAACCATGCAATTCACCTGTAATAATATCCGCTACATGTTCTGGCAAACTATAAAGATCCTGCGTATCCGCATAATGCCGCGCATTTTTTGCCCACTTTTCACGAAGAGAACTATCCGCCAGGACCTTATGCAAATCGTCATCAAGCGCATGTTGCTCAAAAGGTTCACTCAATACAACACCGCATCCTGCCGCCGCTACGTGAGGTGCGTACCCGCAGACCTCCGTCACGAGCACAGGCAACCCCGCTGCGATAGCTTCAACCAGTACAATTCCCGCAGCTTCCTGCTTCGCCGGATGTAATAACACGTCCGCAGCCGCCATCAGATGTGCAACATCATCACGCCCAGCAAAGAAATGGACGTTCTCTTTCACACCCATTCTTTCTGCCTGTGCAGCGAATGCGCGAGGTTTATCCTGACCAACAACAAAGAGCTGGGTTTGACGACGGATAGCCTCAGGCAGTGCGGCGACAGCGGCAATTGAGCGGCCGACTCCTTTTCGTGAAAAATCAGAACCAACCTGCAACAATAAGAAGTGATCCGGAGTGATGCCGATGGCTTCACGGTAGCGTTCACGGCTACCGGGGGCCTGGCTACTGTATTTTCTATCGGGATAGATGCCGGGCGGAAGAAGCTGAAAGCGCTCGTCTTCCGTATGGTAATACATTTTAAAATCAAGGATTTGTTTTGTAGTCAGCATCAGCAACTTTGTCTTCATCCCTGGTTTAAACACAGCTTGCTCAAAGGCAGCGTAGTGACGGTATCGCGCCGTTAAGCGATACAAGAACCCCTTTTCTTTCGCTACCTTCGCCGCATAACACACATCCGCTGCGTAGTAATAATCCAGCCCCGGCATTTTATTAAAACCCAGGACACGGTCTGCCGGGTACTGAGTTAAATGCTGCTGAACCCACGTCTGATACTGTTTATCTCTTCCATGGTTGGAATGTGCGGTAACCGGGACATCAACGCACTCAAATTCCGCCGGGCGCTCCCCTTGCCAGGCTCGTGTATAGACTCGGACATGATGCCCGCGCGCCGCGATCGTTTTAGCGATACGCATAAAGTCACGCTGTAGCCCACCATAGGGAAAATATTTGTACAGACAGAGGGCAACAATCATTGTGCATTCACCTCAATTTCTGGCGCGTCGCCATTGAGCACTTGCCAGGCGGCGTTAATAACATCCTCCGCAGGGATAACTGACGGATATTTATAACTGCGGTCCAGCTGCTCTCTTGGCGGTACTGGCTGATAGTTTCCAGCCCATAGCAACGTGACATTTTCCGCCCATGGCCGCCATGCGATATGATCCGTCGCGCCAAACAAACAAATGATAGGGGTCTTCACCGCTGCGGAAATATGCATAGGCGCGGAGTCAACACCGATAAACAACGCCGCATGATCAATGAGAGCAGCCAATTCAGGAAACGTCGTTTTACCCGCAAGCGCGGTGACGGGAGATAATTTGCATCCCTCAGCAATATCATGGATACATTCCTGGTCTTCCTTCCCAGGTCCAGAGGTCAGCACAACCGGATAACCTTGTTCCTGTAAGGCATCAATAACCTCACAAAATTTCTCGTTATCCCAACATTTAAAGATCTGACGTGCGGTTGGCTGAATAACCACATAGCGCTCACCCACGCTGAGCTGTTTTAGCTGTTCATGGATATTTTTCCAATGGGAAGGAGCGTAGTGCATGGACAGTTCGTGCTTGAGTGTTTTAAGCCCAAGTGGATTCAGAATCGACAGGTTACGCTCGACGATATGGTCGCCAGTAATCGGCACAAGATGCGTAAAGCTCTTCTGCCAGAAAGGCTTCTGACGGTGCGGGAAATCAGGAGAAAGTTTTGTATCAGCGGACAAAAAGCGGACCAATAGTGCAACCAGCCACTGATCGGTCAAGTTGATTACTAAATCATATTGGTTTTGGCGTAATTTTTTTATTAATGAAATGAAATTAGCGATTTTCTTTTTTGTCGTGGCGTTTTTCTTACTGATTCCATATAGCGCATTAATCTCCGGATTTTCAGATAAAATCGGCTTTGTGTCTTCGTAAAGGAGCACATCGATTTTGGCATCAGGATAGTTACGTTTTAATGTACTGATGACGGGGGTTGTCAGCAGCATATCGCCATGAAAACGCATTTTAATGACCAGGATATTTCTGAATAACTTTTCCACAAGCGGCTCTTTTGTTGAGAGTGTCCGATACCGTTAAGCAAAAAAAAGCACGCTACCGCCCCAAGCTCAACAGTTGCCTGATTACTGATATCGCACTAAAATTTTGCGCGCTAGTGTACCACTTCTTTAGTGGCAATCCGATACGAATAAAAGTTAAGCACATTTTTCTTTTCGTCTTTCCAATCAATTCATTAGCGCAGATTAATGTCAACTTTAAAACCAATTTTGTTATCCTCTCTAGCCCCTGACTTTAATTTCAAAGAGTTACGCCAGAATGTAACTTAATGGTCTATCACACGTCAGATTGACCACTTTAGCGTCTAATTGGTCCCTGAATGGCAAAAGTAATAGCAAAGCACCGGGTAAATACATAGAATCCACAGCACATCCATTAGCCAGCTAACGCCCATGCTTGAGTTGCTTTACACCACATTGCTCTACCTTATTCAGCCTTTGATCTGGATACGGCTTTGGGTGCGCGGACGTAAGGCTCCGGCCTACCGTAAACGCTGGGGCGAACGCTACGGCTTTTATCGCCGCCCGCTAAAACCCGGCGGCATCATGCTTCATTCGGTCTCTGTGGGCGAAACGCTGGCTGCAATCCCATTAGTCCGCGCTCTGCGCCACCGTTATCCCGACTTGCCGATCACGGTCACCACCATGACGCCAACCGGTTCCGAGCGGGTACAATCTGCTTTTGGCACTGACGTTCAGCATATTTATCTGCCTTACGATTTACCGGATGCCCTGAACCGTTTTCTGAATAAAGTTGACCCCAAACTGGTGTTAATTATGGAAACCGAGCTGTGGCCAAATCTGATCGCGGCACTCCATAAGCGCCACATTCCTCTGGTCATTGCCAACGCACGGCTTTCTGCTCGTTCAGCCGCTGGTTATGCGAAATTAGGTAAATTTGTTGGCAGACTACTGCGTCGAATTACGTTGATTGCCGCACAAAACGAAGAAGATGGCGCACGTTTTATTACGCTTGGCGCCAGAAGCAATCAAGTCACCGTTACTGGCAGCCTGAAGTTTGATATATCCGTCACACCGCAACTGGCCGCAAAAGCGGTGACATTACGTCGTCAATGGGCGCCTCACCGCCCGGTATGGATTGCAACCAGCACCCACGACGGTGAAGAAAGCATCATCATTGCCGCTCATCAGGCGTTATTAAATCAGTTCCCGAATCTTTTATTGATTCTGGTTCCCAGACATCCAGAACGGTTCCCGGATGCCATTAACCTTGTACGCCAGGCTGGACTAAGCTATACCACTCGTTCTTCGGGTGAAGTTCCATCATCAGGCACTCAGGTTGTGATCGGCGATACCATGGGTGAGCTGATGTTGCTGTATGGCATTGCCGACCTTGCTTTTGTCGGCGGTTCACTGGTTGAACGTGGTGGACACAACCCGCTGGAAGCGGCAGCGCATGCTATTCCGGTGTTGATGGGACCACATACGTTTAATTTTAAAGATATTTGCGCCCGTCTCGAACAGGCAAGCGGATTGATCACCGTCACCGACGCAACTACGCTGGTGAAAGAGGTCTCTTCCTTACTGACCGATGCAGATTATCGTAATTTTTATGGCCGTCACGCAGTTGAAGTTCTGTATCAAAATCAGGGCGCGCTACAGCGTCTGCTGCAACTGCTGGAACCTTACCTGCCACCCAAAACGCATTGAGGCAAGTCATGCAAAAACGGGCGATTTATCCAGGAACCTTTGATCCTATTACTAACGGCCACCTTGATATCGTGACGCGTGCTACAAGCATGTTTGATCACGTAATTCTGGCGATTGCCGCAAGCCCCAGTAAAAAGCCGATGTTTACTCTGGAAGAGCGCGTTGAGCTGGCACAACAGGCAACGGCGCATCTTGGCAATGTGGAAGTGCTGGGATTCAGCGATCTGATGGCAAACTTTGCCCGTGATAATCAGGCGAACATTCTGATCCGTGGCCTGCGCGCGGTAGCCGATTTTGAATATGAAATGCAGCTGGCCCATATGAACCGCCATCTTATGCCGCAACTGGAAAGCGTTTTTCTGATGCCATCTAAAGAGTGGTCTTTTATCTCATCGTCACTGGTGAAAGAAGTTGCCCGCCACCAGGGTGACGTGACACACTTTTTGCCGGAAAACGTCCATCAGGCGTTAATGAGTAAACTGAAGTAATGCACCTGGCCGGATGCAGCATCCGGCCAGCAATGACACTATTTCTGACAGCGACGGCAATAGAACGTTGTACGCTGGGCGTGTTTTGTCGCAACAATCGGTGCGCCGCATGCACGACACGGTTCACCTTCTCTCCCATAGACCTGCAGCTCCTGGGCAAAATAGCCAGGCTTACCGTCACTTTGCAGAAAGTCTTTCAGCGTCGTCCCGCCCTGCTCGATAGAACGCAGCAACACCGCCTTGATAACGCGTACCAGCAATTCACACTCATCTTTCGACAGCGATGACGCAAGACGGTCAGGATGAATCCCAGCCGCAAATAGCGACTCGCTGGCGTAGATATTACCCACACCCACCACCAGCTTGTTATCCATCAACCAGGGTTTAATCGCCGTTTTCTTCTTTGCACATTTCTGCTGTAGATAATTGGCGTTGAAATCGTCGCTCAGCGGCTCAGGGCCAAGATGGGCGAGGACATTATGTCCATCCAGTTCTTTAGTCCACAGCCAGGCGCCAAAGCGACGGGGATCGGTATAACGCAGAACTTTGCCGTTGCTCATCACTAAGTCAACGTGGTCGTGCTTGTCTGCCGGAAGCTCTTCAGGAAGGATACGCAAGCTACCCGACATCCCCAGATGAATGATTATCCAGCCATCCGCCAGTTCTAGCAGCAGGTATTTCGCGCGCCGCTGTACGCTGAGGACAGGTTGATCACTCAGACGATAGATTTCCTCAGATACTGGCCAACGCAAACGACCGTTACGCACCGTCGCGTGCATAATCGTTGCTCCCACCAGATGCGGCTCAATACCACGGCGGCTGGTTTCGACTTCAGGTAATTCAGGCATAGTATCTCCGGCGGTATGTCAGGTCTCATTAATATGGGGACGGCCAGAAAACAAAAAACCCCGCCGAGGCAGGGTTTTTCTTTACATCAAAACGAAAATTATTTGATTTTCGCTTCTTTGTATAAAACGTGCTGACGAACAACTGGATCGAACTTTTTCAGTTCCAGTTTTTCCGGCTTAGTACGTTTGTTCTTCGTAGTGGTATAGAAGTGACCAGTACCAGCAGAAGAAACCAGCTTGATTTTCTCACGAATACCTTTAGCCATGATTTATTTCCTCTTAGTACTTAGTACTTTTCGCCACGGGCACGCAGTTCAGACAGAACTGTTTCGATGCCTTTCTTATCAATAACACGCATACCTTTAGCAGATACACGCAGGGTGACAAAACGCTTCTCGCTCTCAACCCAAAAACGGTGAGAGTGCAGGTTAGGCAGGAAACGGCGTTTAGTCGCGTTCAGTGCGTGGGAACGGTTGTTACCGGTCACCGGACGCTTGCCAGTAACTTGGCAGACTCGGGACATGTCTATTCTCCAAAAATCAAATTAGCTCGAGCTTCGTATGGGGTATTGGCGCCTCGTCAGGCTTCTCAGCCCGGTTATCGCAGTTCAATACACTTAATCTTTCAATGTTGCCTCGTCATTGGACGCAACAAGAATGATTTTGCGTATTTGCGAACTCTCGATTGCCAGGCCCAAATGCCAAACCCGAGATTCTCAAAGGTGGCGTAGTATACGCTGAGTCAGCGATGTGCTCAAGTCCCGAACAGACAAAGATCCCGATGGATCGCGTAAAGTGCGTTAAATCCAACCGCGTTCCGCAAAAGAAACGTACTCTCCGCGCCCAATGACCAGATGATCAAGCACCCGGATATCCATGAACTGACAGCATTTCACAACACGCTCGGTGATGAGTTTATCTGCTTTACTCGGCTCTGCACACCCCGAAGGGTGATTATGCGCAAGGATCACCGCAGAAGCATTCATTTTTATCGCTTCCCGGACAATTTCTCTCGGATGTACCTCGACATGGCTAAGCGTACCGGAAAAAAGTTTGCTGTGTTTAATCACGCGATGTTGAGAATCCATAAAGATCACCAGAAAGATCTCGCGTTCCTCTTGCGAAAGCTGGCTTTGCAGAAATTCTCGCGCCATTTCCGGACTAAGTAGAGCACGCTCCTCTATCACTCGCACTTTGTAGTAGCGTCTTGCCAGCTCCGCAATCCCCTTCAACTGTGCGTACTTCGCGATACCGATTCCCTGAACATAGCTAAAATCCATGTAATCAGCAGACAACAGGCCATACAGCGACTCAAAATGCTGAAGCATCTCTTTCGCCAGCGTAAGCACATCTTTACCCTGCATGCCGGTACGTAAAAAAAGAGCCAAAAGCTCAACATCGGTCAGAGAACTGGCCCCCTGCGCCAACAGCTTTTCCCGGGGCATCATACTTCCTGTATTTTCCATGCTTCTCCCTCCTCTCGCGTCCGCATAGTGGCATAACACCGACGGTGAATCGACGTGCTGTTTTCACTTCTTCGTAGCGCCTCGCAAAGTGGAGTACGGTCAAAAGCACGACAAATTGCGGATTGTGATAAAATATCCGCCTTCTGGTGAAACCCAACAGGAAAGATCATGATGAGCCTGGCCGGTAAAAAAATCGTACTTGGCGTCAGTGGCGGTATTGCTGCGTACAAGACCCCTGAGCTGGTGCGTCGTTTACGGGAACGCGGCGCTGATGTCCGCGTGGCGATGACCGAAGCGGCAAAAGCATTTATTACTCCCCTGAGTTTACAGGCGGTTTCAGGTTATCCCGTTTCCGACAGCCTGCTTGACCCCGCAGCCGAAGCCGCGATGGGCCACATTGAGCTGGGGAAATGGGCCGATTTGGTCATCCTGGCACCCGCTACAGCAGACCTGATTGCTCGTGTCGCCGCAGGTATGGCCAACGACCTGGTGTCAACGATTTGTCTGGCAACGCCTGCTCCTGTTGCTGTACTGCCAGCCATGAACCAGCAGATGTACCGCGCTGCCGCGACCCAGCACAATCTGGGTATTCTTGCCTCACGCGGTTTACTCATTTGGGGTCCTGACAGCGGTAGTCAGGCATGTGGTGATATCGGCCCTGGGCGCATGCTGGATCCGTTAACGATTGTGGATATGGCGGCAGAACATTTTTCACCTGTCAACGATCTGCAACATCTCAACATCATGATTACGGCGGGTCCGACGCGTGAACCGCTTGATCCCGTGCGTTATATTTCCAACCACAGTTCCGGGAAGATGGGGTTTGCGATCGCGGCCGCTGCCGCAAAGCGCGGGGCAAACGTCACACTGGTATCGGGTCCGGTTTCGTTATCCACACCACCATTTGTTCAGCGGGTTGATGTGATGACCGCGCTGGAAATGGAAGCCGCTGTGCAATCTGCGGTGCAACAACAGCATATTTTTATCGGTTGCGCTGCAGTCGCTGATTATCGCGCTGAAACTGTCGCCCACGAAAAAATAAAAAAACAAGCGACGCAGGGTGATGAATTAACAGTAAAAATGGTCAAAAACCCGGACATTATCGCCGGTGTTGCCGCACTGGATGTTAACCGTCCTTTTGTCGTTGGGTTTGCCGCCGAAACAAATAATGTGGAAGAATATGCCCGGCAAAAACGCATCCGCAAAAACCTTGATGTGATCTGTGCGAACGACGTTTCGCTGTCAACTCAAGGATTTAACAGCGATAGCAACGCATTACACCTTTTTTGGCAGGATGGAGACAAAGTCTTACCGCTTGAGCGTAAAGAACTCCTGGGCCAATTATTACTCGACGAGATCGTGACCCGTTATGATGAAAAAAATCGACGTTAAGATTCTGGACCCGCGCGTAGGGCAACAATTTCCGCTCCCGACGTACGCCACTTCTGGTTCTGCCGGACTTGACCTGCGTGCTTGTCTTGATGACGCCGTAGAGCTGGCGCCGGGCGCAACAACGCTGGTGCCAACCGGGTTAGCTATCCACATTGCCGATCCTTCTCTGGCAGCGGTAATGCTCCCGCGCTCCGGGCTGGGCCATAAGCACGGTATCGTGCTGGGCAATCTGGTTGGTTTGATTGATTCCGACTACCAGGGCCAACTGATGGTGTCCGTCTGGAACCGTGGTCAGGACAGCTTCACTATTGAGCCGGGCGAACGTATCGCGCAAATGGTATTTGTACCGGTCGTGCAGGCTGAATTTAATCTGGTGGAAGAGTTTGAAGCCACCGATCGTGGCGAAGGTGGCTTCGGCCATTCCGGGCGCAAGTAACCCGCAGAAAAGTATCCCATAGCGTAATAACGCAATAACACACCGCAAACATCAGTTTGCGGTCGCTGTGTGGATGCCTGCCTGGCAAGAGCTTATTTTCAGGGGTATTTTGTAACATGGTAGAAAAGCAAACTGCGAAAAGGAATCGTCGCGAAGAAATACTTCAGTCTCTGGCACTGATGCTTGAGTCCAGCGATGGTAGCCAACGCATCACCACAGCAAAGCTGGCAGCCTCAGTTGGCGTATCCGAAGCAGCATTGTATCGCCATTTCCCCAGCAAGACCCGTATGTTCGATAGCCTGATTGAGTTTATCGAAGATAGTTTGATTACGCGTATCAATCTGATTTTGAAAGATGAAAAGGACACCAACGCGCGTCTGCGCCTGATCGTTCTGCTGATTTTAGGGTTTGGTGAGCGTAATCCTGGCCTGACACGAATTCTGACCGGACACGCGTTGATGTTCGAGCAAGACCGTCTGCAAGGTCGCATTAACCAACTTTTTGAGCGCATTGAAGCGCAGTTACGCCAGGTTCTGCGAGAAAAAAGAATGCGTGAAGGTGAAGGCTACACCGTGGATGAAACGTTACTGGCCAGCCAGTTACTGGCTTTCTGCGAAGGTATGCTTTCCCGGTTTGTACGTAGTGAATTTAAATACCGCCCAACGGATGATTTTGACACCCGCTGGCCGTTGGTTGCCGCTCAATTGCAGTAGCGATTTCGTCTTGTCCGGCCTACGGGGTTACGTAGGCCGGATAAGCGCAGCGCCATCCGGCAGTTATTAAACGCCGTACGCTTCACGATAGGCCCGTACTGCCACCAGATGTTCCGCCATCTCTGGTTTCTCTTCCAGATACGCAATCAGATCTTTCAGGGTAATGATAGAAATCACCTTGCAGCCATAATCACGTTCCACTTCCTGAATCGCGGAAATCTCGCCGCGACCGCGTTCCTGACGATCGAGAGAAATCAGTACCCCCGCCAGAGTGGCGCCATTCGCCTGGATAATTTCCATCGACTCACGAATCGCCGTACCTGCGGTGATAACATCATCCACCAGCATCACGCGCCCCTCTAGTGCGCTACCGACCAGATTACCGCCTTCACCATGGGTTTTCGCCTCTTTACGGTTAAAGCAGTATGGCAAATCTTTATCGTGGTGTTCCGCCAGCGCAACGGCCGTTGTGGTAGCAATCGGAATACCTTTGTACGCAGGGCCAAACAGCAAATCGAACTCAATATCGGAATCCACCAGCGCTTCGGCATAAAAACGGCCTAACAGTGCCAGGTCGCGCCCGGTATTAAACAGCCCGGCGTTGAAGAAATAGGGGCTTTTGCGCCCGGATTTCAGCGTAAATTCGCCAAACTTTAGTACCTGCTTGCTAAGCGCAAACTCAATAAACTGGCGCTGATACGGTTTCATGGATTCGCTCCTCATCTCACTTTATTACAGACAAAAAAAAGGCGACTCATCAGTCGCCTTTAAAATCAATTTTCTAACGCCGCCTTCTGCGTCGCTACAATGGATTCGATTCCCCCTCGGGCCAATGCCAGTAGGGTGAGAAGTTCTTCATGACTGAACGGCTCGCCTTCCGCCGTGCCCTGAACCTCTATAATACGACCGTCTTCAGTCATCACTACGTTCATGTCGGTTTCAGCAGCAGAGTCTTCAACGTACTCAAGATCACAGAGTGCTTCACCATTCACAATGCCCACGGAAACCGCAGCGACCATCCCTTTCATCGGGTTAGTTTTCAGCTTACCGCTCGCCACCAGCTTGTTCAGCGCATCAGCCAACGCAACGCATGCGCCGGTAATTGATGCGGTGCGCGTACCGCCATCGGCCTGAATAACATCGCAGTCCAGCGTAATTGTGAATTCACCGAGCGTTTTCAGGTCAACGGCTGCGCGCAGCGCGCGGGCGATCAGACGCTGGATTTCCATGGTACGACCGCCCTGCTTACCTTTCGCCGCTTCACGGGCATTACGGGTGTGGGTGGCGCGTGGCAGCATGCCATATTCTGCGGTGATCCAGCCCTGGCCCTGACCTTTCAGAAAACGCGGTACGCCTTCATCAATAGAGGCGGTACACAGCACTTTGGTATCACCAAATTCGACCAGCACGGAGCCTTCAGCGTGTTTTGTATAATTACGGGTCAGGGTGACGGGACGCACCTGATTGGCACTACGACCTGCTGGACGCATGATAAAATCTCCGGCTTGAAACGAATGTGGCTGCGCATTATACGGACTTCCGACTGTTATTCCTATCCTGACAAGACGCTGATGGCTATAATCCTCCCATCTCATCTTTAAAAACAGGAACGTCTATGATCCGCAGCATGACCGCCTACGCCCGGCGTGAAATCAAGGGTGAATGGGGTAGCGCCACCTGGGAAATGCGCTCGGTAAACCAGCGTTATCTGGAAACTTATTTTCGCCTGCCGGAGCAGTTCCGTAGTCTCGAACCCGTTGTTCGCGAACGTATTCGCACGCGTCTGACGCGCGGTAAAGTCGAATGTACGCTGCGTTTTGAGCCTGATGCCAGCGCGCAAGGCGAGCTGATTCTGAATGAAAAACTCGCTAAACAGCTCGTTAGCGCTGCTAACTGGGTCAAAATGCAGAGCGATGAAGGTGAAATCAACCCGGTTGATATCCTGCGCTGGCCAGGCGTAATGGCTGCCCAGGAGCAGGATCTGGACGCCATTGCCGCCGAAATCCTCGCCGCGCTTGATGGTACGCTGGATGACTTCATCGTTGCGCGTGAAACCGAAGGTCAGGCGCTGAAAGCGCTGATCGAGCAGCGTCTGGAAGGCGTCAGTGCTGAAGTCACAAAAGTGCGTGCTCATATGCCGGAAATCCTGCAATGGCAGCGCGAGCGTCTGGTTGCCAAACTGGAAGACGCCCAGGTGCAGTTGGAGAATAACCGCCTTGAGCAAGAACTGGTGCTGATGGCGCAGCGTATCGATGTGGCAGAAGAATTAGATCGTCTGGAAGCCCACGTCAAAGAAACCTACAACATTCTGAAGAAAAAAGAGGCCGTTGGCCGTCGTCTGGACTTCATGATGCAGGAATTCAACCGTGAGTCGAACACTCTGGCATCCAAGTCTATCAATGCCGAAGTGACGAATTCCGCGATTGAACTGAAGGTACTGATCGAGCAAATGCGCGAGCAGATCCAAAATATCGAGTAGTGTTTCACGCGATCTCATAGAGTCTCACTAAGTCGCATCAGGACAAAAAGGCCATTGTAAATCATGGCCTTTTTGTTTTATATAGTCTCATATTGTATCACTACAGCGCGTGTTTCGTGTGTACATAGACGTGTACATACAGGCATTTATGACACGCCGTTTATGTACACAGCAATGAGACAAGGTAAGCATGGCGAAACTGACAGACATACAAATCAGAGCATGGATAAAAGCGGGTGAGCATTTTGCTGGTCGCTCTGACGGAGGCGGGCTGTATTTATGCTTCCCTGAGAATTACTCGATACCCTTCTGGCGTTTTCGCTATCGCTTTGCGGGCAAACAGCGGGCAATGGTCATAGGCACGTATTCTGAACTGTCGCTCGCTAGAGCACGCGAAACGGCTAAAGAGATGTCAGCCCGTGTTGCGCTGGGCTACGACGTATCGGGAGAGAAGCAAGAACGCAAGGCTGATGCGTTAAAGAAAATGGAGGAAGAAAAGCACGCGCTGCGTGTTTCAGAGCTGGCCGCTGAATACTTTGAGCGCCAGATCCTCAACCGGTGGAAACACCCGGACATTCTGCGCCGTCGCATAGACAAGGACATCAACCCCAATATTGGGCATCTCAGAATCGAAGACGTTAAAGCCTGGCATATCGACGACATGCTGCAAAAAATCGTCCAGCGTGGTGCGCCGACAGTCGCTAACGATGTGTTGAGGTGGACTCGCCGTATATTCGATTACGGCATAAAACGGCATATGCTGGAAACTAATCCTACAGGCGCATTTGAAATTGCTGATGCGGGCGGTCAGGAGCAAAGCCGGGAACGCTGGCTAAGCCGTGAAGAACTCATCCAGTTCTTTCAGGCCATGCCTATGACAAAGGGATTCTCACGTCAAAATGAACTGACAATGAAACTCCTGTTAGTCTTTTGCTGCCGCAAGATGGAGCTTTGTGGTGCTCGTTGGGAAGAGTTTGATCTTGATGAAGCCGTCTGGCACTTACCCGCAGAGCGGGTTAAGAATGGCGATGCGATCGATATCCCCATTCCAGCACCGGCGCTTGAATGGCTGAAAGAACTGCACCGGATGTCCTGCAATAGTCAGTGGGTGCTTCCGGCCAGGAAGATGCAGCACCGGATGATCCCCCACATTCAGGAAAGCACATTGCCAGTAGCGTTAGCAAAAATAAAAGCCAACATGCCCGGCGTTCCTAACTTCACCATTCATGATTTCCGACGCACAGCGCGATCTCATCTGGCCGCATTGGGAGTTGATCCAGTTGTTGCAGAACGCTGCCTGAATCACAGAATTAAAGGCGTTGAGGGGATTTACAACCGCTATCAGTATTTCGACGAGAGGAAACAAGCCTTAGATTTATGGGCTAACTTGCTGGTTTCCTTAGAAAGAGGTGAGGATTATAACGTGACGCCGTTGAAGAAGGGCATAGGGTGAAGTGTACTGGTATGGATGTCGATTATAATTCAAAAAATAGGTTGAGCTAACATTAACGCATATTAAATCATTGAAGTTATGGAAGGTGCGAACAAGTTCCTGATATGAGATCATCATATTCATCCGGAGCGCATCCCAGAGGGACATCATGAGCCATCAA